>JAESRG010000201.1 GCA_016764785.1 Paracoccaceae bacterium
AACTGGTCTGAAAACTTCCGTCTCTTCGTCATTTCTGTATTCCTTCATTAGGTTGGAATACACCTTAACTGACTGTCCGATTTTGCAGGACCACTTCACGGCCCACTGGGCCATCTCTTTGCGCAGTCCCTCTTGTGTGTTGCTACGCAATACCCTGCCAGGCAATGGACGGCCTCACCACTTTTTTCCAAGTGCTTCCTTCAATAGATCGGCCTGCATGCTCTTCTGGGCATACATTTTCTTGAGGCGTTTGTTCTCCTCTTCCAGCACCTTCATTCGCGAAATCAGCGATGCATCTATTACCCGGCAGGTGATTGTATGCAATCACCGAGAGGGCATGCCGCCAAACTTTGACCGCCATTTGTAAAAGCTCGCGTTGCTCATACTATGCTCGCGGCAAAGCTCAGTAACAGGGTCCCCGCTCTCTGCTTGTTTCAATATGCTCATGATTTGAGCATCGCTATATTTGGACTGTTTCCTCAGAATCTCCTCGTCCGTTACGGTAAAAGAAATTCTACTTTCAAACGCTACTATTTTTTGGGGGGATTGCCATGTGTAAGACGTTTTGCCGGCGTATCTGACCTTAGGGCCGCGAAAATATTGTTCCAGTGTCCGCTTTGCGGCACCGCAATGTGGGACATTAGAAAGCCATTAAAGGTCGACTCTGGGCCGTTCCTGTTATTTTGACTGGACATCTAGGCTGTGGCAAGCGTGTGTGGTTCCATGGACAAGGACCGAATTCGCGATGCTATTCTCAGGGTATTTGCCGATCTCACGGGTTTGCTGGAGGATGATGCTGGCATGGCGGTGGAAGGACAATCGCTGCGCTGTACTTTGATGGTATTGGAAAACCTCGCAACGTCTCTCCGGACTGAAATAAAAAAGGTCATCCCGATGTTGGCCGCGACAGAACCGTTGATCGCGGTTTGCCCGGCCAGTTGAAGGGTGAACAACATGACAAATGCTACCAACCATATTCCGCCCAAACCACAGGCTATTAACCTTGAGGGCACAGGTTCTTAAACATCTGCTTCGCCCAAACCCCGCCGGACCAAAAAGGTCCGGTTGATCGCGCTGTTGAAGATGCCGAAGGGTGCGCGTACGCCAACTATTTGCAAATCACTTGGTTGGCAAAAACACACGGTGCGGGCAGCGTTGTCAGGTTTGCGAAAAGAAGGGCATCTGATCGTGACCTCCAAATCACCACGCGACGGGGTTACTGTGTACCGGATAAATGCCGGTATTAACGGGGCAAAATAGTGGCTGAGAAAACCACAATTGTGATCGTTTCCACCCGCGCAGAAACCCGTACCGAATGGCAAAAATCGTTCGATCGAACGATGGTCAAACATCTGTCGACCAGCTTTATGCAATCTGTGCTGGCCTGGGAGGTTTTGCCAAGCTCGTTGGCCGGCTTGATGCGGCAGATGCCGTAACCCAGCCGTTCAAAACCTATGAAGGTCTGCACAGCGCGAGTATCGAGCCAACCCGTTGGGATACTATTCAGGCACAATTGCAGACAAAAGCAGCATACAAACGGGGTGATGGAAAAAGGCGAAAGAGCCTTCGCCGCTGATTAGTAAGCTCTTTGACGAAACCGGAGATTGTTTAACGCCGAGCTATTCCGGTAAACGGGCAAACGCCATCGTTATTATGTCTCGCATCGTCTGGTAAAACGGGCGGGGGAGAAAGACCTGTCGGGCTAGCGGTTGCCGGCAATGCCGCTGGAGCAGCAGATTACCAAAACGATGCAGGAGCATCTGGCCATCGCGGCAACACCGGCGATGGTAAAAGATCTGATATCAGAAGAAATTGTTTGCCTTGATCGAGCAGATCGACATCGCCGCTGGCAATATGCAGATCCGGTTGGATACCGATGCATTAGTCAATCTGCTGCAAATCGACCCGGATCGCCTGAACCAGGATGCAACGCTCATCACAAGACCCTTCCAGACACGTAAATGCGGTGTCGAAATCAGACTGGTCATCGGGGATAAATCACCCGAACTTGGCGAGGCCCTGATCCGCAATATCGCGAACGCACATCATTGGCTGGCAATGATCAAGTCGGGCAAAGCCCTGAACGAAATTGCGGCCAAAGAATCAACGTCCAAACACCGTATCCAGCAGGTTACGGAATGGGCGTTGCTGGCACCGAAATTTGTTCGCATGATTATCGAGGGACGCCAGCCCATCGGCCTGACCTCGAACTGGCTGCTGCGCCATAAACTGCCGGTTGACTAGAAGCACAGCGCGAATTTGTTGCCACGCTCTGAGAGCGACCACCCGTCGGAACCGGATTCTGCTCAATCCAAACTATGCGTACCGGCTGGAAAGGCTAACCGAGGCTTGGCCACAGGTAGGCCATTGTTGCCGCCGTTAAAGCGTCTCTTCAGTAAACCCATGCCGGCAATCTGCTGAAAAAACGCGGTTTTCCAGCGCCTAAACCCATGCACTTGAAATCTGGAAATAAGCTGGCTGGGGCGGTAGGATTCGAACCTACGATACATGCTACCAAAAAGCATTGCCTTACCACTTGGCCACGCCCCAACAGCTCCCGCCTTTTAGTCGGGCAGGTTTGGCTCTGCAAGGGGAAATTTGCAGGTAAGTGTTTGCATCGTGCCGAAATTCGGGCAGATAAAGGGTCTTGAAGCTGGTTGAGGTATCATGACTAAAAAATTTGACGTTATTATTATTGGTGCAGGTGCTGCCGGCATGATGTGTGCAGCTGTCGCCGGGCAACGCGGGCGGCGTGTTTTGGTGCTGGATCACGCAAAAAAACTGGGTGAGAAAATCCGTATTTCAGGGGGGGGGCGGTGTAATTTTACCAATCTGGATGTCTCTGCCCAGAACTTTTTATCTCAGAATACACGATTCGCCATTTCCGCCCTCAGCGGGTACCAGCCGCGAGATTTCATCGAGCTTTTGGGGCGCTACAATATTGATTGGCATGAAAAGGCGCGCGGGCAATTATTTTGCGACGGGTCGGCTCGACAAATTATCGACATGCTCGATAAGCAGATGAAAAACGCAGGAGTGGATCTCAGACTGGGGACACACATTAGCGCGGTTCGTAAAACGGATGGTGGTTTTCAAGTTACCACCACGGACAGGGTGTTCGAGGCCGATTCATTGGTTGTCGCTTGTGGCGGCAAGTCGATACCGAAAACCGGGGCGACCGGATTTGGCTATGAGCTTGCCCAGCAATTTGGGTTGGCAATTATCGATACGCAGGCGGCTTTGGTGCCGCTCACTTTCTCCGATGCTGACCTTGAACGTTTCCGGGGCTTAGCAGGTATTGCCGTGCCCGTCAGCGTGTCGTGCAGGGGGGCAAGCTTTGATGAAGATATGCTGTTTACGCATCGCGGCCTCTCGGGTCCGGCGATCCTGCAGATTAGCAGTTATTGGGAAGCTGGTGAGAGCCTAACACTGCGATTGATGCCGAGTATTGATTTTCAAACCGAAATAATGGCTGAAAAACAACGTGCGGGGCGGCAAGCTGTGCAAACCGTTTTGGCAAAGCATCTCCCGAAACGATTGGCGCAAGATATTGCCGCAGCATTCGGATATGACGGAAATATTGCGGATATGTCTGCGGCACATGTGTCCAAATTGGTAGCGGTGTTGCAATCTTGGAAAGTAACTCCCGCCGGATCTGAAGGATATCGGACCGCAGAGGTAACCCGTGGCGGCGTCGATACGAATGAATTGAATGCAAAAACCCTTCAGGCCAAAAAAGTTGCCGGCCTGTTCTTTGTGGGCGAGGTCGTCGACGTTACCGGCTGGCTTGGTGGATACAATTTTCAATGGGCTTGGGCGTCAGGATATGCGGCTGGCCAAGTGGCTTAGCCCGCCGCATATGTGTTAGGCACTGAGTTGTTCCCGAAGGATCGAGATCGTTAATGATACAAATATATAGAGGCCCAGAAAGACGATGAACGCCAGGGCAGTGTTTTCCAGCTTTCTGGGATGTGTCGGTACATCCGGCGCAATTGGCGAGACGCCAAGACTAAGATAACGGGTCTGCCGGTTGGCCTCGATTTGCGCGGTTTCCAATTGGGTCAGCGCCTGTTGCAGCAAAACCTGACGCATGGTCAGCTCGGATTCAGCGATCCGCAGCTCTCCGCTGATCCGGGCTAAGGAAACCGTGGCGTTATTTGTACCAATCAAGTTCCCGCGCAGTTCGGTAATCCGATCAGCCAGCCGGCCAATTTCAGCGCTCAGCGCATTGGCACGAGCTGAATTTGGCTGAGCATTTGCATTAATCTCAGCCAGATTAAGGCGTTTATTTTCCAGCAATGATTCTAGATTGCCAATGATGCTCATTTGTGCGGATATCTCGGCATCAGCGCTTAATACGCCCCGCGTTTGTTGCAGCTCAAGAACAGATTGTTGAGCATCAAGAACGCCTTGCTCCGCCTTTGCATAGCTTGTAAATGCCCCTCGCATTTGATCTTCGCGCACTGGCGCAGAAAGCCGGTCAACGCGTTCCTCGGCAAACCGTATCAACGCAAGCGAAAACGCGGTTCCCGTCGCGGGGTCAATGCTGATCACCGACATGTGGATAACACCTTCGCTGGGATCAAACCCGATATTTATGTATTTTTTGTATTTTACATAGGCGTCCTCAAGGGTTGAATCTTCTGGGAGACGTTGAATATCATCAATAAAATCTTGCTGGAAATGTGCGATGAATCCAAGTTCAGCGTCAAGTTTCAACATCGCTTCCCTTGAGGTAAGGAACCCCTGAACAATTGTGGAATCTTCTGAATTGGCTAGGCCGGTTCCGGCGAGAAGTCCGCCAAGCCCGCCACCACCACCGCCCCCATCGGCTTTTTGGATAACCATTTCGGTTTGGACTTCATACATTTCGGTGGCATAATTAAAATAGTAATTTCCACATAAATAGGTCGGAATTCCGACAAAGAAAAGTAACCGTAGCGTCACAAGTAAAAATTTGCGCTGACGGCGTCGCGCGATAGACCGCTGGATTTTCTTGATATCGGCCATACGTTCAGCTTCACTGATCATCCCTGACGGAGGTTTTTTTCCACCGGATTCTGTAACCGCAACAGGTTTGACTTTTGCTGGCAGATTGGGTGTTGTGCCTTCTTGCGCCGCACCGGTTGCATCCAGCATTGAAACACGGTCATTGGTGATGTCGAAGCCGCGCTCCTGCAGCATCCTGACTGCGTCTTCACCGCTCGTCGGGTTCAGCCCCATGCGAACCGCTTTGCGGCGCGCCATACGTTTATAGGCCGGTGTGCCGGGTTCGGGAGAATTTGGCCGCGTTTTGTTGACCAGTGGGTTTGAATCTGGAGGATTACTGTTCGTCATAGTCATATAGCTGCTTTGCTTCTTCCAGAGTGTCGAAATTATACAATATACCGTCGCGTAATACCGCAGCGGTGTTGCAGTATTTTTCAAGGATATGCGGACTATGGGATACTATAACAACCGATGACTTCGTCAATCTATCGTGTAGAACATTGCCCGCTTTGCGGTTGAATTCGGCATCTGTACTACCGGGCATCCCTTCATCGATAAGATAAATATCGAATTCAAGCGCAAGCAGCAGCGAGAATGAAAATTTGGCACGCATGCCGGACGAATAAATTTTTAGGGGCTGGTCGAAATATTCATCTATTGATGACAAGTATCTGCAAAACGCTTCGACATAGTCAGGGTCCAGTCCATAGAGCCGTGCGATAAACCGGGCGTTTTCGGCCGCGCTATGGGTGTTAACAACCCCGCCCATAAACCCCAGCGGGAATGAAATGCGTGACGTGCGGGTGATCGTGCCTTCATCGGGCTTTTCCAAGCCGGCCATCATGTTCATCAAAGTTGTTTTGCCGGTGCCATTTGCGGCCAGAATGCCCAAAGATTGCCCAAGTTCAACCTTAAAGCTGGCCCGGTCAAGGAT
>JAESRG010000202.1 GCA_016764785.1 Paracoccaceae bacterium
GGAGCGTTTTTGGAAGCCTTGTTCACAGCCAAACCGTTGCAAACACCTTCCCAGTCTCGGGCACTGCCCTTTGTGATATGGGTCATTTTAGGGCCTCCAGTTTGAACGAATCTGAGCCGCTGGTTTTGGTGATTTCAACGCCTTCTTTAGCAATTTTTACTTCATACTTAGCTGCCAGCAAAGCATCCCGAAGCGTATCAGACATCGCAAAATCGCGAACTAAGCGTGCTTTATTGATCGCATCCCGATACTGTCGAACTAGAGTTTCAGCATTTTCCATGATTATCATTTCTTCGACTATCGGCTGCAACTCGGCAATAGTCTTAATAGCAATTGGATCGATATGTTCCCCATATTCGAGTATTTTTTGTACCTGACTATATTGGTTAGCAATTGATTGCGCCGTATCCAATTGACTCAGAATAGCGTCAAAAGAGGCTTTTTGGTTCAACAACCCGACAAAAGGCTCTTTTAGTCCCATAAACGGTGCAAGAAAGTCAGAGCGCGCGGTTGTTGATTTGCTATTAAATTCCCTAGCCACAGCAGTAATATCTTCACCAAGGCCGGCAATAGTTAGTGGCCTCTTCAATAACCCAATAAACCTCGCTGAAGCTTTCAGTCCAGACAAATCACCTTCCCTCGCTAACGCATGCAACGCTGCAATAGCTCCCGCAGTATTCAAGTCATCGGCCAAAGCCTCGACAACCGTCGAGGCCGGATTAACCGAGGGCTCAATGCCCTTGGTTAATTCGCGCCATTTTCGCAACGTTGCCTCTGCCTCCGCAACTTTCTTCTCGGTCCAGTCCATCGGTGACCGGTAATGCGTGCTTAGCAACACAAACCGAATAACCTCCCCCGGGATGCCTTGGTCCAGCAGGTCTTTGACCGTAAAGAAATTGCCCAAGGATTTGGACATCTTCTTGCCCTCAACCTGCAACATCTCGTTATGCATCCAGACATTCGCAAAGCCCCCGTCAGGGTTGGCACAGCAGCTTTGCGCGATCTCGTTTTCATGGTGCGGAAATTGCAGATCAAGCCCGCCGCCGTGAATGTCGAACGTCTCGCCCAGCAGGTCCAGCGACATGGCCGAACATTCAATATGCCAACCCGGACGCCCAAACCCCCACGGAGAATCCCACCCCGGTTGATCGCCGGTTGAGGGTTTCCACAACACAAAATCCATCGGGTCACGTTTGTAATCTGCGATCTCAACCCGTACCCCAGCCCGCATATCTTCCAGCTTGCGACCAGACAACGCGCCGTAAGCATCATATGAATTCACGTCAAACAGCACATGCCCGTCAGCGGCATAAGCATTCCCCGAGGCAATCAGCCCCTCAATCATCGTGATCATCTGCGGAACGTATTCCGTCGCGCGAGGCTCGTGGGTCGGGCGCAGGGTGCCTAGGGCATCCATATCTTCGTGATACCACGCGATGGTCTCATCGGTGATGTCGCGAATATTGCGACCCGCTTCAGCGGCTTTGGCGTTAATCTTATCGTCAACATCGGTGAAATTACGCACATAGGTGACGTGGTCAGCGCCATAAACATGCCGCAGCAACCGGAACAGCACATCGAAAACCACGACAGGCCGCGCGTTGCCAATATGGGCCCGATCATAAACCGTTGGCCCGCAGACATACATCCGCACATTTTTTGGATCAATCGGCGCAAAGTTTTCTTTGCTGCGGGTTTTGGTATTATAAAGCTTGATCTCGGTCATAGGTTTTCCAAACGCAATTCTTCTGCGGCGGGCCTAACATTTCATCAAAGATTTGGAAACAAAAAGAACCCGCCGCGGACGTTATGTCAGCAGATAATGCAAATTCCACAAATGCAAATCAGGTTTCTCATGGCGAATTGGTCGCACAGCCCTGTGCAGATAGCAAGTATTTTCAACGATTGCCCCCTTGACCCGAGGCCGTGGCTTGTCTAAATCCTGCCCATAACGCTGGGGAATAGGTTAACGGTAGACCCACAGACTCTGACTCTGTTAGTCCTGGTTCGAATCCAGGTTCCCCAACCAATGTTTTCAATAGGTTGCATGATTCAGTCCTTTTTGTTGGAACGAAGTTGGGAACGTTTGGTCACAATAACCGGCCCAGTCCTGCGCTCAGGTGGAATCGCGAGGAATCTTTCCCGCAATTCAGGTAGTGCCGCAATGCGATATACCAGATGCTCGGGCAGGTGACTTTCAGTCTTGGAAATTACTTTGTTGATCTCTGTCACATCTTTGTCGATCATGTTCCAAGTCAGCCCATCCTGCCAGCGTTTGCCATTGCGGACAATGCCGGAGACCTGATCTGATTTGAGCCACTGGCCGCGCAGATCAACGGCCCGTACCCGAACGGCATCAACCCACCCACAGACATTTCTTTTTTAACGTCGCCAAGCTCCGCACCTACCAGACCTGATACGTTATCAAAATCCGATACTGGGGCCCGGTAACCATGTAACAACACTTGGCACAAAAATAAGCAGCAAAATAACCAGCATTGCCGTAATCGCAAAAGGCATCACACCTTTGAATACTGTTCCAAGTGAAATTTCATGCCCCAGATTTGTATCCGGGTCCATGGCTATTCGGTGCACGATAAATGTCAGAATTCCCAAGGGGGGCGTTAGCAACCCTACTTCGGCCATAATCACGATGAAGACCCCGAACCACAACGGATCAACGCCAACGGCAGTAAGAGGCGCGAGCAGTACAGGAATGGTCAAAAGCATCATCGCCAATGTGTCCATGAACATGCCCAAAAACAGGTAAACCAGAACCAGAACCAGCAGCAGTTCCACGCGACCAAGGCCCATATCAACTATCCCCATGGCCAGCGCATTCGGCACCTGACTAAGTGCCATTGCTCGGGTCAAAACTTCAACACCGACAATCAGCAGAAAGACTGAGGCGGTCCCTGTCAGGGCGCCGATAATCGATTCGTGAACCATTTTGATGGCGCCGCGCCAGTTGCTGCCGTGCCTCAGCTGATGGGCCACGCCGAATATCAGCGCCGCCAACATGCCGAATACACCGGCCTCTGTGGCCGTAAATATTCCACCAAGCAGACCGCCAATTACAATCAGAACGACAATTGCGATCGGAATGACACTGGCGAGCGATTGGAAACGCATCCGCCAAGTGATTTCGCTCATATCCACGCGCGGTGCTATCGACGGGTTAAGCCATGCACGTATAATAATCATCAATGCAAATGACACCGCAAGAATAAGCCCTGGCACCACTCCGGCCAAAAGCTGGTGACCAACCGGTACCGAGGCCGCCCCCGCATAAACCACCAGCAAAAGACTT
Organism: Paracoccaceae bacterium; assembly: GCA_016764785.1. GTDB lineage: Bacteria > Pseudomonadota > Alphaproteobacteria > Rhodobacterales > Rhodobacteraceae > UBA3077. Next base: position 3,311 of record JAESRG010000202.1, read on the forward strand.
GGCGGAATGATCTGCCCCAGCGTTCCCGCAGCGGCAACACTGCCAACCGCAAGCTTTGGGTCGTATCCAGATTTAAGCATTTCGGGGATGGAAACGCGACCAATCGCATAGGTAATGCCAATTGTGCTGCCGCTGCTGGCCGCCAGCGCAGCGCCGGCAAAATTTGTTGCGACAGCAAGCCCCCCCGGCATCCAGCCAAACCAACGTCGTGCCGTTTCAAACGCCGAGGCCGTAAGGCCGGATTTCCATAGCAACATTCCCATAAGAATAAACATCGGAATAACGCTGTATGACCACGATTCAGCGGCATTATAAACCGAGGATTTCATTGTAGACGTCATAACCCGTGTACCGCTTAATGCATATAGGCCTAAAAGCGCGGCCCCCAACATCGCAATGCCAACCGGAATCCCCATGAGCAGCAACACAATGCTCAGCAAAATCACAAGACCGCCAACCGCTTGTTTGGGAAGGTCGAAAAACAACATTCCGATCACGGCAATTAGGGCCACGGCAAGACTGATGACAAAAACAATCAGAGCGGCTCGATGGGCGCGGAAGTGGTTATCGGCACCATTCAGATCGGTCACAATAGTTTTTCTCATTCGATGTTTTCCCCGGAATCTGTGATGTCTTCTTCAAGGTAAAAACCGGCAAAATGACGGAAAGTCGTTGCGGCCACTTGAAGGCTAAGCATCACCACGCCTGCAACCGCCACAAATTTGAATGGCCAGATCGAAATGGGTGGTTTTGACGCGGTCACTTGCCGGTAATCCAGACTTTTCAGCGCGTCCTGCAATGTATAATAGGCCAGCGCCACAAGAAGCCCTGTGGCAAGAATGCCAAACGTGCCCTCAACAATTCCACGCATCCGTGGCGGTAACGCATCAAGCAGAATCGTGACTTTAATATGTTCCTGCCGTCGTTCTGTATCTGCAAATGCCAGCAAAATCAGTACCGGCATCCACCAGTATGCGGTGGTTTCAAGTGTTCCGGGTAAAGGCGAATTAAAGAATGCGCGGCCAATCACATCCACACAAATAGTCAGCGCCAGCATCACCAACCCGATCGTCGCACCATAGGTAAAAATTATGCTCATCCGATCAATGGCACGAATAACGGCTGGAAGCTTTCGCCCCGCAAGCCTGTTGTTTACAGGGAAGTCTGTATTATTCATCGACGTAACCGCCCTTCTGTTCAATCCAACAAGTAGCATCAGGCCCGAAAAAGAACCGGGCCTGATGTGATCCCCCTATTTCAGGAGAGTCGTGGTAATCTCGTCGTTGAACTTCGCAAAGAAGTTCGACAGATCAACATCACGCAAGCCGCTGAAAGCTTCCAGAATTGCCTCTGGTGTGCGCTCGGAAACCGCATATCCATCAGCTTCAAGTGCGGCAGTCCAATAGGCGATCCGGCCCAGATATGCCTCAATAAAGGCATCAGGGTCGGTAATCGCTGCGGGTGCATTGTCTGCAAGGGCAGCAACAGATGCAGCACGTTGTGCAGCCACAACAGGCTCTAATGCCGAAACATCATTAGTGTGCACGTCATCGCCCGCCGCGATCAAATCACCGGCTTTCGCTTCGATCTGCATATAGCCATTCCACATATTATAGGCCGAACGCACAGATTCCTGCGTGATAAAGTTTTGCAGCTCAACAGGGAAACCATTCCATACATCAAGGTTGATAACCCAAGTCGATGCCTGAAGCTGCGCCAGCGTTACCGGAACGAATTCAGGCGCAACGTCCTTAAGGACAAGGCCGTCAACATATTGGTTTGGATTGATAACCATACAGTCAAACACGCCACGTTGCAGGCCTTCATATGCCTCGCCCCATGCGATACTGACCGGAGTCATGCCCAACGCTTCGACTGAATCGGACCACACCGCTCCGATCGCACGGCCGCGCAAACCCGCAGCATCTTCGAGCGACGAAATCGGTTTATTACAAAGCAGGTTATATGCAGGCGTTGCCGTAGCCTGAAGCACCCGTATGTTGTGCGAGGCGTATTCCGCGGTTAACGGCTCAAAGGTTAAAACGGTTTCAAGCGCCGCCGCACCACCTGCCGCAACATCATGCACGGTTGATCCACTCAAAGCACCGCCAAAGCCAAATAACCAAGAACCAACAGGCAGTTCATTTGGCAAATAAGACGGAATAATCAGGCCGATATCGGCAACACCGTCGCCAACACCAGACAAAGTGTCGAGCGCGCCCAACAAAGATGATGACCAGTAATTTTCAAAGGTGATTTTCCCACCGGTAAATTCGGTAATGGCTTCTTCCCATGTGACCATCGCGCGACCGAAGTTCGCGTCCTGATTACCCGAAAAATCAGCCAGTTTCAGCACTTGTGGCTCAAGCTCTTCAAGCCATGCCTGCGCCGAGGCTGCGGAACCAACCGCGATCATTCCGGCAGCAACTGTTGCCAATACCGGTAGCTTGGACCAAGATTTGGATTGTTTCATGTTTTCCTCCCTAACCGGTGAAGTGGTCCTGCTTTCCAGGACAGATTTGCAGCTAAGTTAAGGTGTATCGGGTTTGGTTATCATGCCGCTTTCATCATTTCCTTGCCGCCAAAGTA
>JAESRG010000203.1 GCA_016764785.1 Paracoccaceae bacterium
CGCCCCGTGTCAGGGTTGATATGGTCTTGCAGCGCGTCGGTATAGGTGCTTTTCAGCTTAGCCATACCGCGCCAATCTAGCACGCGTGCGGGCAGATCGTGCCCCTCAGCAGCTAGGTCTTCAAGAATATCAGCCCCCGTCCCATACGCCCCTGTTTTGCCCTTTTTACCGCCCTGAAGCGACATTTCGTCAAACAAAATTTCACCCAGTTGCTTGGGCGAAGCAACATTGAACTTACGTCCGGCTAGTTCGTAGATCTCGTCCTCAAGTTGCGCCATTTTCTGGGCAAAGTTATTGGACATACGCGCCAAATGTTGACGATCAACTTTGATGCCATGCATTTCCATTTCAGCCAAAACCGGCACCAGTGGGCGCTCAAGCGTTTCATAAACCGTGGTCAGTTTTTCAGCTGACAGCCGCGGTTTGAACAATTTCCACAAGCGCAAAGTAACGTCAGCATCCTCAGCCGCGTAAGGCGCGGCATCCGTCAGCGGCACCTGATCAAAAGTAATCTGCGACTTGCCGACCCCGATCAAGGTCTTGATTGGAATAGGTTTATGGTCAAGATATTGATCCGACAGCACGTCCATTCCGTGCCGATGCAGGCCGCCATTCAGGGCGTAAGACATCAACATCGTGTCATCAATCGGACCAATATCGACACCATACCGCCGCATGATTTTCATATCATACTTCATGTTTTGACCGATTTTGATGATCGAGGCATCCTCAAGCATTGGCCGCAACATATCCAGCGCCGCCTCAACAGTCATCTGCCCCGCAACCCGTTCAGCGGCGCCCAAAAGATCACCCGCGCCAGCGATGTGGGCCAACGGTATGTAACAGGCCTCACCCGGCTTTACCGATAATGAAATCCCAACCAAATCGACCAGCATTTCATTCAGGCCAGTGGTTTCGGTATCAAACGCGACCCAGCCGCACATATAGACCTTGTCGATCCAGACTTGCAGCGCTTCAGCATCCGATACCACTTCGTATTTCGATGGGTCAATCGGTGCCACCAGCGCGGCCAAAGCCGCGCCGCCATCCGAGGGGGTCGATCCCCCGACGGGGGCGGCTTCCTCAAACACTGGCGTCGGCGCACCAAGCTTGGCCGCCATACGTTGCGATAATCCGCGAAACTCCATTTTTGCCATGAATGCCAAAACATCCTCAACCACCGGATCATGCACCTCAAATTCTTCCAGCGTTTCAACCACAGGTACGTCCAGCCGCAAGGTTACCAATTCCCGACTGGTACGAATTTGATCCGCGTTATCGATCAAGGTTTGGCGGCGTTTTGGCTGCTTAATTTCGGCGGCCCGTTCCAACAAGCTGTCCAGATCACCGTATTCATTAATCAGCAACGCCGCCGTTTTGATACCAATACCGGGCGCACCGGGCACGTTATCAACTGAATCTCCGGCAAGGGCTTGCACGTCGATCACCCGATCAGGCTTAACGCCAAATTTCTCCTCAACCTGCTCAATGCCGATGCGCCGGTTTTTCATCGGGTCGAGCATTTCGACCCCGCCGCCAACCAGCTGCATCAGGTCTTTGTCGGACGAAATCACTGTTACACGACCGCCCGCTTTGCGCGCCATATCGGCATAGGTGGCAATAATATCGTCGGCCTCAAACCCCTGCATTTCTACGCTAGGCAGGTTAAATGCACGGGTTGCATCGCGGATAATCGGAAATTGCGGCACCAGATCTTCGGGCGCGGGGGGCCGGTTAGCTTTGTATTCAGGGTAAATGTCTGACCGAAAGGTCTTGCCTTTGTGGTCAAAAATCACGGCGACGTGGGTCGGCGCATCGGTGCCTTTACTGTCTTCAACAAACTTGAACAGCATGTTGCAAAACCCGGAAATCGCCCCAACCGGAAATCCGTCAGATTTCCGCGTTAGCGGTGGCAACGCATGATAAGCCCGAAAAATAAACCCCGATCCGTCAATAAGATGCAGGTGATGCCCTTTGCCAAATGCCATCTTACTTTTTCAATACAAATTTTTTGTCGCAGTACCCGCATTCAACAAAACCTGTGTCGGCAGGAATAACCAGCCAGACACGTGGATGGTCACCGCCGCCATCGCACTTAACTTTTGTTACGGTAACTTCTTCAATTTCGGGGGCTTGGGTTGTCATGGCTGATCCTTAGGTTCTCTTTTGTCTATTTGGCACAAGATGACCATAGCAATCAAGTCTTCTGCAACATCCGCCCCAACGGGCGACCGGCCAGAATATGCACATGCATATGCGCGACTTCTTGCACCGGATCACGGCCCGAATTGGCTATCAAACGATAGCCGTTTCCGCCCGAGGCAGGATCCACAGCAACGTCTTTGGTGATCTTGGCAATGGTGCGGCTGAAATCAACGATTTCGGCATCCGAAGCCGCGGCTCCGAAATGATCAAAATTGACATAATTCCCTTTGGGAATCACCAGAATATGCACTGGTGCTTGTGGGGTGATATCGCGAAAAGCCAGACAATGCTCGGTTTCCAGCACGGTGTCATTGGGAATCTCGCCGCGTATAATTTTTGCAAAAATATTTTCGCGATCGTATTCGTAAGTCATGTTAGTTCCCTAAAGAAGATCGTGTTTTTTGAAAAGTTCGGTCAAGTCAGCCTCGGGGCGTGCACCGATATGGCTGATGATTTCGCCAGCTGCGACACAGCCCAACTGCCCGCTCGCTAGCGGATCACGCCCCGTCACCACACCAAACAGAAACCCGGCAGCAAATAGGTCGCCCGCGCCGGTAACGTCCACAATCTGAACTTCGGTTGCGTGGGCGTGGAATTCTTCATCGCCCTGCCAAACATAAGCGCCATCTGCGCCGGTTGTGCAGGCCACGGTTTCGACCTCTGCTGCCGCAAGACGCAGCGCAATGCTCAGGTCGTCGGTCTCATACATGGCGCGCATTTCATGTTCGTTGCAAAACAATAGGTCCACGTCATTTTTGATCATTTTGCGGAACGCATCACGGTGACGTTCAACGCAAAATGGGTCAGACAGGGTTAGCGAAACCTTGCCGCCCGCATCTTTACAAGCCTTAATTGCTTTGGCGAAAGCCGCATGGCTTTCAGGGCCGTCAAACCGATATCCTTCCAGATATATCCAGTCGGTATCTGCCATTTGGGCAACGTCAATATCGTCAGGCGTCAAAAATTCAGAAACCCCCAGATAAGTATTCATAGAGCGTTCATGGTCAGCCGATACCATCACCATGCAGCGCCCAGTTTCTGCGGCGTGATCAGCTGGGGCAAGCGCTGTGTCAAACTGTGCCCCTTGGGCACGCAGGTCATGGCAAAAAATTTCGCCCAATTGATCGTCTTTCACCTTGCCAACATAGGCCGTGGCAATACCAAGCGCAGCAAGACCCGCGATTGTATTGGCCGCAGACCCACCCGAAATTTCCATGCTTGGGCCAATGTGGTCATACAGATGCGTCGCCCGATCTCGGTCAATCAACGTCATAATGCCCTTTTTAATGCCGTTATCAGCTAGAAAGTCGTCCTCAACATGCGACAGGATATCCACCATAGCATTGCCGATACCAACAACTTTCAGGGACTTACTCATAGCGTCTTCTCCTCAGAATCGCAGAATTCTGCGATTATACAATTCGGGCAAACCGGTTTACGGGCTTTGCATACATAACGTCCATGCAAGATCATCCAATGATGTGCATGTTGTTGAAACTCAACAGGAATATTATCTTCTATGGCCCGCTCCACCGCGTCAACGTTTTTTCCTGGCGCGATACCGGTGCGATTTCCGAGCCGAAAAATATGCGTATCAACCGCTTGCGCGGGATAGTGGAACCACATGTTCAGCACGACATTTGCGGTTTTGCGCCCAACTCCCGGCAAGGTGATCAGCGCCGCGCGACTGCTGGGCACCTCACTGCCATAAACATCAATTAGCATTTGGCTAAGTTTGATGACATTTTTGGCTTTGTTGCGAAACAGGCCAATAGATTTGATGTGCTTAATCAGGCCAGCCTCACCCAAATCAACCATTTTTTGCGGGGTATCAGCGATCTTGAACAGCTCGCGTGTGGCAAGGTTAACGCCCTTGTCGGTCGCTTGTGCAGACAGCGCCACCGCAACAACCAATGTAAAGACATTGACGTGATCCAGCTCTCCCTTCGGGTTCGCCTCGCTCGCGCGAAATCGACGAAAGATCTCAGAGATCGTGTTATAATCCAGCTGTTTTTGCATGCGGTAATTTGGCACGTAGATCGCGTCAAAAGCAAGTGAATAAGCAAGAAACGGGTGGTGAAATGACCATAGTGACGTATGGTTTACACATGAATCAGCAGACCTCATCTGACCCGTATCACTATACGTTGATTGCACGAGCCATCACGTATATCAATGAAAACGCCGCCGCGCAGCCCAGTCTTGAGCAGGTCGCAGCGGCGGTTGGTCTATCGCCTGCGCATTTCCAACGAATATTTCGAAAATGGACCGGCATAAGCCCCAAAAAATACCTGCAATATTTAACACTGGATTTGGCGCGCGACTTGTTAAAAAACCGTTTCACGGTGCTGGACACTGCCTACCAGTCTGGGCTTTCTGGCCCGTCACGGCTGCACGACCTGTTTGTAAACTGGGAGGCCATGAGCCCCGGAGAATACGCAAAACAAGGCGCGGGACTGGTGATCTGGACAGGATGGTTTGCATCGCCTTACGGTGAAATGCTGGCCGCAGGCACTGAACGCGGCATTTGTGGTTTGGCCTTCGCAAGCCAGCTAGGCAAAGCAGCAGCCGAAGCCGATTTGCTTGGGCGTTGGCCCAAGGCAACGTTTGTTGAAGCCCCAGAAAAACTGCAGCGCTGGGTTGACGCGGCGGTGACGGCCAAAGGCGAGACACGGTTATTGATGATCGGGTCGCCGCTGCAAATCAAAGTTTGGGAAGCGTTGCTGCGCATTCCATCAGGTCAGGTTTCTACCTATTCTGAAATAGCGCGGGTGATCGGAAACCCCAAAGCCAACCGCGCGGTTGGCACCGCCGTTGGACGTAACCCGATTAGCTGGTTGATTCCCTGCCATCGCGCCTTGCGAAAGTCAGGCGAAATGGGTGGATATCATTGGGGAATTCCGGTAAAACAGGCTCTTTTGGCCCGCGAGGCCGCAATCCTCGACGCAAACAGCTAATGATCGGCGAGACCTTGCCGCTTTGCTGACTGGCGCGCCCAAACTGTCGCATTTCCTTGTAAACCTTGAAAAACTCGCGTCTAAACTATATCTCAAGTCATATCATTTCAAAGGAACGAGGTATTTCTATGACTATATTGAAAGTTTCAACAGTGGCTGTGATGGTTGCAGGCTTGGCTCTTGCAGGGTGCACAAACCCTGACGGCTCAAACTATAACGCTGGTACTGGCGCATTGGTTGGCGGCGGCATCGGTGCGGCACTTGGTGCTGCAATCGCGGGCAACAATGCGCGGGGCGCCGTTATTGGCGGGATTATTGGTGCCGGTATCGGCGGCGCTGTTGGCAACGATCTTGATCGGCAAGAAGCTGCGTTACGGCAACAAATGGGTGGCAGTGGCGTATCGATCGTCAATACTGGCAGCCAGCTGATCGTAACACTGCCTGAGGCAATCACCTTTCCAGTTGATAGTGCGCGGCTGAAATCAGGGTTCGTTTCCTCGTTGAATGCGTTGGCTGCCAACTTGCAACAGTATCCGAACACCACAATCGAAGTCATCGGCCACACAGATTCAACTGGCGATGCTGGTTATAATCAAGGGCTGTCAGAACGCCGCGCGATCAGTGTTCGGGGCGTGTTGATTAACGCTGGTGTCACGGGCAGCCGCCTGCGTGCTTACGGACAGGGTGAAACCAATCCGATTGCCTC
>JAESRG010000204.1 GCA_016764785.1 Paracoccaceae bacterium
GCAGGGTTGGCCGATTGGGCCAAAACGGCGCCGTGCCAAAAGCTATCACGATACCCAGAAACAGCCCAAACAAGATGGAATTCAGGGAAACCGACTGGGCTAGAAACAGCCACACGACGGTCAGCATTGCGGTCAACAACGGGTGAGGGAAAAGTTTTTTGATCATTTCGGCCCCAATACTGCATTAATATACCCGTCGGGGTCAAATAATTGCGCGGCTGTGGCCTGCATGTACTCGCTTAGCGGGCCCGCAAAAACCGACAGCAAAACAAGACCAGCGATGGGAACCATCACCGCCCCGATTGACATAATACTTGCCGTGCCCGCAGTGCTGATGTCGTCGCCTTCAACCGTTTTGGTCTTCCAGAAAATCATGCTGCCGGCGCGGGCAAAACCAACGACCATCAGCAATGAGGCCACCAGAACGACCGTCCAGATCACCGCCATATACGGCGTCGACTGTGCCGCGTTCAACACCAGAAGTTTTCCCAAAAATCCAGCCAAGGGTGGCATTCCTGCTATTGCGATGGCGATGGTGAAAAACATCGCAGCCAGCAGGCCATGTTGCATCATCATCGGCGCTGGCTTCAGGTGATCATGACCACGATTGGTCAGCACCAGATCGGCAATCAGAAACAATGCCGCTGCTGCAAATGTGGAATGCACGATGTAAAACAACGCGGCAGTTGTGGCTTCCGGCGTGAACAACGCAATCGCCACCATCACCATCCCCATCGACGCCAACACCGCAAAGGCGGCCATAGGAAACAACCGTTTGGCCCCAAACACACCGATCGCGCCGATCGCAAGGGTGATCAATGCGGCTGGCAACAGCCAGTCAGCGGCCATCGAATTTGTCGCCGCCACATCGGGCCCAAACAAAATCGTAAAGAACCGCAGGATCGCATAGGCCCCGACTTTGGTCATAATCGAGAACATCGCCGCCACTGGCGCGGGCGCATTTGCATAGGTACCCGGCAACCAGAACTGGACCGGAAACAGCGCGGCCTTAACCGCAAAAACGATCATCAGCAGCATGGCAGCGACCCGCAGCAGGGCCACGTCCTCCATCGGGAGTTCACGCACCTTAACCGCCAAATCAGCGATATTCAGGGTGCCAGTGACCGCATAAAGCGTGCCCAGCGCGATCAGAAATAACGTTGATCCGGCAAGGTTCATCACCACATATTGCAGCCCAGCGCGCAGGCGCATACCACCGCCGCCAAAGATCATCAAACCGTATGAGGCGATCAACAGCACCTCAAAGAACACAAACAGATTAAAGGCATCGCCCGTCAGAAACGCACCACTGATGCCCATCAACTGGAACTGGAACAGAGCATGGAAATGACGGCCGCGTTTATCCCAACCACTTGTTATTGTGTAGAAAAGAACCATCAACGCAAGGCTTGATGTGATCAAAAGCATCATCGCTGACAGACGATCCAATACCAGCACAATGCCAAACGGGCTTGACCAGTTGCCAAGTTCGTAAATGGTAATTTCGCCACTTGAGGCCACGCCAACCAAGCCCAGCGAAATCGCCACAAGCGCCACGGTGCCCGCCATTGAGAACACCCGCGCCAGCGTTACGTCATGACGCATCGCGGCCGCAATCAACGGTGCAAGCACGGCTGGCAGCAAAACAGGAGCGATGATCCAATGGTTCATGTGTCATCCTCAGAATCATCGGAAATGTCGATTTTATCGTCGCCAGTTTCCAAAAACGCGCCTAGCGCAATCATCACCACCACAGCAGTCATCGCAAACGAAATCACGATCGCCGTTAGCACCAAGGCTTGCGGCAGAGGGTCGGTATAATTGTTAACGCCATGCTCAAGTATCGGCGGGGCGTTCACTGCCAAACGGCCGGTAGAAAATAAAAACACATTGACCGCATAAGACAACATCGCGGTGCCAAGAATTACCGGAAACGCCCGCAGGCGCAAAATCAAATAGACACCTGCGGTGGTCAAAACCCCGATAGCGCTGGCAACAAGAAATTCCATCTATTTGCCCTCCGGCTCTGGCCGAGGATCAAAATCCATCGCCTCAACATTGGTGACCTCACCGGCGCGCCGCGAGATCCGAGAAAAGCTGTAAAGCGTCAACATCACCGCACCGACAACCGTCAAAAATACACCAAGGTCAAATAATGCCGCCGTGGCCCACTCAAATTTCTCCAGTGGAGGGTAATCGAGATAACCAAAAGCGCTGGTCAAAAACGGTTTGCCCACCAGCAATGCGCCAGCACCGGTAAAGGCAGCGATCAGCACACCAACACCAACCATAGTGTGGTATTCGATCCGCTGACGCTCTTGTGCCCATGAAAATCCACTGGCCATATATTGCATCAGCAACGCAATCGCCACGACAAGACCGGCAATAAACCCGCCACCCGGCTGGTTATGGCCGCGCAGAAAGATGAACACCCCAACCATGATGGCAATCGGCATCATCACCCGCGTGACAACCACGTTCATCATCGGGTGCCGGTCTTTGGATTCTTTCTGGCCATGAACCCATGTTGCAAGCCGTTGCGAGGCTTTGCCAACCAGCAGAGCCTCCATCAGGGAGAAAATCGTCAGGGCGGCAATGCCCAGCACGATGATTTCGCCAAAGGTGTCATAGCCTCGAAAATCGACCAAAATCACGTTCACCACGTTGTCACCACCACCGCCCGAATGGGAATTGGCGATGTAAAAATCAGACAGTGTGGTGAAATCGCGGATCATAAACGAGTACGCCAGCGCGGCGATACCGCCCCCGGCAGACAAAGCAATAACCCCGTCGCGAATGCGCCGCGCTGCACCGCTTTCAATTGGGCTGCGTTTGGGCAAAAAGTTCAGCGCCAGCAGCAACAACATAATGGTCACGATCTCAACCGAGATCTGGGTCATCGCCAGATCAGGAGCCGACAGATACACAAAGCCAAGCGAGACGGTAATACCGATAATGCCGATCAGCACCAGCGACAGGAAACGGGCGCGATGATAAACCACCACAGTGATCGCCGCCACAACCAGCATTACCCAAACCATCGCAGCAAGCGGCGGTACGGGCAGTAATTCACGGGTTCCGGCAACATGCGTACCCTGCGAGAAAACAATAACCCCAAGCCCAACGGAAGCAGCGGTAAAAATAGCCAGATACCGGCTGATCGCACCGTTATGCAAAGCACCCGTGAACCAGTTGGCCAGTTTTGCCAGCCCGTTGACCAGCGCATCGAATATCACCTTGGCCTCAGGGCGCGGGGTTGCATCCCACAACCGCGCCAACCAACAATGTTGGGTCAACAACAATGCGCCACCACCAACCGCGATGATGCTCAGGTAAACCGCAGGCGTTAGGCCATGCCAGATTTTCAGCTCATAATGCGGCAGGTCGCCGCCAGTCACTGCCCCAGCGGTGATCGCCACCAGCGGGTCGACCATAAACTGCGGGAAAATACCGATCAGCACCACCAGCACTGCCAAAAAGGCAGGCGCAGCCCATAAACCAAAACCCGGATCATGCGGTGTGGCCGGATAGTCATTACGCGGCTTTCCGGCAAATACATGCATGATATACCGCAGTGAATAAGCCACCGACAGCAACGCCCCAAAGGTCGCCAATGCAGGCACCAACCAATGATTATCAAGCCAAACCGTATGGGCCGCTTCCTCAAGCATCATTTCTTTAGACAGAAACCCGTTCAAAAACGGAATCCCCGCCATCGACAGCGCAGTGATGGTCGCAATGACGGCGGTGATGGGCATCAACGCAGCCAGCCCCCCTAGCCGTTTGATATCGCGGGTGTGCACCGAGTGATCCACGATTCCGGCCGACATAAACAGTGCCGCCTTAAAGGTCACATGGTTGATGATATGAAACACCGCAGCCACGGCAGCAATTTTAGTACCAAAGCCCAGCAGCATGGTGATCAGACCCAGATGACTGACCGTTGAATAGGCCAGCAGGGCTTTCAAATCGTTTTTGAACAGGGCAATGCTGGCGCCAACAACCATGGTTACCAGCCCCGTACCAGCCACAATATAGAACCACGCGTCAGTGCCCGCCAAAACCGGCCACATCCGCGCCATCAGGAAAATACCGGCCTTAACCATGGTTGCCGAATGCAGATAAGCCGACACAGGCGTTGGTGCGGCCATCGCATGGGGCAGCCAAAAATGAAACGGAAACTGCGCCGATTTGGTAAACGCCCCCAGCAAGATCAACAGCAACGCGGGCAAATACAGCGGTGAGGCCTTGATTTCAGCGCCCTTGGTCAAAATCACATCAAGATCATAACTGCCCGCAATATCACCCAAGATTAGCATGCCGCCGATCATCGCCAAGCCGCCCATGCCGGTTACAGCCAACGCCATGCGCGCACCTTGACGCCCTGCAGGCAGGTGCTTCCAGTACCCGATCAACAGAAAGGATGACAAGCTTGTCAGCTCCCAAAAGATCAGCAAAAGCAATACGTTGTTTGATAAAACAATGCCCAGCATCGCGCCCTGAAACAGCAGTAAATAAGTATAAAACTGCCCCATCGGGTCAGACCGTGATAGGTAATACCGCGCATAAAGAATGATCAGCAAGCCAACGCCAAGGATCATCAACGCGAATAACAACCCCAGACCATCCAGCATAAAACTGACGTTCAGACCAAGGATCGGCATCCACTCAAAATCGGCCCGCAGCACGTTACCCTGCATCACCGAGGGGGCCTCAATCAGTAGCATAACCAACGCCAGCAACGTAGCAAATGCAGCCGACAACGCCGCCATGTTGCGCCCTGCCCGGATCATCAATCCCGGCAACAATGCGCCGACAAAAGGCAGCGCGGCAATCAGTGGCAGAAGTGTGCTAGTCTGGCTCATACATCCCGATCCAAGGCTGTGGTTCCCAACTTCTTAAACGGATTTAACGGCATATACCAGCAAGGAAACATGCGATTTTCGTGTATTGCCTTGACCGAGATCAGCCGTCAGAAACGCCCGCCTGCTCAAAGGTGGCCATGCCCGAATGGCATGCCAACGCGGCCTTAACGATATTAATCGCCACCGCAGCCCCAGAACCTTCGCCAAGACGCATGTTCAGCGATAATAACGGCTGCATGTCCAGTTCCTGCAATACCGCAGCATGGCCGGATTCAGCAGATACATGCCCTGCAACACAGTGATCAAGCGCACCCTGCTGCACCTGCGCCAACGTAGCCGCGGCTGCGGTGCAGATAAATCCGTCCAGAATAACCGGAATGCTCTCAACCCGCGCCCGCGCAATCGCGCCGACCATTGCCGCCAATTCGCGACCACCAAGACACCGCAAAACCTGCATCGGGTCTGCCAAAGCCTCGCCGTGAAACGCGATGGCGCGCGAAACGACATCAGCTTTTAGCGCCAATCCGGCGTCATCAATGCCGGTACCGCGCCCCACCCAGCCCTCAGCTTCGCCGCCAAACAAGGCCGCACAAATAGCGGCGGCACTGGTGGTGTTGCCGATACCCATCTCTCCGGTGATCAATAAGTCAGCATCAGGGTCAACCGCGTTCCAGCCGGTCAACAAGGCCGATACCAGTTCAGGTTCAGACATTGCAGCAGCAGTTGTGAAATCCTGCGTGGGGGTATCCAGATCAAGCGCATGCACGGTTAGCGTTGCGCCAGCTAGTTCACACAATTGATTGATCGCAGCCCCGCCATGCTCAAAGTTAATGACCATCTGCGCCGTGACCTCAGCCGGAAAAGCCGACACGCCCTGCGCCACAACGCCATGATTGCCCGCAAAAACCAATGCCTGCGGATTGGAGATTTTCGG
>JAESRG010000205.1 GCA_016764785.1 Paracoccaceae bacterium
AAGAGTTTGAAAAGAAGGTGTCGCAAAAGCGCATTATGCACGGCGGCAATCCGGTTTTGACGTGGTCTGTGGGCAACGTGTTTCGGGATGAAGATGCATCCGAGAACATTAAGCCGAATAAACGAAAATCAACTGGCCGGATTGATCCGGTTGTTGCGGCCATTATGGCCGTTGGCCGTGCGGCAGTTGGCGAAGGTAAGAAAAAACCAATAGGGGCGGTAGTCGCATGAGTTTTATTTCGAAGGTGCTAGGCCGTGATGGTGCGCGGTTGGCGCGGATTGAACCAACAATGACCGCCGCAGAAACCAGCGGTGTTACCAAACCCAATGGCTGGTTTGCTGACTTTGGCAATGCTAGCGGTTCGCGTGTGAAAACACTGCCGTACGTTTCGACCGAAACAGCGATGCGGCACGGCACCGTGGCCGCGTGTTGTGACATTATCGCGGGCGATTTGGCTAAAATCGGATTGCATGTTTATGAGAAAGACAGCAACGGAAATCGTAAACGGATTGATGACCACCCTGCCGGTTGGCTTTTGAATAAAGAGAGTTCGTCGGGCGTTGCTGCTGTTACTTTGCGTCATGCAATGGCGCATGGTTTTGTGTTGCGGGGCAACGGTTATGGGTATGCGCCCCGCGACGGTGGCGGTCAGTTGATTATGATTGATCACGTTTATCATACTGGCCTGCAAATGCTGCAAAATGGCCGCGCCCATTTCTATGATTTCACCGACGCGGATGGTGTTCACAGGCGGGTGCCTTCAAGATCAATGGTTCATGTTCGGTATGCCAGCCGCGACGGTTGGATCGGGCGGTCACCGATTATGGAAAGCGCGGAAACCTTGGGTATCGCTTTGGCTGGGCAAGAGGCAGCGGCACGGGGCGTATCGGGTGCGGCGCTGAAAGCGTATGTCACTTCTGGGCCTGATAGTTGGGTAAATGAAGATACTGCGATTCAGCAAGTCAGGGCAATAAAGGAAGTTATTCAAGACCCAACAAATAATGGCATTCCGATTATGCCGGTTGGTGCGGAAATCAAAAAGCTGGATTTGTCGCCCGCAGATATGCAGCTTTTGGAAACGCGGCGGTTTGATCGCCAGCAAATTCTGGCAACCTATCGCATGCCGCCATCAAAGGTTTCGATTGACGATGCTGGGATTAAGGCCGGTGTTGAACAGCAAGCGATCAATTACCTGACAGATTGCCTGTTGCATTGGGCAACTCAATTTGAACGGCAACTTGAAATCAGTCTTTTGACCGAGGCCGAGCGGCGCGCAGGGTTCACCTTGCGCCACAACCTTGATTCATTGCTGCGCGCGACCGCCAAGGAAAGAAACGATTCCCTAAAATCAGCCGTAGGCGGGCCGTTTATGACAGCCAATGAGGCGCGAAAAACGCTTGGTCACGGTCCAGTTGATGAAGGCGCAACACTTTACCCACCGTCAAATATGACGCGCGATGAAAAACCACCAAAAAACGAGGGCAAATAACATGGGCCAAAAATCAAAGCTAACTGAAACAACCGCGATTGCAGCGGTTCTATCCTGCACCGCTGAGCTGATTGCGCCAAATGTCGATGTAAAAGCAATGGCAGAGGCCACGCCAAAGTTTGAGGGTATCACCCTCGCGGCGGCTGGCGGTGGTGTGACCATCGAAGCGGGTCAGCGGTTTGTTACGATTGGCACCGTGGCCATTGTTCCGATACGCGGAATATTGACGCCCAATTCGTTTGTGCTGGAAGACTGGTTCGGCTGGACCACGTATCATGGATTAACCCAAACTTGCGACACGCTGGCAGCTGATGAAAGTATCACAGCCGTTATTCTCGATGTTGATTCACCGGGCGGGCATGTGCTTGGCCTTGAAGGTGCGGCGCTGTCGTTGTCAGCCCTAAATGCGGTCAAACCAGTTTATGTGATTGCTGATCCTATGGCTGCAAGTGCCGCCTATTGGTTGGCCAGCCAAGCTGGTGAAATCTCGGTTGCGCCGGGCGGCGAAATTGGATCAATCGGTGTGATGCGCGGCGGGGCGTGGCCTGTCAAAACGGGCAGTCATGGTTGGAAAGAAAGCTTTCACATTTCAACGCACGCGCAGGCCAAAATGCCCAACCCCGAAACCGAAGCCGGATTAGCTGAAATTCAGCGACGCGGTGACGAAATGGAAGCGCGGTTTCATCAAGCCGTTGCTGCTGGACGCGGGATCACGGTTGACGAGTTGCTGGTCAAGGCTGGCGTCGATGGTGACCCAAAGCGCGGCGGCGCGATGTTTCCGGCGGATCGCGCGGTTGAGGTTGGTCTAGCGGATCGGGTTGAAACCCGCCGCGCGTTTTATGCCAGAATTTTTGAAGCCCATAAGCCGCCGCAAGTTATGCGGCAGGGCGCTAGCGCGCAACGCGCAGCCGAGGTTGCCACGGCAATTTCGCAAACCTGAATTTTCCAAAATATCGGAAATGATATGCCCGGCCATTTGGTCGGGTTTTTTATTGGCGGCGGTGCCGCTTATGCCTTTTGAAAGGGGTTCTAAATGAATATTGTTGAAATGCGCCGCCAGCGTGCAGAAGCTGCGGAAAAAATGAAAACTTGCGCAGCTGCAATTGCAGCGGCAGAAGCGGCCAAAGAACCTGACGCGGATGCGATCAAAGCTGCGGTTGCGAGTTTTGAAACTGCTAAAGCGGATTTCGATAAATTGAATGTTGATGTTGGTCGTGCCGAAGTTGTTGAATCGGCATTGGCCGCAGCGGCGGTGCCTGTTGATCAGAATAACCCAATTGTTGTCGTTGCGCGGCAGGCTTCGCCGGTTGCCAAAAATCCAGATAACAAAGGGGTTGGCGCGGGTCTGTTCATGGGGGCTTTGGCTGCAACTGGTGGCAATGTCGAAGCGGCCGCAGCTTACGCGCAGGATAACGGCTTTGGCGTGATTTCGGCGGCACTGTCTGGCGCGACAAGCGCAGCGGGTGGTGTGACCATTCCGCAAGAATTGAGCAGTGAGTTGATTGAAATGCTGCGCCCGCGTGTTGCGGTTCGGGCTGCTGGGGCGCGTGTTGTCGATATGCCAGCGGGTAATCTGCGGAATGCACGGCAGGCCACGGGTGCCACCGCCACATATCAGGGCGAAAACGATACCATTACCCCGAGCGAACCAACCTTTGACAGCGTTGACAAGTCGTTCAAAAAGCTGACTTCGCTTGTGAAAATCAGCAACACTTTGCTGCGCCAAAGTTCAACGGCAATGGGGCAGTTCGTGCGGGATGATATGTTGTCTAGCATGTCTTTACGCGAAGATTTGGCGTTCATTCGCGGTGATGGTTCGGGGGATACACCAACCGGCCTGTTGAGCTATTGCCCCGGTGCCAACGTTATTACAGCGGCAGATGGTGCGTATGCGAATGTTGATATTTACCTGCGTTTGGCAGAGTCAAAAATCATCGACGCGAATGTGCAAATGGTTAAGCCTGCGTGGATCATGCGCGGTTCGGTCAAGGCGTTCTTGGCTGGCCTGAAAGACGCAAACGGCAATCTGGCTTATCCAAGTATCGACGCCAAAAATACCTTGCGTGGCTATCCGATTTTCACCACCTCGCAAATCCCCAACAACCTTGGGGGTGGTACCAATGAATCTGAAATTTATCTGGCTGACTTTGACCAAATGGTCATTGGGGATTCGATGAAAATCATTCTGGCAATGTCTACCGAGGCGGGCACCGCATTTGCGGATGATCAGACATGGATGCGCGCAATTTCGGAACACGATTTTGCACCGCGCCATGACGAAGCGATTGCCCGTATTCAAACGCTTGGCTGGGGCTAAGGAATACCCGCCTGCGCGCTGATCTGGCGCGCGGGCAACCGAGTTTATTTGAGGAGAAATTCAATGGCTGATTCCAAACTTAACCGCGTGATGTTCAAAAAAGGCTGGGGCATTTACAACCGTGGCGACATTGCTGGCTTTACTGATGACATGGTAAAAAAACTGAAAACGGCAAAGGTTATTTGCTCGGATCAAGAGGCCGGGGCGATCATGAAAAAACGCGCGCAAGACGTCGAAAGCAACAAGCCAGCGCAAGCTGACGATAAAGCCAACGGCAAAAAATCTTAACGTCTGTGTTGGGGGATTAAAAAATGAAACTGATGGGTATTGATGTCGCGGACTCGCCAATAAGCGTTGCCGAGTTCAAGCGGGCAACAGCGCAGGATTTTGCGGTTGATGATCTGTTCATTGCCGATCAGCTTTCTGCCGCAACCGAAGTGGTTGAGGCTGCAACAAACCGCCCCGCGCTAACGCGTGAGGTGGAATTTATGTTGGACGTTGCCGAGTTCACAACTTGGTGGTTTCCATGCGCGCCGGTTATCGACGTTGATCTGCTGTCTGTGCTTGATCCAAATGGCGACTGGCAGGACATTCCGGCAAGTGATTATCGCTTAATAACTGGGCACGATGAACCGCGCCTGCAAATGGCTGACAACGTGACATGGCCTGATCGCGCGACAGGATCAGCGATCCGCGTGCGGGCAACTGTTGGGCATGTTCCCGAGGCCGTACCGCGTCGTTTGCGGCAGGCGATTATCTTGCTGGCACAAGACTGGTTTCGCGACGCAAGGAATTCCGGTGAGGATCCAAAAGAGGGCGGGGCGCGCCTTAATTTCGGGGTGATACGGCTTATGCGACAGTTGAAATATCAGCGCCCGTTGATTTGCAAATAGGAGTTTAGAAAATGGCTTACAAAGTTCTGCGTGCGTTTATGCGTGATGGTAAAAAATACGCTGTTGATGATCCGTTCACGGCGTCAGAGCACGATGCAGCGCCGTTGTTGCTATCGGGTCTAATAAGTAAGCCCCGCGTCGATGCAGCGCGTAAGTCACGCGCCAAGGCGTCGGGTAAATAGCGTGAGCAATCGCCGCCGTTTTGCCTTTGATGCGCCACAAGACGTGGAGAGCGCTGGCGGCGGTGTAACAAAAGGCTGGCCGGAACAATTCGAATGCTGGGCGCATCTTGAAATCGCCGGTGGCGGTGAAGGGGTTGCCGATGGTGGCATCGTTTCCAACCTTGCCGCGCGGATAGCCTTGCGGGTCGCGCCGGAAACCAGATCGATCAAAACAACTTGGCGCGCGCGCGATGTGAGCAACGGCGCACCGGGCGAGGTTTGGAACGTTCTGGCGGTTGAACCGCCTGCGCCTGGGGCTTCATATATTTGGTTCCGCATTGGCAAAGGTAAAGCTGCACCATGAGCCGCATGCGAGGCGCAACCAGACGCCGGGCAAGTATCCGCAGAATGCCGGATGCTTTGCAGGATGCAGCAATGGATGAAATCGAAAAAACTGTGGCGGCGATACATCGTGAGGGTCGCGCGAATATCAATTCGATGGTCAAGCGGCGCACCGGCAAGTTGTCACGGTTTTATACCAAGGGTGTATCGCGAGCCAAGGGCAAGGGTGCTGTCGGGTATCGTACCAAAAAGGCCAAGAAAGAAGCGTTCTATGCGCGGTTTGTGCATGATGGAACGGCGGACAATGCCGCCAAACCCTTCCATGACAACGCAGTTGAATCAGAGGAAGCCAACCACCAGCACCGCATGAAAAGTATCGTGCGCAAGATCGGTGGGGCCGGAGCGCCCGGCCTGTTGGGCCGCACTGGCGGAAGGTAATACAGATGAGTTTTACACAAAGGGTTGCACTGCAAAATGCGGTGATCGCACGCTTGCGTGCTGATGTTGCAACAGGTGCAGCTGCGGATGGGTCGGATATTCCGGTGCGTGATCGCGCCATGAATGAGCCACCGGAAATATATATCAGAATTGA
>JAESRG010000206.1 GCA_016764785.1 Paracoccaceae bacterium
TCTTTAAGCCGTTTGGGATTGGTGACAAATAGATCGTCGCCGACCAACTGCACTTTATCGCCGATTTTGTCGGTGAGTAGCTTCCAGCCCGCCCAGTCATCCTCGCTCATGCCGTCTTCGATCGAGATAATGGGGTAATCGCCAACGAGGGCGGCGTAGTAGTCGACCATCTCGCCAGGGCTGAGGATTTTGCTCTCGCCTTTGAGATTATAGTTGCTGCCGTCAAAAAATTCAGTGGAGGCGGCATCGAGCCCGATATAGATATCCTCGCCGGGTTTATATCCGGCGGCCTCAACAGATTTCATAATAAAATCAAGGGCATCACGGGAGCTTCCGATATTCGGTGCGAAGCCGCCCTCGTCGCCAACATTGGTGTTATGACCGGCGTCGGATAGCTGTTTCTTGAGAGTCTGGAAGACTTCCGATCCCATGCGGATGGCGTCGGTGATACTGTCCGCAGAGAGCGGCATGATCATGAATTCCTGCACATCGATGGGATTGTCGGCATGTTCACCGCCATTGATGATATTCATCATCGGCACCGGCATCGTCCGGGCGGATGCGCCGCCGACATAACGATAAAGCGGCAAGCCGCAATCTTCAGCGGCGGCTTTGGCCAGCGCCAGACTAACGCCAAGGATGGCATTGGCGCCGAGGCGGCTTTTGTTTTCTGTACCATCGAGAGCGATCATGGCGCGATCAAGGGCGATCTGGTCATCAGCGTCGCGGCCCGACAGAACATCGAATATCTCGCCGTTGACGGCTTCCACCGCTTTAAGCACGCCCTTGCCACCATACCGGCTCTTGTCGCCGTCACGCAGCTCAACAGCCTCATGCGCGCCGGTGGAGGCGCCGGAGGGGACGGCGGCGCGGCCAAAGGCACCGGATTCCAGAACGACGTCGACTTCCACCGTCGGGTTGCCCCGGCTATCGAGGATTTCACGGCCGATGATATCAAGAATTGCGCTCATGTCAGTTTCCTATTGATCAAGGTTTTTCGCGAGGGTATCGAATTTCTGCAGCGTGGCGAGCAGCGCCTTCATCTGATCGATGGGCACCATATTAGGTCCGTCAGAGGGGGCGTTGTCCGGGTCCTGATGGGTTTCCATAAAGACCATGGCCACCCCGACGGAAACAGCAGCGCGTGCCAGAACGGGCACGAATTTGCGCTCTCCGCCCGATGTGGTGCCCTGCCCGCCCGGTTGCTGCACGGAATGGGTGGCATCGAAGACAATGGGCAGGCCGGTTTGCTCGGCCATAATGGGAATGCTGCGCATATCGGAAACCAACGTATTATACCCAAAACTCGCGCCGCGCTCGGTCAGTAGAACCTTCGGGTTTCCGCTTTCAATTATTTTATGGGCGACATTTTTCATGTCCCAGGGTGCCAGGAACTGCCCTTTTTTGACGTTGATCACTTTGCCGGTTGCCGCCGCGGCCAGCAACAGGTCCGTCTGGCGGCAGAGGAACGCCGGGATTTGCAGCACGTCAACGGCATCACCTAGAGCCGCGCAATGTTCGGGCAGATGAACATCGGTCAGGACGGGTATGCCAAACTCGCTGCGGATGCGCTCAAAAACCGGAATGGCGGCATCAAGGCCGAGGCCCCGCGCCGTGTTGAGAGATGTCCGATTGGCCTTGTCGAAGGAGGTTTTATAGACCAGCCCCATGCCCAGTTCCTGCGTCATTTCATAAAGACGCCCGGCCATATCGATGGCATGGATCATGCTCTCCATCTGGCAGGGCCCGGCAATGAGGGCAAGCGGCAAATCATTGCCAACCGTGATATTGCCGATCTGGACGTGGTGCATTTCAGTCATGTCTATACCAGTCGTGATTTGCTGACCGCCGCCTCGATAAAACTTTCAAACAGAGGGTGCGGGTCAAAGGGTTTGGATTTTAACTCCGGGTGGAACTGCACGCCGATAAACCAGGGATGGTCGACAAATTCGACGATTTCCGGCAAGTCGCCATGGGGGGACATGCCGGAGAATTTATAGCCGACCTTCTCCAGAATATCCTTGTAGGCGATATTTACTTCAAAACGATGACGGTGGCGCTCATCAATACGATCGGTGCCGTAAATTTTCCGTACCTGCGTGCCTTCCAAAAGATCGCAAGGGTACGAGCCGAGGCGCATGGTGCCGCCAAGGTCGCCGTCTTTGCGGCGGGTCTCGATCTCGTTACCGCGGGTCCATTCGGTCATCAGCCCGACGACATTGGGATCATAATTACCAAATTCAGAGGTGCCGGCATTGGGCAGCCCCGCGAGATTGCGGCAGCCCTCAATGACGGCCATCTGCATGCCGTAGCAAATGCCGAAAAACGGAATGTTATGTTCACGGGCATATTGCGCGGCCTTGATCTTGCCCTCGGCTCCCCGCTCACCAAAACCGCCCGGCACCAAAATGGCATGGACGTTTTCGAGCTTGCTGGCCGGTGTGACCTCGCCGTCCTCGAATAGTGCGGCTTCCATCCAGTTGATATTGACCTTCACTTTGCTGGCAATACCGCCATGGATCAGCGCTTCCGTCAGCGATTTATACGCATCCTGCAGCTCGATATATTTACCGACAACAGCGATATTAACCTCGCCTTCAGGCTGCAACACCCGGTCGACAATGGTTTCCCATTTGGAGAGGTCCGGCTCTGGCGCATCGGTAATGCCGAAGGCCTTTAGCACTTCCACATCAAAGCCTTCTTTATGGTAGCTCAAGGGAACTTCATAAATCGTGCGCACATCGAGAGCCTGGATAACGGCATCTTCGGATACATTGCAGAAGAGGCCGATTTTTCGGCGCTGACTGATGGGAATGGGCATTTCACAGCGGCATAGCAGGATATCGGGTTGGATACCGATGGAGCGCAGCTCCTTCACAGAATGCTGGGTGGGTTTGGTTTTAAGCTCACCGGCCGCCGCGATATAGGGCACCAGGGTCAAATGAATAAAGACGGCGTTTTCTTTAAGTTCATAGCCGAGCTGGCGGATGGCTTCCAGAAACGGCAGTCCTTCGATATCGCCAACAGTGCCGCCGATTTCCACCAACACGAAATCCTCGTCTTCAAGATTAGAGGTCGCGAATTCCTTGATGGCATTGGTGATATGGGGAATGACCTGAACAGTCCCGCCATGATACTCACCGCGGCGTTCTTTGCCGATCACGGTCTGGTATATCCGCCCCGTCGTCACATTGTCAGACTGTTTGGACGGCACGCCGGTGAAGCGTTCGTAATGTCCGAGATCGAGATCGGTCTCGGCGCCATCATCCGTCACATAGCATTCGCCATGCTCATACGGGTTCATGGTGCCGGGATCGATGTTAATATAGGGGTCGAGTTTCCGTAAGCGCACTTTATAGCCGCGCGCCTGTAACAAGGAAGCCAGAGCCGCCCCGGCCAGACCTTTGCCAAGCGAGGAAACCACACCACCGGTAATGAAAATAAACCGAGCCATGGAGTTACGTTATAACCAATTAAACTTGAGAGGTGAAGTAAAAGAGGCGGCAAATCTGCCGCCCCGTGATTATTTTTGCGATACCGCTTATTCCGACAGCGGAGCAGAGGGCTCCGCAGGCTTCGCCGGGACAGCAGGAACGGTCGATGCCGGCATTGTTTCAGAGGAATCGGGGAGCGTCAGGGGCGAATCCATAATAGAGATTGGAGCGGTATGGGTGCCGCTCGCAATCGCCAGCAAAATACTGGTGAGCATAAAGGCTCCGGCAAGCGTGCCCGTCGTCCGGGTCAGCAAATTCGCCGCGCCGCGACTGCTCATCGCACCGCCGCCACCGCCAATGCCAAGCGCCCCGCCTTCAGAGCGCTGCAACAGCACAACCACGATCAAAATGACCGCGATCATGACATGTACGACCAACAGGACAGTTTCCATAATCTTCCAAATCCCAACAAGCCGGAATAAAGCGCTCCGGCGTCCTCAATAACAGTTGGGGGCTGTCTACACCAAAGTCAAACAGAATGCTAGCTGGTAATTGCACGAAATGCCGCTGCTGGATGGCATTCTCGGGCCTCCCCCTTTTCTTACCTCTCCGCCGTGATGCGGCCAAGCGCGGTCTGGAAGAAAGGTTCGAGTAAGATGACACCGGCATAGCCGCTCCCGAGCTTCTGGCCTGCCATCACATCCACCGGATAATGCCGGAGATCCGACCACGGGCGGTGGCCCGATCAATTCCTGCGCCATGACTATGCCTTCAGGTAAATAAACTGGCGTCTCCGCCACGAACAGCCATAAAACAAAGAAAGCAGATATCCAAAGCCGATTTCGTCCGATAGCGCGCATAACACCCTCATTAAGTGCATTAAATTAGAAAGTTCAGCCCTAAATATACGAACCTTTCCGCCATTTTCAATCTTTCACCCACCCTTTCCCGATAATAGTTTAAGTGGTAAAGTTACCCATATTTGGTCTGATAACGGGGAGTGTGACGCGGATTATGACGGAGAAAGAAGACAACCCAAAAACCCTCCCCAAAGCAGAAGCCCTCGCCCTCGCCCGTCAGGGGAAAGATGTGTGGAATAAGTGGGCAGATGAAAACCCTGGCATGGCGGTGGATTTTTCGTACCACGAGTTTAAGGATGGAAGAGTATCATTTTCCAGGTTCATATTTCCAGGTGCTGCTGTTTTTCTTTCAGCAATATTCGACGACGTGAGCTTTCACAATGCCGAATTTAGAGGAGGGCCCGTCGATTTTAGTCGAGCCAATTTTCGCACGGGTACTGCCGACTTTAATGGTGTTAAATTTGGCAGCGGGCACACCTATTTTATTGGAACAGAATTTAGAGGCGGAGGTGCTTACTTTGTTGGTGCCGTATTTGGCGGCGGAAATTGTGCCTTTAGCGGAGCAAAATTTATTGGTGATGCCTTCTTTATGCGCGCCAACTTCAGTGGGGGTAAAGCTAGTTTTTTGGAAGCTGAGTTCAGTGTAGGGAGTGCCATTTTCGTTGGTGCAGATTTCTGTGGGGGAAGTGCCGATTTTGACCATGCCTGTTTCAATGGGAGAAGTACGGATTTTAGTCGTGCGAGATTTAGCATGGGGAATGCCTATTTTCGCAACACTCAATTCAACGGAGGAAATTCTTACTTTACTTACGCACAATTTAGTGGAGGGAACGCCATCTTTTCTAAAGCAAAATTTAGCGGGGGAGATGCCGAATTTAAAGAGGTGGGATTTAAGGGTGGTGCTGCTATTTTTGATAGTGTCGTTTTTAGTGGGGGACATGCTTTTTTCCCTGGTGCAGTATTTGCCAATGAAACGAGTTTTGCCGGTACAGTTTTTGAAGGTCCTATTAACATGGAAGGCAGCAAATTTGCGCATGTCCCGGACTTTCGGCGGTCAAAGTTGTCGGCGCATTTCACTTTACATGACATGGCTGTTGAATATCCGACCACGCCAGTTAAATTATTTTCTATTTTTCCCTGCAGAAAGGCCAAGACTTCAGCTGACGCCGACCGTTTTCGTCGCTTGAAGGAACTTGCCGTGCAAGCGCGGGATCATGAGCGGGAGCAGGATTTTTTTGCTAAGGAGCTTATGGCCAAGCGGTTTTATGAGACCAAGGGCTTCGCGCTGATCCCCAGCTATCTTTATGAATGGACCAGTGATTTTGGGCGGAGTTTGTTGCGGCCGGTTATTTGTCTCATCATGACATGGCTGCTTTTCGGTTTCATCTACGGTATGAATAATATTGAAAACGTGACGTCAATTTATGGACCGTTGTGGGATGGGTTGAAGCTTTCCCTCGCTACATTAGTCCCCTTCG
>JAESRG010000207.1 GCA_016764785.1 Paracoccaceae bacterium
TTGGCTGAAAGCCAAGAAGTGTCAAAGAGCTCGTCACAAAATGCTGTTTCCATTACTGACGACCGCCTTCCAAATTATAGGGATATTTCAGACCATTGGCTTATTAGCAATCCAGAAGGGTATGCTAAATGGTTTGAAAACCGTATGAGATCGTCCGGAACTCAAGTTGTTTTGAATAAAGCCCAAGTTGATAATGTACCTCTTTTCAATATGAAGACTCCCTTACAGCGGGTCATTCAAATATTGAAACGGCACCGTGATCAAATGTTTGAGAACAATGATGAATCAAAACCCATTTCGATCATAATTTCAACCCTTGCTGCACGTTCTTATGAAGGTGAATTAGATCTCAAAGCCGCCCTCGAAGGAATCCTCAATCGAATGGATAGATATATCAGCAGCAGAACACCACGCGTCGCAAACCCGGTAAATCCAGGAGAAGATTTCGCAGATCGATGGGCTATGCCTCAGTACGCAAACCTTGAATTGGAGCAAAATTTTCGAAACTGGCTAAAACAAGCAAGAGCTGACTTCCAGATTTTGTTTACTCACCGCGACAGAGACTTTATTGGGTCGCAGCTCAAAATTAAAATGGGCATCACTTTAGGGGCTGTCACATTTGACGAAATTCTATTGTCCGTCCCCGTCATCCCATATTCCCCAAAAATACATTTGATCGAATCCGATTCTCCCAAACCATGGCGGTCAAACATTGATTAATGTTAGTAGATTTCTTAAGAATTCAGGGTTTTCTGCTCGACTACCCTCAGATGGTAATCAAACCAAGCAAATCAAAAGTTCTAACAATAGAAGGAACTTTTGATTTTCGGATAGATAATCCCGGGACAGAAACTACCGTTGACTCTTATTCTTTACGTGTGGAAATTCCTTCACATTATCCAATGGCTTTGCCAAAAGTGTTTGAAGTTGGTAATAGAATACCACGCGATGCAGATCATCACGTCAATCCTGACAATAGTTTATGCTTAGGATCGCCCCTACGGCTCTTGGCTACTATTCATAGAGATCCATCATTGAACGGCTTTACAGCCAACTGTCTTGTGCCATTTCTATATGCCATTTCCATGGGAGAGTTTGTGTTAGGTGAACTCTCTCACGGTAAATCAGGTATTCTTGAAGACTATAAAACACTCTTGAAACTTGAGTATGACGAACAAGTCTATGCAAGCATTCATCTAATTTCTCTAAGAAAGCGATTGGCAAACAAACGTAAATGCCCTTGCCGGTGCGGCAAGCGTCTAGGGATATGTCCATTTAACGATGGAATAAAGAATTTCAGAAATATGGCGCCAAGGTCTTGGTTCGCGAAGCACGTTAAAAATTTAGATGCGGGAATGTAAGATGAATTTAATAGTTTCACGTATCGATTATGCTTTTAGAAAAGCTATTGATTATATCTTCCGTCCTATCAGTTCATCCCGCTATTTGATTAGTTGCGGGGTTTTGTTGATTGCCCCATCTGGATTGCTATGGACAGTTACAGCCTCAATCCAAGTTGAAGGAACTACTTATTCTACATTAATTCACGTTGGTGAAAGTGGTTCTACGATTATTTTTGCATTAGGCTTTATTGCATTAATTATTGGCATATTCTTTGAGACTTACTCATTGTTTTTGAACGGCGCGCGAGATAGGAAAAAGAGGATTGTTGTCATTGAATTGCGGGGTTTGAGAAGCCATGTTGGTACACCACTGATAGATGCAATTCCGAAATATATGGCCGGACAAAGAGTATCAAGACTGATCTCTCTTCCGCAAATCAATGATGGTGAAGTTGCTTCCCCTGAAACAGCCATCAAAGAACTGGCAACACTAACTACCGATCTAAAACAAGGAGAATTTGGACACAACAGGAGCGACTTAAGCCGTGTTTTCGGCGGATTAGCTCCTGTCCCGATACTATTCTTAGCGGGAGTCTTAGTGGATGATGAGTGTGATTTAAAAATTATGGACTGGGATCGGCATAAGAAAACGTGGAGGGAATTGGATAGCATCGACGACCACAATAGATTCACCCTCCCTGATCTTGATGCAATTCCAAACTTCTCAGATGAAATTATTCTCACGATTTCTGCTTCTTATGCAGTCAATATGTCAGGGGCCATCGAACGTGTTGGCGTTCTTCCTGTGGTACAGCTTGATCTGAAAGAACGCTCTTTTGATTCTCACTGGTCAGAAGAAAAACAAGTAGCTCTCACTAAAGAGTTTTGTGAGGTTATTCGGAAATTAGCAGACAAACAGATTAAGAAAATTCACTTGTTTATCGCAGCTCCAGCAAGCCTTTCATTTCGTTTTGGTACTAGCTACGACAAGCGTAACATGCCGACTGTTGTGGTTTATCAACACGCTCAAAACCACACCCCTCCCTTTTCTTGGGGAATTGAAATGCCCGTTGCGGGAAAATCCGAAGCGACCATAGTGGTTGATGCTGATGCTGATGGAAACACAACCTCCCAAGTCCTGCTCGTGGGTTCAAAGGGGCACTGAAGGCCCATTTGTCGATGGGGCCATAGGGAGAGCGAAGTCTCCCTTTGTGGTGATGGAACGGGCATACGTTTCTGCATGGTTTGGTATAGGTGGAGAGGCAGGTCTCCAAATCCTATGAGTGATTAATCGGCGATACGATTTAATGGCATGAAGAAAGCTACCCCGTTGCAAAATGGGGTAGTCTTGATGAATGCCAATGCAAGAGGGTTGTTACGGGAGAGCGCAGCGTCTCCCTGACCAAGATAGGCGTGGTACTACCGCGCACACCTTGCGTAAGCCAAAAAGGAATAAATCAAGACCGGTAGAACTAGGAAAAGCTTTAAGTATCGGATCAGAAGGAAATCATGACGTGGGACAAAATAGAAGCCGTCAAGGTCAGCACGAGACAACAAATGAAAAGCAAACCGGTAGATCGGGTCAAATAATGGTCGATGTAGACGAGCGGCGATATACAATGGTGAACGACCAATTTTGACAACTGAATCCCCGATCTGGTACAATATATATGTAACAATTCAGGTGCCAGCCTGAGCGAACTAGGGATGCGAATGACAGATGGCTATTTCCCAGACAAGGACTTAAAGCGGACCGTATCGGAGATACGAAGAGCCGGGGATTTTGACGATCTTCAGAATGAACTGGCAGGCCGCGAGACAGGCCGTAATCAGCGGTTTCTAGGCAAGGGAAATACTGAAACACAAGAAGCACGCCGCCGAAAACCCCAAGATCAACTTGAACAAACTCTGCTGCAGCTTCTGCTGCAAAATGACCCTATCTATGCGGTGCAATATGGGAGCGTGATGGATCTCTTGGGCCGAGCGGAAACCGTCACTGACATTGCCCTTGCACAGGCTGAGGCAGATTTAGCGTTGGCGCAGGAAGCGGTCTCTATGACACTGGATCGCGCCAATAAGCTGCCCGATGGCACTGCCATCTTTAAGGATCGAAACGGGTCCGTCTGGACCGCAGACGGGCAATTGCTGAAAGGCGACGATTTGGAGGGCGTTTTCTGGAATGCGAGCACACCATCTTACGAAGACTATCTCAAGCATAAAAAGGCCGCTGATGGCGCTCAGTACCAAATGGACGCATTGCGCCTGTACCAGGTGGATGTCCTCGGTAAATCCCGCGACCTCCTGACAGACCCCGATAATCCTTCATCCCTTGAGGAACTCGAAGAACTTAAAAAGCGCATAGAAGAAAATGCTCCACAATCGATCAAGGCCAGCATTAGCGCCGAGATAGAAGTTCCTACAATTTCCTCTCAAAAAATCGACAATTTGGATATTCCAAAACTTTGAGGCTTGCTTTTCATTTCTGAGGCTTTTCCAGCAATCCACATTGCTTATCCAAAATAGCCAGTATGATCGCACTTGGGTGATGATCGGGATATTTTCTCATCACATCTAGGATGTGATCATTTCTTGCCTTACGTATGTCATCGCTCTCAAAATACCAATCATCGATACAGACAGATTGTTTCTTCTGGCTTTGTGTGGTCATAAAGGCCGCCATGGTGACGGAGGCCTGAATATAGAAGGTCTGCGTTTCCAAAGGCCATCCGAGGGCTACTTTATTGGTAAGCCCGTCGGCCCAAGTTTTCTGTGGATAACAGGCAAACAATAACAAAGCCAGTATGGCCAATACTGCGGTTTTTCTATTCAACATAAGGGAAGGGTTATGTTGATAGGAGCAAAAGACTGAGAAATGATTAATTGCCAGTTGAAAAACCACCGTTTTCGGACCAGAATCCGAATTCGTCGAAATTCAGAAACTTGCTCTTACAGCAGAACAGAAGGGTTCCCTTTTGCTGACCAAAGGAGACCGCTGTGAGAGCGCAGAAAATATGTGAGCGGCGCATTGGTTATGCGCGGGTTTCAACGGACACTCAGACACTTTATCAGTATACCGATGCCCTCAACGCGGCTGGCTGTGATGTAATCTTTACGGACTATGCCATCAAGGCGACGGCGCCTAATCGTCCTGGCCTCAAAGAAGCCCGTGATGCCCTCAACACCGGTGATACCTTTGTTGTTCTCGCTATTGACCGCGCCTTTCGTTCGACAATAGAGGGTCTGCTCTTCCTCGAAGGTCTGCACAAAGAAGGTATTGCATTTCATTCCATCTATCAGAATATTGACACCCGCACGCCGGAGGGGCGCAAATGGTTTATCTATTCCGTAGCGGATGCGGAATATGAGCAGGCTGTTATCTCACGGCGGACAAAAGAAAAGATGGCCGCAGCCAAGCGTCGAGGGCAGCATCTGGGCAGGCCATTTAAACTAGATGAACGGCAAGCAAAAATTGCTTATCGCATTTTTTCGAATGGTGAGGTAAATCTAAATATGGTCGCCAAACGATATCAAGCTTCCCCAGTCACTTTAGTGCGAGCATTCAAACGTTACCATTTGGTGCGATAAGATTAATTTCATTCGGAAACAATTATGGCCCCTCAGCTGTCAGTCGGCTCGATTAGAGAGCGTTGGACATCTGTAGGTTATGGGCGTAGGGCTTTTACAAAGTAGTAATACGATTTATTTATAATGTTAAATTCTATTAAAAGTGTTTTTCGCTTGATAGGTGATTAACCATGTGTTTGCCATAAAGGAAATCGTCAAGGTTGCGGAGTTGAAGCTATGAGTTTTGTCGGGCGGTATTGGAAGATAGGGCTTGTGGCTGCATTCGCCTCCTGCCTCTTCACCAAGTTCTCCTTTTCTGAGGTTATTATGTCACCGATATGCCCATCTCGCTCCCGAGCATAAAGCGGATGCTGTCAGTAAGCTGGATTAGGCAGTTTTAAGCGGCT
The DNA here is from genome assembly GCA_016764785.1 of Paracoccaceae bacterium. Lineage (GTDB taxonomy): Bacteria > Pseudomonadota > Alphaproteobacteria > Rhodobacterales > Rhodobacteraceae > UBA3077. The sequence goes on from JAESRG010000207.1 coordinate 5,315, forward strand.
TTGTGGCACTCCTAAGCCAATTTTCAAAAAAATAGCAATACGATTTATTGATCGGTATAAAATCTCTCGATCAGAGTGTTTTCTTCTTGCGCGAGGATTAACCATGTGTTTACCATATAAAAATCGTTAAGATTGAATTGTGAGTACGTGGAGTCTAGGCATGGGGTTTATCCAGCAGCATTTAGGAAAAATGATCCTCGCGGGTGTTGCAGTTGTTTTCATCGTGCTGGCAAGCTTGAACTATTCCGGTATGTGCATTTCCGAAAGCCGCTATCTTACAGATCGCGAAAAGTATGAGGCAGTCCTTATCAAGACGATCCACCGGATAGAGCCTGGAGATGGAAATATTTCTGCACCCGAATACTCAAATAAGATCGACTTTCAAAAAGGGTGTTTTGTCGGCCAAGAAGTCGCCTCGCGTACAAAACGACGTGGGACAGTGCGTAAACGGATT
>JAESRG010000208.1 GCA_016764785.1 Paracoccaceae bacterium
GCGGGCTGGCCAGCCCCTGCCGGCAACGCCATCCAGTGTTATTGTGCTGGCTCCCAGCGCTGCTGAAGCAGATGCCTTGGCAACCTCGTTGTATGTAATGGGAGCCGTTAAGGGGATGAAATTTGCCCGCCAACACAGCCTTGCAGCGGCATTCATTACGCCAATCAAAGACGGATTCAAGGAGGAAGCAACCGACCAGTTTGCCGCCCTGATCTTGCATTAGACCAATCGCGAACTTTACTTTTCCCAATATCCAAAAAGTATTCCTGATGCACAATGAGCGCGACATTCAACATAACATGTGGTCCAGCATATCTGCCGGTTTCCCACCCTGAACAAATTCATCTGGCAGGAAATATTGTCGAGATGGCTTCAATTTTGGCTGTTATACATCGGCCGACTGACTTGCTTTCACTTGTTACCCATACCTCAAAACCTCTGCGGATTGATGCCGAAATTAGGGCTGCCATGTGGCAGGCATCGCCGCTCTCGTTGTTGAAGGCAAGCCGTTTTTCAATCAGGCCTGCAATGATGACTTCAAACTCGTGAAAAGCACTAATGCGAAGCAACAACAGTTTCGGGTTGGCATTCGCAATCTCATGAGTTCTTCGAACAAAGTCACGATCATCACCGATCTGGTCAATGAGTGGTTTCATAAGGCTGGTTATATCAGCAAGAAGTGTGCCGGTTCCTTGCGTAAAACGCTCTACGTCACCCTCCGGAAAATTCAGTGCAGGCGGTAAAAATGCCGCTTCTTTATAGGAAAAATAGTTGAAAAATGTGCGAGGGCTGATACCGGCAGCTTTGCTGATCATGTCAGTGGTGACATTGTCGAGCCCCAGCTCGCTCGCCAGATCAACGGCCGCGTGTCGGATGGTTTCTTCCGTTCGTTGACGTCGCCGCTCTCTTAAGCTTGACATTATATCCCTCGCCACTTAATTGCACTTACTGCAAAGATTGCATAATCTGCAATACAATGCGGTGTCAATGCGCCACATGTTTTTGGCACCAAATTCAGCAAGATTCGGAGTAAGATAACAATATGCGCGCCTTGAAATCATATGGAATCGCATTGGTTCTTGTCGTTATCGTTGCGGCCTGGCTTAGCACCGGAGTGCTTATTCGTGGCGGGCAGGGCCCGGGAAAAGGCGAGGTCACGGTGGTTTCTGCGCTGGAATCCGAGGGCGGGCTGATTACGGATGCGGTTGCGCGTTCAGGCTTGGGCGTGGATGTCCACCACCAAGAGGGCGCCGATGACCCCGCTTTGTCAATTGCCGCGCGCGCCGCGCTGGCAGACACCGAAAATGGACCGGCGCGCAATGTTCGCGTCAGGCATTACGAAATATTGCCAATGCCACTCGAAGTAAGCTTGCGGGGCCAGACAGCCGCGGAATCGCTGGTCAAAGTCGTTGCGCAAACCAGTGATATTGTTCTGACCGTAGACGTTGTGGATGGTCAGAGGGTTGATATCGGTGACCGTATTTGTACGCTGGAAAACGGCACAAGGCTGGCAAGTGTTGAGCAGGCCCGCGCGTCCTATTTGCAAGCCGAAGCAGCACTTGCGCAAGCGCAGAACGATTCCAACGTGAACGCCCGGCTTCGCGAACGTGGTATCGAGTCCAGCAATAGTGCTGAGGGTTACGTGGTGGGGTTAAGCGCCGCCGAGGCCAATTTGCACGCCGCAGCAGTGAATGTCAGCAATAAGGAAACCGAGCTGGCCAACACCGAAATTACCGCAACCGTCGCGGGCATTATTCAGCGACCACTTGCCGAAGTTGGTGATTTGATGATGCTTGGCGGATCTTGCGCCTCGATTATACAACTGGACCCGATGAAGTTTGTCGGCGCGGTGCCGCAGTCAAGAATTGACCTTGCCAAACTGGGCCTGAGCGCCGAAATCCGCACGATCAATGGGTCGGTCGTTGAGGGTACGGTAAGTTATGTTGCCGTGTCCTCTGACCCGGCCACCCGCAGCTTTGCGATCGAGATTGAATTTGCCAACCCCGATCACCGAATTCTGGATGGCATAACCGCCGAAGCAACTGTGAGTCTCGGTTTTATGCCGGCGCATCTATTGCCGCAGTCCATCATGACGCTGGATGAAAATGGCCGGATCGGTGTTCGGACCGTTGAGGACCGAATTGTCGTTTTCTATCCGATCACCATCTTGCAAGACACCCGCGACGGTATCTGGGTGACGGGGTTGCCCAACACAATAGATGTGATTGTGCTGGGGCAGGAATATGTGAAAGCGGGGCAATCTGTTATCGCCTCGGCTGAGGAATAGCGGCAGCCAATGATTGAATTTATCAAAAAAATCCTGCTGATGCCACGGGTTGTCATCACCGTAATGATCCTGTTGTTGGTGAGCGGCTTTGCGGCCTATCAATCGCTGCCAAAGGAAAGTTTTCCGGCAATTGATATCCCTTATTTTTACGTTTCGGTAAGCCAGAGCGGGATCTCGCCGCGGGATGCCGAACGTCTGCTGGCCATTCCGATGGAAGACCGGCTGGACGGGTTGGACGGACTGGAAAACATCAGCTCAACATCTTCTTCGGGGCGGGTATCGATCTTTCTTGAATTTAACGTGAATGCCGATAAAGACGAAGCACTTGATGATATTCGCACCGCTTTGGATGGCGTTGAAAACGAATTGCCCTCCGATGCTGACGATCCAAAAATAACCGAGATTTCCTTTACTGACAGGCCGGTTCTGTCGATTGCTGTCTACGGCGACGTACCGGAACGCACCCTGATCCGTCACGCAAACGGGCTGAAAAAAGCCCTTGAAGGATTATCGCTTGTTCAAACCGTCGCTATTTCCGGGGACCGCGAGGAAGTGCTTGAGGTGCAGATCGACCTTTTGCACCTGGAGGCGTTTGGCCTGACATCGGCCCAGCTTTTTGATGCGCTGGCCCGCAACAATACCATGATTGCCGGTGGCACGCTGGACAGTGGTCAGGGCACATTCAACGTCGAAATCCCCGGCCTGATTTCTACGGCCAGCGAAATATTCAATCTGCCGCTCAAAACGGTAGACGGCGTTGTGGTTTCGTTTGGCGATGTTGCAACCATTACCCGCACCTTCAAGGATGCGACCGAGTTTTCCTATGTCAACGGCGCGCCTGCAATCACGATTGCCGTGTCCCGAGAGCTGGGCACCAATGTCATCGAAGTGTCCGACCAAATTCGGGCCGCAACAAAAGAAATCGTGGCGGATTGGCCAACCGAAATTGGCTATAGTTTTTTGCTGGACCAATCCATAAGCACCAAAAACCTTTATCGTTCTCTTGAGGCGACGGTTTTAACTGCTGTGGCGTTGGTACTGGTGATGTGTATTGCAACGTTGGGCGTGCGTCCTGCGATTCTGATCGGGATGTCGATTCCGATCTCGTTTATGATGGCATTTCTGGTCATTCAGATGTTGGGTATGACCATCAATATGATGACCATGTTCGGGTTGGTTATTGCGGTGGGCGTGCTGGTGGATGACCCCATTGTGGTGGTGGAATACGCGGAACGAAAACTATCTGAGGGCGTGTCAAAGAAAAAGGCGTTCATTCTGGCGGCCCAGAAAATGTTTGTACCGGTGGTTTCGGCAACCGCAACAACATTGGGGGCCTTTGTGCCGCTGTTGTTCTGGCCGGGGATTATCGGCAAGTTCATGTCTTACCTGCCCATCGTTGTGATTGTGGTTATGTGTGCTTCGTTGATATCGGCGTTGATCTTCATGCCGGTTATTGGCGCATTTATCGCTAAAAACGACGTCACTGACGAAGAGAAAGAAGCCGCGGATATTGTCATGTATCCCGACAAATTCGACATCCATAAGGTGCGCGGATTGACCGGTATCTATATCCGCATAATGGCGCGGTTGCTGCGGCATCCAATATTGACGCTGGGCGTCGGGTTCGGGGTTGTTGGCGGTATTTTTGCTTTCTATGTGCAAAATCCGACCGGAATGGAGGCCTTTCCGGCCAGTGAACCCGAATATGGCACCGTGTCCGTTGTGACGCGGGGTAACTATTCGCCAGTGGAAATCAGAGACTTTTTGCTTGAAGTTCAAGATCAGATTATTCAGGTGCCGGGCATTCAGGATGTTATCTTGTCCTTTGGCGGCGGTAACGGATCGCCCCCCGATACCATCGGCAATCTGCAACTCCAGTTGCAACCATGGGAGAACCGCTATCCTGCTGAAACCATATTTGCCGAAATTCGGGAACGTGTATCCGGGATATCAGGGCTAGAGGTGCAGATTTCGCAAGAAGAAACCGGCCCGCCCGCTGGTAAAGCAATTAACTTGCGTGTTGAAACCTCAAACTATGAAGACCTGATACCGGCCGTCACCCGAATTCGCGACTATCTGGAATATGAATTGGGCGATACCATTGACATTGAAGATGGCCGTCCGTCCCCCGGGATCGATTGGAAACTTACTTTTGATCGGGTTGAGGCCTCTCACTACGGAATCGGCATTCGCGACCTTGGCCCCTATATCCAGTTGGTGACAGATGGCGTGAAAATCGGCAGCTATCGCCCCTCGGATGCTACGGACGAGCTGGACATCGTTGTGCGTTTACCTCTGTCAGAGCGGAGCTTTGATACGCTGGACTCGCTGCGCATTGTTACGGCGCGAGGGTTGATTCCGGTCTCAAATTTTGTATCGCGCGAAGCGGTGCAAAAAATCGGGAATATCAGTCGTCACAATGGCATGTACGCTATTTCTGTGGCTGCGAATCTACTGCCGGATATCTCGACGCCCGAGAAGGTGGCCATCCTGCAGGAATGGGATGCCACCCAAAACTGGCCCGGTGATCTGACCATTATCTATGGTGGTGCCACCGAACAAACCGATGAAACAAACGCTTTTATTGTCAAAGCATTTGCTGGCGCTATGTTCCTGATTTTCCTGATTTTGCTGATCGAGTATAACAGTTTTTATCAGGTTTTTGTGACCTTAACGACCGTCATTATGTCAATTTCGGGGGTTCTGTTGGGTATGTTGATTACCGGCATGTCGTTTTCAGCGATCATGACCGGCCTTGGCATTGTGGCGCTGACGGGCATTGTGGTGAAAAACGGCATTGTATTGATCGACACCTATAACCACTATAACCGTGATGACGGGGTTGAACCCGTCAAGGCGATGCTGATCACCGCGGCCCAGCGCATTAGGCCTGTGTTGCTTACCGCAATTGTCACCGCGCTCGGGGTTATCCCGATGGCATTGAATATCGAGTTCGACTTCGTGCGCCGCGAAATTGTGTCTGACGGGCTGGCGGGCACAATGTTTGTCCATCTGTCGGCGGCGCTGGTGGCCGGTTTGCTGTTTTCGACGTTATTGACGCTGGTCATGGTGCCGGTCATGATTACCGCACCTACGGTCATTGGCGGGCGAATTAAGTCTCTTTGGGCGGCGAGTGCTCGGATTTTTAAACGCAAGCAAGTCGATTCATAGAATAGCGGCCAATTACAGGGGGCAGACTGTGTTCAATTCTAGAAAGCGGACATTCAAGCCCCCCATTGACAGCCCACAGCCAAACTCGCAAATTATGGTATGAATTCAGATCACAACATTTCGGAGCGCCTTGCAAAACGGCTGAAAGAAACCCGCAAGGGGAAGGGGCTCAGCCTTGAGGCGACGGCTAAATTGTCGGGGGTTTCGCGCTCGATGCTGTCGCAAATTGAGCGCGGCGAATCCAGCCCAACCGTGGCCACATTGTGGAACCTGACCCGTGCCCTGCAAGTTGATTTTGCCGGATTGCTGG
>JAESRG010000209.1 GCA_016764785.1 Paracoccaceae bacterium
TAAACGATTGTTTGAATTGATTGTTTGAATTTTATTTTTAAAAGGAACAAAATTATGTCCGGCCCAATATTTACAAAAACACCGAAATATATACCTCGATATTTAACTAGGTCTATCAATACATCCATGGGTAAAGGTTTAACAAGTATTTTACCTTACCTGAATTCGTATTCTTTGTGCTTTCCTAAAACTATTCGCCGTGGGTACCGCACGGCATACCTCTATACTGATGTCGATCAGGGAAATAATGCCATTCGTTCCTATTATTCGCTTCCGGAGAAGGAACAACAAAGCCTCATCAGTATTGTCAAGGACTCTACAGCGCTTGAAAGTAATTCGGGTAATTTTGAAGACTTCAAAGCTCCCATAACCAAGTCAGGGCAAAATCCGGCACCTCATACCCATGAAAACATACCGGAGAACACACAACAAATTTGGGGAGCCCTCGCGCCAGCCCAACTGAAAAGACTGAAAGCCGATATTCCAGAAAACGACTTTGCCTCACTAAATAAGGACCCCCAGAAAACTCCTACCGTAACCCAATACTTTGACATTAATCGGGTTAATGAGCCGCACGGTTTTGATTCTCCCTTGCAGATGATACTTGATAACAATTCCGTAACCCGAATAGAAAAAAATGCAGAATATGCGAAGACTTTCAAAGATATATTGGCGAACAAGCCCGGCAAGCTAACTGTCCTCCATCAGTTATTCCATAATGTACTCGGTGTTCTTACCCCACGCATGGTGGCAGCAAAAGATCCCAAATTTAAGCAAGGAAAGACTGAAGAAAATGCGATTTATGAGAACAGGATCGAAAAATATCTGGAAGGTATATTCGGAGAAGACCGTGTTAAGAAGCAAGAAAAGTCAAAAGAAGAAGGCGGAAATCGCTTCAGAATAATAGGATGCATTTCACAACACTCCTCCATCATTATCACCGTTAATATCGGAACAAAGAGTGCTCCCAAATGGGTCAATATGGCTATGAAACCGGCACTCCACAGGACGCGATAACACCGGACGGGACGATTTATTCAATAAAAAATCAACGTAAAGGTCCACGCTCTTCGACATCGCGAATTATGTCCAACAAGCAGCCCAAAGATCCAAGTGAGTTAAAAGTTGTCAAGGATCCAAATGTTGTACAGATGGAAAATCTTTACTCAGATGTAGTTTTTAACACTGATTTTAAATCCAGAGGGACACCGAGTGTAACCTTTACCGTAGACGCACCATATGCCGGCAATGCTTTGCTTAATATGCTGATGTTGACGGGCAAAGGTTTTAGCGACATGCTGGCGACAGCACCCTATGAAGCACATGGTCCGCTTCCAGGCCAGCGTACCTCCTGCACGGTACTTATACCTCAAATCTTTAATGATGCAGGTGTCGATATACGCCAGATATTTGCGGGATATCAATTCCGCCCATGGGATGCAACTGACGACGCACAGTATGAACATTATGGAAACATCTTTGACGGTCTGGTCATGGCGCTTAAGGCTAAAGATGAAACCGGATCCGTCGAGAAATTCAATGAAATCACTCCAAGAGCCTGGAGCAAAGACACAATGCAGGAGCTTTTTGCTAGTTTCACTGCCACTCATCTCTACCTCCAGATGATGGAAGAAATCAAATATGCAGCCTTAACCTCTGATAAAACCGACCACCAATTGATGGCTGATGTGACGAAAATGAAAGAAGATATTTATATGACTCCGCATGCTATGGATGAATATTCTCCAATTACTTGTGCGCTGTATAAACTTTTCAAAGAGCATCCAGATTTTCCAGCATTAGAGCAATTTGACCAAGATAGCGTAGCGGATATGTTACGTACCGCACTCAATAACGTCCAAGAACGGACAAAACTTTATGAAAAACTTGCGAAGGAAACTGGTGCGGATTCAGCATTGCTCAAACATCTCAAAGGGCGGTATGATTTGATCGACGACCTAATTTCAACATTACCGGCTGTTAAGGCACCGCCAACAAAATAGCTCACGGAAATATTCTGGAAGATAAATGCAATTTCGGCATTCCAAGTCTTCATCGAATTGACGTAGGAGCGGCAGTCAATGCCGCTCCTACTCACAGCTGAAAAAAGTCACGCAAGCTGCTTTGCGCAACATATTGGGCCCCGGACCTGATCGTCTTACAATAAGGGCTTTACCTTGCGAAACCCGTTCAGAACAATTTCTGACAATTGATCAATTTCGGCTTGTGTCATTGCCGTGGACCGCCTTTATTAGCCAGTCGGTAAATATTTTTATACTTGCGTTTTGGTCGCCCAGTGACGAGACGATATAATAATTATTGTCTGTTTTTAGGCTGGCATCCCAAAGCTGTATCAACGATCCTTCCTTTATCTCTTTTTCAATCAAATAGGTTGGCAATAAAGCAGCTCCCAGAGACTGGATTGCGCTCGTGATAACCATTGAAAACTGATCAAACTGTATCTTGGAGACAGTTCTTGTGCCAACGAGCCCGTGACTTGCAAACCAGTCATCCCAGGCTGTCGGTCGGGTCTCCAAGTTCAAAAGAGGGGCATTAATCAGATCCGGAACCGTTTGAACGTCGTGCCTATCTCGGAATTCAGGGGTCGCAACAGCAACAAGGGTTTCGTTGCACAAACGTGTCAGACGCGCGTCAGGCCAGTTATCCTGGCCGAAATGGATTGCGAGATCGAACCGCTCTTTCATTAAATCAAAGGGGCGATCACGGGTTGCAATGCTGAGTTTAATTTTTGGGTGCTCAGCCTGAAATTCGCCAAGGCGAGGTACGAGCCAACGGTTTCCGAAGGTTGGGAGGACGGCAAGCCGGATAATGGTATCGTCACGACCCGCAGATATCGCACGCGCAATCGTATCGGTCAGGCCGTTCAAGTCTGACGTCAAATCTGTCGCCAGCGAAAATCCGGCATTGGTCAGCCGAACATTGCGCCCCACGCGCCGAAACAAAGGCGTACCGATAACATATTCCAAATCCTTCACCTGTCTGCTGATTGCGCCTTGCGTCACGTTCAGCTCGGCTGCCGCGAGAGTGAAACTTTGATGGCGTGCGGCGGCTTCGAAGCTACGTAAGGCAGACAGAGATGGTATCGCGATATGACGGTTCATCTGGATAATCCTCTCATTCTATCATTACTATAAGTCATTTATACATGATATATTAGTGATTATTATAAATAAATACTAGGGTATTATGCCGCCTTAAAGATAAGGGGCTTGCGATGGAAAAAATTGCTGTATTGGGGTTGGGTAAAGTCGGAACATTGGCATCCGAATTACTGCACGACGCTGGTTTCAACGTGACCGGTATTGACATGCAGCCCAAATCGCAGGATTTGCCGTTTAACACCAAAGTCCTCGATTTATCAGATGTTTCTATTCTGACTGCTGAATTGAGCCAGGTTAATGCTGTTTTGTCCTGCCTGCCCTTCCACCTTAACCAAATAATTGCAGGGATAGCTCACGGCGCAGGCATTCACTATTTTGATCTGACCGAGGACGTCCCAACCACCAAGGCTATCATCGAACTTGCGGCCACCTCAAAAGGACTTATGGCACCACAATGCGGATTGGCGCCTGGATTTGTCGGTATTGTCGGGGCCAATCTGATAACTCAGTTTGACACCTGCCGCAGCTGCAAGATGCGGGTTGGCGCCTTGCCACAAAATCCGACGGGACTGATGGGATATTCATTCAACTGGTCACCCGAAGGCGTGGTGAATGAATATCTCAATGATTACGAAGTTCTTGAGGACGGCGAAATCAAGTCGGTATCGCCAATGGAATGGATTGAAAAGCTTTATATCAACGGCACCGAGCTTGAGGCCTTCACAACATCCGGGGGTTTGGGCACAATGTGCGAGACGTTTTTGGGCCGGGTCCCAAACATTGATTACAAGACAATGCGGTACCCGGGCCATGTCCAGCAAATGAACTTCTTCTTCCATGAATTGCTGATGCGCGATCGCCGCAAGGAAGCCGGTGAGATTTTGGTGAACGCTAAGCCACCTGTCGAAGATGACATTGTCTATGTCCATGTCTCAGCCGAAGGCAGCAAGGAGGGAGCATTGGCTCGGCAGGAGTTTGTACGGGGATATAAACCTATCGAGCTGGTCGGCCAGCATCGCACGGCGATTGCCTGGACGACGGCTTCATCCGTCGTCGCCATCATCGAAATGGTACGGGATGGGAAGTTGCAAAACTCGGGCTTCCTGAAACAGGAAGATGTTCCGCTCCACACGTTTCTTCAAACCCGGGCAGGAGCCGCCTATGCGGATAGCGAATAACAAATCATGCCACAAATAACACGTACGTTATCCGTGAGTCCGTTTCGCCGAGCCGACCGCATTGCAAATATCGAAGTCTCTGAAATTGCTCGGATTTCGGAGGCAGCAAGGGCAATGGCAGCTGCCGGACAAGATATTATCTCATTGGGAACTGGGGAACCTGATTTCCCAACTCCCGATCATGTTTGTGTCGCGGCGACGGCGGCAATGGCCGCAGGTCAGACCCGGTACACACCTACGGCAGGCACCGAAGACTTGCGTTTAGCTATCGCGGCGGACGCCGGCGTAAAAGCACAGAACGTGATCATTTCGACGGGGGCGAAGCAAGTTTTATCAAACCTGTTTCTGGCATCACTTAATTCAGGTGATGAAGTGATCTGCCCCACCCCTTTCTGGACAAGTTATCGCGACATTATAAAGTTTTCCGGCGGGTGCTTGGTTGAAGTGGCCTGCCCGTCTGATCAGGGTTTCAAGATCACACCTCAGCAACTGGAAGCGGCGATCACACCTGCCACTCGCTGGCTTTTGCTCAACACGCCCTCCAATCCCTCGGGGGCCATATATTCGCTTGGCGAACTAAAAGTTTTAGCGGAGGTACTGCGCGCCCATCCAGACATCTGGATCGCCTCTGACGAGATCTATGAACATATCGCCTACACGCCCTTCACCTCTGTTCGGACAGCCATGCCGGATCTTGTGGACCGGATCGTTGTCATTAACGGAGTGTCCAAAGCATACTCCATGACGGGTTGGCGTATCGGTTGGGCGATTGGTCCTGAACCGGTGATCAAAGCGATGTCAGCAGTCCAGGGGCAAAGTACTTCTGGCACTTGTTCCATATCGCAGGCAGCAGCCGTCGCGGCCCTGACAGGTAATCAAGCTTTGATCACGTCACGCAGGGCAGCGTTCAAATCACGACGAGATCGTGTCGTTGCGTCTATCAATGAAAACCCTTTGTTGGAATGCATCCTTCCTGAAGGCGCTTTCTATGTGTTCGTCTCTTGTGAAAAAGCACTGGGGCAAATTGCGCCGGGTGGGTCCAAAATTGCGGATGATATGACCTTCTGCGCTTACGTCTTAGAGTCTGTTGGGTTGGCGCTAATCCCGGGGCGGGCGTTTTCTAGGAAAACATAATGGATCGCGCACAAATCGTACATGAAAATTTCCTGCGTCGTGTCGCAGAGGGAGATTTACCGCAAGGGCAATCGCCTGCTGCTGGCCTCGACGGGCCGCAAGCTGTCGGATTGTTTCGCGCGCAATGCTTGAGCCGCGCGCTGGACCGGACAAGCCGCGAAATGCAGAAGGCGGGTCAAGGATTTTACACGATCGGTTCGTCAGGGCACGAAGGAATGGCCGCCGTCGCAGCGGCATTGCGCCCGACAGATATGGCATTTCTGCATTATCGCGACGCCGCGTTTCAACTCGCTCGCGCAGATCAGGTGCCCGGACAAACCGCTCTTT
>JAESRG010000210.1 GCA_016764785.1 Paracoccaceae bacterium
CGACGAGCTGTTCCAACAGAACGCCATTCGTCACATCTTGGTGCGCCACGAACAAGGCGCCACCCACGCAGCCGAAGGCTACGCCCGTTCAACCGGCAAACCCGGCGTTGTTCTGGTGACCTCTGGTCCTGGGGCAACAAACGCAGTGACCGGCATGACCGACGCGCTGATGGACAGCATTCCTATGATCGTTTTGTCGGGCCAAGTGCCGACCTTTATGATTGGCAATGATGCGTTTCAAGAAGCCGACACCGTTGGCATCACCCGCCCGTGCACCAAACATAACTGGTTGGTAAAAGACACCGCTGACTTGGCCGAAACCATTCACCGCGCGTTTCATGTTGCTACATCTGGCCGTCCGGGCCCGGTATTGGTCGACATTCCTAAAGACGTGCAATTCGCCAGCGCTGATTATGTTCCCAAGGGGAAAACCGATCTTGGCCATTACGCACCGCAGGTTAAGGGCGATATTGACGCCATCACCGCCGCGGTTGAGGCCTTGGAAAAAGCCGAGCGTCCGATCATTTATTCTGGTGGCGGCGTTATTAATTCAGGCAATGGCGCAAGCCAACTGTTGCGTGAACTGGTGGCCGACACCAATTTCCCGATCACCTCAACCTTGATGGGTCTGGGGGCTTATCCGGCCTCGGGCGATAGATGGCTTGGCATGTTGGGGATGCACGGCACCTATGAGGCCAATATGGCCATGCACGGCTGTGACTTTATGTTATGCATCGGTGCGCGGTTTGATGATCGTATCACCGGCCGTACTGATGCGTTTAGCCCTGATAGTTATAAGGTGCATATCGACATTGATCCGTCCTCGGTCAATAAAATCATTCGCGTAGATTGCCCGATCATCGGGGATGTTGGCCATATTCTGGAAGACATCTTGAAGGTTTGGAAATCTCGGGGCCGTAAAACCAACTCACCTGCCATCGCTGACTGGTTAGCCAAAATCGAGGGCTGGAAATCGGTTAAATGCCTGACTTACAAAAATTCCGACACCATCATCAAACCGCAATATGCGTTGCAACGGCTGGAGGCCCTGACCAAAGATCACGACCGTTACATCACCACCGAAGTCGGCCAGCACCAGATGTGGGCCGCACAGTTCCTTAACTTTGAAGACCCGAAGCGCTTTATGACCTCGGGTGGTTTGGGCACGATGGGCTATGGCCTGCCCTCCTCGGTTGGGGTGCAAATCGCGCATCCTGATGCGTTGGTGATTAACGTGGCGGGTGATGCCTCGTTCCTGATGAATATGCAGGAAATGGGCACGGCCATGCAATACAACGCGCCGGTCAAACAGTTCATTATGAATAACGAACGTCTGGGAATGGTACGTCAGTGGCAGCAATTGCTGCACGGCGAACGCTATTCGTCAACGTGGTCTGAATCGCTGCCTGATTTTGTGAAATTGGCTGAGGCGTTTGGCGCCAAGGGTATTCGCGTGTCAAACCCCGCTGATTTGGACGCCGCAATTCAGGAAATGATCGATTATGATGGCCCCGTCATCTTGGATTGTCTGGTTGAAAAACACGAAAACTGTTTCCCGATGATTCCAAGCGGCAAAGCGCATAACGAAATGCTGATGGGCGACGATTCAACCGAGGGCGCCATTGACGCCAGCGGTTCGGTGTTCGTGTAACACAATGAAACCGCTCATCTATTTTAGCTATGGCATGACAAAATGTGGCTCTACGCTGGCGTTTCATCTTGCTAATGTCGCGTTGGAGCTTGGGGGCTATCCGCAACCCAAATTGGTTTGCGGGGCGATTGAGGCAAAGAAAAAGATCAATTTTGTGCAGCACATCACGGCTGAACAGGCCGATGAGCTGCGCAAAATTGTGGATGAACGCGGTTATCCGGTTGTGGTCAAAACCCACAGTCGCCCCGACCCCGAAGTGGTGAAAATGGTGCAAAACGGCGAGGCGATCGCCCACGCCGCTTACCGCGACCCACGCGACATGGCGCTGTCGATGATGGATCACGGGGCCAAAGCCCGCGCCAAAGGTGACTTGGCTTTTGCTGAGATCCATACGCTTGATGATGCCTTGAACGGTATTCGCAATCAATGTGACAGCCTGACCGCGTGGTTACGCCTGCCCAGCACCATGCCCCTATTTTTTGAGGACATCTCTTACGATACAGTCACCGTCGCCCAACGAATTCTTGACCAGCTTGAGATTTCCGGCGACGCAGAACAAATCGCCCATGTGGCCCTGAACAACCGTTTTATTCAGAAAAATAAGGCCATTAAGCATCGTTATTTAACAGAAATGGACCGTGACACGGCCAAAGATATTGCAGCTGAATTCGCGCCGTTACTCAAACAGTTTGTCAAATACCGCGCCAACCTGCCAACCGACGGAAGCATTCAGCTTCCTCCACCTCACCATCTTCGCACCTCGACCAGTGAAACCTAAAGGATCAACATAATGTCTGCATTGCACCTCAAAAAAGGCTCCAGCCGCAAAAGCGCCTATGATCTGAGAAATCCGCTGAATGAGCTGGAAGAAACCCATACGCTCGCAATTCTTGTCGATAACGAGGCTGGCGTTCTGGCCCGCGTGGTTGGGTTGTTTTCCGGGCGCGGTTATAACATCGACAGCCTGACAGTGGCTGAAACCGATGCTGAAGGCCGCCGATCACGCATTACCATTGTCACCACCGGAACACCGGCCGTGATCGAACAAATCAAGTCTCAGCTTGGCCTGATTATTCCGGTATACGAAGTTAACGACCTGACCGTTGAAGGCCCCTCGGTTGAACGCGAAATGGCGTTGCTTAAAGTCGCTGGAACTGGCGAAAAACGTCTTGAAGCCATGCGGTTAGCCGATATTTTTCGGGTGAACGTTGTCGACAGCACTTTGGTCAGCTTTGTGTTCGAAATCACCGGAACCCCTGAAAAAATCGACGCTTTCACTGATCTAATGCGCCCGTTGGGCCTGACAGATATTGCCCGTACCGGCGTGGCGGCAATGGCACGCGGGGAATAATTGGTGGCTCCTGCCAATTTCATCATTCTGTATTTCTCACGCGAAGGCAGCACGGCGCTGGTCAACATGCTTAGCCGTCAACCCGGCATTCGCGTGCCGTTGATGGAACAGTTGGACCACTACATTTTTGAAAAAACGGACGATATAACGACGCCATTGCAAGATATGGATGCGATTTATTCCACTGGAATTTATGACCGAATTGATACGCCGATGGTGCAAATGCGCAACCTGACTGTTGACGACAATTTTCAATCTGTCGGTTTTAAATGGCGTTTCTGGAGCGACCCTGTCGCCCTTTCGGCACTTTTCAAAAAGCACAACGTCACCGTTTTCTTTCTGGTGCGGCGCAATTTTCTAGAGTCAGTTTGTTCAGGTTATCTGCAACGGTTTGGACCAGACTTAAGCCCCGAAAGCGATCTGACGGCCCACCCGCAATTTAAGGCCGCATATTTGTTGGGTGACGACAAACAATCATTCTTAAAGAAAATTCGCCAGTTGCGCTTTCCATTGAACCTAAACGACTTTTGGTTCACTGCTGACGTGAAGCTGCGCGAAAGAAACGCACATGCCCATCTGGCAGCAGTATTTACGCAAAACAAAATAGCAATACGGCCAATTTATTATGAGGACTTTTGCGATAATCCACGGAATTTCCTGCAAGATTTTATGGAAGAAATCCATCTTCCGATTCCTGAGAAAATCGATACCTATTGCGACTTTATCCGCGTTCACAACACGCCAATTTCGCGGAAATTAAATGGCATATGGAAAGTTAAATGGCCAACTTTTTCAGGGTTTCGTTTCTATCGGTTGAAACGTCAATACCGCAAAAAACTAGCCCATATGGAATCCTTGGCGGCCCAGCAAAAACAGAAGAACCAAACATGACCGCATCAAATTTTGTTATCTATTACCACTCTCGTGAAGGTAGCACCGCGATTATCAATACCTTAAGTGGCCAAAACGGCATTCGAGTGCCTGTCGTGGAGGACCTAGACCGTTACCGGTTTTCAAAAAATCACAAAGTCGGGGAAATATACCAGTATCTCGATGAAGCGCTCTCTACAGGGCACTTGAAAAATAGCGATCATCAGGACAGCCACTTGCAATCGGTTGATTGGAACAAGCCTTATCAATGCATTGGCTTCAAGTGGCGGATATTTGGCAGTCCCAAAAAGATTGCCGAAATATTCAATAAACACAACGTGACGGTACTTGTGCTGACCCGCCGGAACTTTCTCGAACTGGTATGTTCTACCTATATTCATAAATACGCAAACATTCTCCAACGGAAGGTAAAAGTACCGACTTTTCCTCAGTTCAGGGCTCGAAATATTACCGGTGAAAAGCAGGAAGCATACTTGGACATGATGCGTCGCCCACGATTTGCGTTTTTTTGGCCTCTATTCTTTAAATCAACATATGCACGCATAATAATTAAGTTTAGACAATACAAGATGATCAACAAATTGAAGGCGGAAGGGGTGAAAATTACACAAATATTTTATGAAGACTTTGATACCAATCCGGAAGCATTTATACGCGATTTTCTGGATACTATTGGCATGGACTCATCGGTCGAAATCAATACCCGCTGTGATTTTATCAAAGTGCATGACCAACCACATGCGTCACGCATAAACAGGATTGAGCGTGGGACAACGGCACCAATTGGCGGCTGGATTTTTCGGCGAATGAACAGCTATTACGATAAACTTGTTGACCGCATCTAAAAAAAAGGGGGGATGGCAGAACCATCCCCCTAGTCTCGCATTTCAGGCTCATCGTTAACCGCTCGGTTTGTTTTGCCTGCGGCCTGAATGCAAGGAAGCGCCGAGCAGAACGGCACTCCCCCCTGTCTGCTTGATCAGCTACACCCCGAGGTTCCCCCGCAGGTGTTGCATTTCATGCAGGTTCCGTTGCGCACCAAAGTCATGTTGCCGCATTCGCCACAAGGGTCACCCTCATAGCCTTGCATCTTTGCTTTGGCGCGATCATCCATTACCAGCATTGTCGCTGTTGCTGTTACCGTGGTTTTGGTCTTCACGGTGGTTGGTATTACTTCAAGATCTGCCGCTAACCCGCTGAGACTATGCGGTAAACGGCTGCGCAAATATCCGGTTGAGGAAAGTTGCTTAATCATTTCCAGCGAACTGTTGGCCCGATCACTTGGGGGTGACACATTGGTTTTCCCCTCGTCTTCGCCGCGTCCCAGACTGTCAAATCTATCGCCTTCAGGCGGAACATGGGCAAGGTCAGCGCGGTCCAGATAGGAAATAGCCAATTCACGGAAGATGTAATCAATGATTGAAGTCGCTGATTTGATGCTGTCATTGCCCTGCACCAGACCGGCTGGTTCAAAGCGGGTGAATGTGAACGCATCAACATATTCGTCAAGCGGCACCCCGTATTGCAAGCCTACCGAAATCGCGATGGCAAAATTATTCATCATGGCACGGAAGGCAGCGCCTTCTTTGTGCATATCAATGAAAATCTCGCCCAAAGTGCCGTCTACATATTCGCCGGTGCGCAGATAAACTTTGTGCCCGCCAACAACTGCCTTTTGGGTATAACCCTTGCGGCGATGCGGCAGTTTTTCACGGCCCCGTGCGACTTCTTTGATGATGACTTTCTCAACCATTTTTTCGGCCAAAACCATGACTTTTTCACTTGGAGATGCATCTTCCAACGCGTCCTCAAGATCTTCGTCATCAATCAGTGCCGATGACAAAGGTTGCGATAGTTTTGAGCCGTC
>JAESRG010000211.1 GCA_016764785.1 Paracoccaceae bacterium
TGGCGGGCCGAGAGCTGAAAACATTGGCCGAAGCCGCGCATTTCGCCCGTTCAATGATCGCTCAGGACAAAGCCGAAATGGTCATTTTGGCAAGGGGCGCAGATGGGTCGCTGATTGTTTCGGGGGACGATTGTTTTACCTGCAAACCACCTCGGGTTCAGGTCAATAGCAAAGTCGGCGCGGGCGATAGTTTTGTCGCGGCGTTGACGCTGGGCCTGTCGCGGGGCTGGGATTTACGCCGCGCCGCGCAATATGGTACTGCCGCAGCCGCTGCCGCCTGCATGACCCCAGCCAGTAAGCTGTGCCGGTTGGAAGATGTTGAGGTTCTCCTCAAAAAGACCGAGATCCAAGACGTCTAAGGTATGATTGCAAACCGTTCGCGCAGCACCCGCAACATGTTTTCGCCCATGACTTTACGGATTTGCGGCTCGGTCACGCCCTGTTCCAACAGTTCGTGGGTCAGGGCCGCCAGTTCCGATGTATCAAACGTGGTTGAAACCGAACCGTCAAAATCTGACCCCAGCGAAACGTGATCTTCACCGACAATGCTAATCGCCGCTTTGATCGCGGCGGCAATGCCCGCGGGCGAGTTGTCACACACCACTTCTTGCCAATAGCCAATGCCAATCACCCCGCCAGTCGCGGCAATGGCTTGCATCAGATCGTCGGGAAAATTGCGTTTCACCGCACAATGACCATAGGTGCCAGTATGGCTGACAATCAACGGAATGTCTGTCATTTCAAGCACATCGCGGGCAACCTGCTGGCTGGAATGGGCCAGATCAAGGATTAATCCGCGTTCGACCACTGCCGTAACAACCTGCCGGCCAAAATCGGTCAGGCCCGAATTTGCCTCGCCGTGCAGTGACCCACCTAGCGCGTTATCAAAGAAATGTTGCAGGGAAATCAGCCGGTATCCGGCGTCTTGCAGGCGCTGAAGATTGGCCAGATCACCCTCAAGCGGGTGGCTGCCCTCAATGCCCAGAATGCCGCCAACGATGGCCTCGCCAGCGGCGCGACGGGTCAGGACTTCTTCCAGATCAGCAAGGCTTTTGATGACTATTAGGCTGCCAGGCGCAGCGGCCTCAAACCCGTGCAAACGGTCAGCTTGATAGACGGCACGTTCAAAAATACTGTCCCATGTACGAAACGGCCAAAGCTGAACCATCGCCAAGGTGGTGATGTTATCCCACGCCTCAGCTGAATTACTGTCGTAATTCAGGCCTGCGGGGCTTTTGGTAACGGCGGTAAAAACTTGAATTGAAACGTTGCCCTCAATCAGTCGTGGAATGTCGACTTGACCACGGGTGCCGCGTTCAGTCAGGTCACGATTCCACAACAAGCTATCGGCATGCCAATCGCCAATGAGCAGACTGTCATGCAGGGTTTGTGCAGCCACGGAAACCGGATAAGGGCTGTGTTCTATAACTTGGTTGCGACCCTTTTCAACAATCCCCGGCCCGGCAATCAGCAGGGTGCCGACGCCAAGAATAGCGAGCGTTAGAATCAACAGACTTGCGCGTTTCAGGAATTTCTTCATCAGGAGCCTCATGGGTTGTTTGCGCCAATATAACTCCGGATACTTACAAATCCAGCAGCTTTTATCCTGTCGTCGGGGCACTAGCGAAATAGAATTGATTTAGTTAAGCTGCTGAAAAAAAGATCGGGAGATGGTATGATTAAGCGGGAATGGGATAAATTCGTAAAGCGGGCGGTTTGGTCGTGGGAAGGCTGGCTATTTTGCTGGCGGCACGAAGCAAGCCTGCAACAATGGGTTTGGGCGAACGTTTTTTCAGGCGGGTTTGCGATATTTCTGGATATCACGGTGGCCGAGCGGGCGTTGATAATTTCATTGGGAATACTGATTTTGGCAGCCGAGCTGATGAATACTGGTATTGAGAAAGCCGTCGATCATATATCAACCGAAGAACACCCTTTAGCCAAAATCGCCAAAGACACCGCCAGCGGTGCGGTAGCGATCACCGCAATTGCGGCGGGGGTTGCTTGGCTGGTGATTTTGATCGGGTAGGGTGGGGTTATACCCCACCGCAACCGCTCATTCTTCCATTGCTTCTAGCTCGTCAATCATACCCGAGATCATCGACAGGCCCTTATCCCAGAATTTGGGGTCGCTGGCGTCTAAACCAAACGGGGCCAGCAAGTCGGAATGGTGTTTTGAACCACCCGCCTTGAGCATCTCGAAATATTTGTCCTGAAAATCGGGGTCGCCTTCTTCATACACTGCATAAAGCGCATTCACGAGACCGTCGCCAAACGCATAGGCATAAACGTAAAACGGTGAGTGGATGAAATGCGGGATATACGACCAAAAGCTCTCATATCCGTCCATGAAATTGAAAATACCGCCAAGGCTTTCGTGCTGAATTTCCATCCACAAAGCATTGATCTGGTCGGGGGTTTGTTCGCCCTCCCGCCGTGCGGCATGCAGGCGGCACTCAAAGTCGTAAAACGCAATTTGGCGGACTACGGTGTTAATCATGTCCTCAACCTTGCCGGCCAGCAGACGTTTGCGGGTGGCTTGGTCTTTGGCATTGGCCAGCAGCTTGCGGAAGGTCAGCATTTCCCCAAATACACTGGCGGTTTCGGCCAGCGTTAACGGAGTGTCTGCCAGCAATTCGCCTTGGTCAGCAGCCAGTACCTGATGCACGCCGTGGCCAAGTTCATGGGCCAAAGTCATCACGTCGCGCTGTTTGCCAAGGTAATTCAGCAACACATAAGGATGCACGTTGGTAACTGTCGGATGGGCAAAAGCGCCGGGGGATTTGCCGGGTTTGACCTCAGCGTCTATCCAGCCGTTTTCAAAGAATTTGGCGGCGATGTCTGATAAACGCGGGTCAAACGCGCCGTATGCGTCTAGCACAATATCGCGGGCTTCGTTCCAACCGATTTCAATGTCGTCATCGTCAGGCAGGGGCGCGTTGCGGTCCCAGACTTCCAGTTTTTCAAGGCCAAGCCACTTGGCTTTCAGCGCATAATAGCGATGCGAAAGTTTTGGGTAAGCCGCAACCACAGCGTCGCGCAACGCCTGCACCACTTCGGGTTCAACATCGTTTGACAGGTGGCGCGACATCTGCGCGGTGGGCAAGTTGCGCCACTTGTCGGTGATTTCTTTTTCTTTAGTCAGTGTGTTGGTGATGCGCGCAAAAAGCGGCAGGTTTTTGGTGAAAACCTTTGCCAGTGCTTTGGCGCCTGTTTCGCGCCTGGAGCGATCGGTGTCAGACAGCAAATTCAGCGTTGCCTCAAGGCTGGTTTCTTCCCCGTTCACATCAAAGGTCAGGCCCGCCATGGTTTCGTCAAACAGGCGGTTCCAAGCCGATGCACCCACCACGGATTTATCGTGCAGAAACTTTTCAAGTTCATCCGATAATTGATATGGTTTCATGGCGCGCAAACGGTCAAGAACCGGTTTGTACCGCGCCAAGTCTTTGTTTTCAGTCAGCATTGTGGCAAGTTTGGCGTCATCAATGCGGTTGACCTCAAGCGTGAAAAACACCAGCGGGTTTGACAGATCAGTGACCGCGCCTTGCATGTCTGACATGAACTTGGCCCGGTCGGCATCGGTGGTATTTTGATAATACCGCAGGCCGGCAAAGGACATAATGCGGCCCATTACGGTCTCGATTTTTTCATACCGCTGGATGCAGTTCAGAAATCCGCCAGCGTCAATCTCGGCAAGGTTACCCTCATAGTCACCAGCAAAACCGGCGGTTTCAGCCTTGAGCCAATCAAGATCAGCCGTCAGTTCAGGGCAATCTTCACCGGGGTAAAGATCGTCTAGGTTCCATTCCGGTAAATCCCCCAGATTACTGCCGCCGGACGGGTCTTTTGCATCAAAATAACGGTCGGGCTGGGCTGGGGTCATGGTGAACATGCGGGTCTCCGAAAGATGAATTCTTAGGGAATATATGGGGGTCTAAAGGGAAAGGTCAACGCAAACCGGAAAATGATCGGATGCGGTCAACAATGCATCGCGAAAGCCTTTGTCATCATAACATTTTGGGTCGTCAAACGGGTGGTAAACCCGCCATGTCGGGCTGTGATCGCGTACCAGATCAGGTGACAGCATGATGTAATCAAGCAAGGCGTTCAGATAGCGTTTGTGTTGACTGGAATAAAACCGCGCGGTGCAGATTGACCAGCCTTGGCGTGGGTCCAACCAGATTTGCGCATGTGGGTCCGTCAGATGGGTATCGGGGTGGTTTGCATCACCCAGCACAATTTCGACACTGGATTTTCCAAACAGTTTTTCATAGCCATCCAAGCCGGGGCCATCATTGAGATCGCCCAGCACAATGACGCTGTCATTGGCATTTATGTGGTCTTCAACCCGTTCGCGCAGCCACAGGCATTGCGCCAGTTGTTTGCGACGATTAGCGATCGAAATCTCGGTGATTTCGCGTTCATTTTTAGCGCCGTGCGCGGCTTTTGATTTGGCGTGCACCCCAATCAGACGAAAGATTTTGCCGGTTTTGCGATGGGTTACCGCCAGTTCAACCGGGGGTTTTGAGAACGTATGCACATCGGGTTGGCCGTCTAGGTCGATGTCCAGCTTGAATTTTCCGTCAAAACGCGGGGCGCGGGTGATGGTGCTGCCATCAGAAAATTCGCCTTGTGGATCATGGTTCATTTCAACCACTTTGGGGTCATAAAGCACGGTCAATTCTTGATCGGTGTGGCTTTCAAAGCCGCTGATTGCAACGGATTGGCGCAAACCATAATGCTTAGCAAAGTTTTGCAGGGCTTGGGTCGATGATTGCTTGCCGCCGGTGTTGGGGGCCTCAACGATCAAGATCATATCCGCATCAATTTTACGAAACACATGCGCCAGCGCATTGGCCTGATCGACCCGTTTTACAGCGTGGCGTTTCGACCAGTTTTGGTCCAGCATCAGCTGGCTGTTCTGGTCAAAAAGCGCGTCAAACCACTGGACGTTATAGGTCGCGATCCGCATTAGGCACCAATCGGCTGACGTTGTTTCTGAATTTCTTCCCAGGCCAGATTTATGTTGGTCAGACGGGTGGTGGCGAGGGTCACGGCCTCTTTGGGTAAGCCGCGTGCGACCATCATATCGGGGTGGTTTTCACGGACCAGTTTGCGCCATTTGCTGCGAATTTGATCAAAGGTCGACGTGTGCTTAACCCCCAGTATTGAATAGGGGTCTGGCGTTAGGCCCGGCACGTACCGCGTGCGAATGCACTGGAATTGGGCATCGGGAAGGCCGAATATTTTGGCGACTTGAGCAAGAAATTCATCTTCCTTGGGGTGGTAATTTCCGTCAGCCATCGCAATGTGAAACAGGCCCTCAAGCAGATCAACAAGGATTTCGCGATCGTCCTTGAACATTTTTGCTACTTTGGCCGCGTAGCTTTCAAAGCCCGCCACATCTTGGCGCGCAAGATTGAACACCTTGGCGGCCTGTGCTTCATCCGCTTGGGCAATCTGGAAAATCTGGCGAAAAGCAACCACCTCGTCGCGGGTCACTTGACCGTCGGCTTTGGCCATTTTAGCCCCTAGTGCAATCACGGCAATGGTAAAACCAATGCTGCGTTCGGGCGGCGTTGTCAGCCGGTCAAAAACGGCCGTTAGCCCTTCACCACTGGTGAGGGCAGCAATTGCTTCGGTAATGCGGGTCCAGATTGACATCTTGTTAGTCTATCCCATTTTTTGCGTAAGAACGAGGTTTAACCAGCGGGCAATTTTTTCGGAGATTAGCCGTGTTGCAACTCGCT
>JAESRG010000212.1 GCA_016764785.1 Paracoccaceae bacterium
GGCGCAAACAGCTTTGCACGATCAATCGCTGAAAAGGTAATCCCTGAAAACGCCATTGAAATCAAAATCGATATCCCGATGACCGTGGCACGCGAACCCGCGCAAGCTGCTTATGATATCGGTGCTGCCGCCATCGCCGAACACCTGCTAAAGGGCCAAGATGTGGTTGTGCTTTGTGAAGGCGACCCGTTTTTCTATGGGTCTTTCATGTATTTGTTTGCGCGCCTGTCTGGGCGGTTTGACACCGAAGTAGTCCCGGGCGTGACCTCGATAACCGCTTGCGCGGCTGTTGCCGGTACACCGCTTAGCGCCCGTAACGAGGTTTTATCGATCATCCCCGGCCCGCTGCCTGATACTGAAATGCGGGCGCGCATCGACATGGCTGGCTCGGTTGCCATTATGAAAGTCGGGCGGCATCTTGGGCGTATTCGCGCATTGGTTGACGACATGGGCCTGTCAGCCCGCGCAACATATGTGGCGCGCGCAAGTCTGAGCGATCAGCAAGTGCTGCCATTAGTGCGCGCGCCTGATCCAGCGCCTTATTTTTCCATGATTCTTATCACGAAAGGCCAAGATCCGTGGCTGAACTAACTCCGATTGTCCTTTGTCTTTCCCGCTCGGGCTATGATACCGCGCGGCGTGTTGCTAACGCACTAAATGCCCCGCTTCATGGTCGTGAGGGCCGTGTTGAGGGCGCGGACGCATATTTCCCCAACGCGCTTGATCATGTGCGGATGCTGTTTCAAGCGGGTCATCCGGTGGTTGGCATTTGCGCTGCGGGCATTTTAATTCGGGCCGTTGCACCAGTTTTGGCCGATAAACGTACCGAGCCGCCGTTGATCTGTATTCCGGATGACGGATCAACCGTTATCCCGCTGCTTGGCGGCCATCACGGCGCTAATCGACTGGCGAAAACCATTGCAGAAACCCTGCAAAGTCACGCGGCCATAACCACTGCTGGCGATGTCGCGCTGGGCATTGCGCTTGATGAACCACCAGCAGGCTGGCGCTTAAAAAACCCTGAGGATGCCAAAGCGGTGATGGCTGCGATGCTTTCAGGCCAAAAACCGGTGATTGAGGGCGAAAATATTTGGGGGCTTGAATCTGGCGAGGGGCCGGTACGGCTGATTACCAGCGAAAATCAAGTTGAATCCGACGGTCAATCGTTGGTGTATCATCCGCAACACCATGTTTTGGGTTTGGGCTGTGCGCGGGGGTGCAGCTTTGATGAATTGTGGACGCTGGTTGGCGACACGTTAGCAAAGGCTAATATTGCCCCAGAAACCATTGCCTGTGTGACCAGTCTTGACCTGAAAGCTGATGAACCGGCGATCATTCAGGTTGCCATAAAACTTAACGTGCCGTTTCGGATTTTCGACGCTGCAAGGCTGGAACAGGAAACGCCGCGCTTGGCCACGCCATCGGACGTGGTTTTTGCCGAAGTTGGCTGTCACGGTGTATCGGAGGGATCGGCGCTGGCGGCGGCTGGGCCTGATGCTACGTTGCGCATCGTTAAGCAAAAAACCGCAAATGCGACCTGTGCCCTTTCCCGCGCTCCGCAACCTATTGTTGACATGCCGGGGCGCTCGCGCGGGAAATTGTCAATCGTCGGAATTGGGCCGGGGCAGCATAGTTGGCGTACGCCTGAGGCCAGCCAACTGATTGCCCAAGCCGAAGAACTGGTTGGATATGGGCTGTATATCGACATCCTTGGGCCTTTGGCCGCAGGTAAAACCCGATCTGACTTTCCGCTGGGTGGCGAAGAGGATCGGTGCCGGTATGCGCTTGAACAGGCAGGCAAAGGCAAAAACGTGGCGCTGATTTGTTCCGGCGATGCCGGCATTTACGCCATGGGTGCGCTGGTGTTTGAACTGCTTGATCGCGGGCCAGATGCTTTGGGCGTTTCGGATGCGGCACGACGCATCGAGGTGGTTTCGGCCCCCGGTGTGTCAGCCCTGCAAGGGGCCGCAGCACGGGCGGGTGCGCCACTGGGCCATGATTTCTGCGCGATTTCGCTGAGCGATCTGCTGACCCCGCGCGAAGACATTATCAAACGTCTGAAAGCAGCCGCTGAGGGCGATTTTGTCATCGCGTTTTATAATCCTGTTTCAAAACGTCGCCGCACATTGTTGGCTGAAGCGCGAGATATATTGTTGCAACACCGACCAGCCGATACGCCGGTGATGCTGGCCAGCAGCCTCGGACGGCCTGAGGAACATGTGCGGTATCGTAAATTGTCAGAGCTGGAAGTCGATGAGGTCGACATGCTCACCGTGGTTCTGGTTGGGTCCAGTCATTCAAAACTGGCGCAACTGGGCGAGGGCCCGCGTATGTATACGCCGCGTGGTTATGCCCGCAAAATCGACGGAGACCTGTCATGATTGTTCATTTTATCGGCGCGGGGCCGGGTGATCCTGACCTGATTACCATCAAGGGGCGGCGGCTTATTGAGCACTGCCCTGTCTGCCTTTATGCCGGATCGTTAGTGCCCGAAGCGGTGGTTGCGTTCACGCCAAAAGGCGCGCGGGTGTTAGACACAGCCCCGATGACACTGGATGACACCCACGCAGAAATCGTCGCGGCACATAAACGCGGTGAAGATGTTGCGCGGGTGCATTCTGGTGATCCGGCGCTTTATGGCGCCATCGCTGAACAAATCCGACGCCTAAAGGCTGACGGTATTCCGTATGACATCACCCCCGGGGTTTCGGCCTATTCGGCAGCTGCAGCGGCCATGGGGCAGGAATTGACCATTCCCGAAATTGCGCAAAGCATCATTTTGACCCGCATGTCGATGAAATCAACCGACATGCCCGAGCGTGAAACGCTTGAGAATTTTGGCCGCACTGGTGCCACATTGGTCATTCATCTGGCCATTCGAAACCTGCGCGAAATTGAACGCCAACTAGCACCGCATTACGGCGCAAATTGCGCTGTTGTGGTTGCGTATCGTGTTGGCTGGCCTGACGAAAAAATCATTCGCGGCACGTTGTCTGACATCCGCCTAAAGGTGCGCGCTGAAAAGATCACCCGCACCGCATTGATATTTATTGGGCCTGCATTGGACAATATTGATGATTTCAAAGATTCAGCTTTGTACGACCCTGCGATTCCGCATGTTTTACGACCAAAGGTCAAGGTTTGAGTAAATTACCTATATTTGAATCTGGCGCTGTTTGGCTGGTTGGTGCGGGGCCCGGAGACCCGGGGTTACTGACGCTCCACGCCGTTAATGCGCTAAAGCAAGCCGATGTGATAATTTACGATGCGCTGGTCAATGTTGAGGTGCTGGAGTGGGCACGGCCCGACGCAGAACAGATTAAACTGGGCAAACGCGGCGGTATGCCCTCGCCCAAACAAGCCGAAATTACGGCCAAACTGATTGGTTTCGCGCAAGCGGGCAAACGGGTTTTACGCCTTAAGGGCGGTGATCCGTATATGTTTGGGCGCGGCGGCGAGGAGGCCTTGGCGCTGGCCGCTGCAAACATCCCCGTTCGGGTTATTCCGGGTATTACGGCGGGCATCGGCGGCTTGGCCTATGCCGGGATTCCGGTCACCCATCGTGATATTAACCAATCGGTGACATTTCTGACGGGGCATGACCATCGCGGACTGACACCGGGGCGGATTGACTGGGCCGCGATTGCCAAAGGCTCGGGCATGATTGTGATGTATATGGCTGTGAAACATATTGGTGAAATCGCGACAGCCCTGATCGCGGCAGGTCGGCCCGCTGACGACCCCGTGACAGTGGTAAAAAACGCCACGATGCCGGACATGCAAGTGCTGGAGACCACCCTGGAAAATGCAGCGCGTGATATTGCCAAAAGTGGTATTGGATCGCCGGCGATTATCAGCATTGGGCGCGGTAATTTACTGCGTAAAGACCTGACATGAGCAACGGATTTATCATTGCAGCACCAAGTTCTGGCGCTGGAAAAACTATGATTACACTGGGTTTGCTGCGGGCCTTTCGGAATCGCGGGATTGACGTTGTCAGTGCCAAATCCGGCCCCGATTATATTGACCCCGCGTTTCATCAAGCTGCAAGCGGTGCGGCATGTGTCAATCTGGATGCCTGGGCCATGCAACCCGCGCAATTGCGCGGCTTGGCCCATGGGCAAGCTGGCGATTTGTTGCTGATTGAGGGTGCCATGGGCCTGTTTGATGGCGCGCCTGATGCTGGTGATCCGCTGGGCAGAGGTTCGGTCGCGGATTTGGCCGAAACTTTATCGCTGCCGGTTATTCTGGTGTTGGATGCCAGTAAACAGGCGCAAACTGCAGCGGCCGTTGTCGCCGGTTTGGCGGGCTTTCACAGCGGTGTGAAAATCGCAGGCGTTATTCTTAATCAGGTTGGTTCAGCCCGTCATAAAGATATGTTGGAAGCGGCCATTCAGACAACAGGCGTGCCAGTACTGGGCGCGATCCCTCGGACCACCGATCTTGCTTGGCCATCACGGCATTTGGGATTGGTGCAGGCGCAAGAAGATCACGTGTTAGAAGCTTTCATTCAAAAAGCCGCCGCATTGTTGGCGGCAAACGTAGACCTTGATCAGCTAATTAATATCGCCGCCCCGATTGCAAATGCCCCGAAAACCGCTGGGTTACCCCCCTTGGGTCAACGTATTGCGGTTGCTCGCGATGCTGCTTTTGCGTTTTCGTATCCGCACATGTTGGCGGGGTGGCGACAAGCTGGTGCTGAAATATCGTTTTTCTCGCCGCTACTTGATCAAATCCCCGATCCGTCTGCTGACGCGATTTTTCTTCCGGGGGGATACCCAGAACTTTATGCGGGCCGCCTTGCCGGGAATCAACGCTTTAAGGCTGCGATGCGCGCGGCAACTGCCGTCATTTACGGGGAGTGCGGCGGGTATATGATGTTGGGAGAGCATTTGACCGATGCCAAAGGTATCACCCATAAAATGCTGGGCTTACTGCCGGTTTCGACCAGCTTTTCTGAGCGAAAATTACATCTTGGGTATCGTAATCTGACGGTCCTTGCTGGCCCGTTGCAAGGGCAATACCTTAAAGGGCATGAGTTTCACTATGCGTGCATTACCGCGCAGTCGAACACTGGACATCTGTTTGCAGCGTCAAATTCACTATCGAATTCATTGGACGATATCGGCCATATTCGAGGGAATGTCAGCGGGTCGTTTGCGCATATTATCTGCTGATTTTTTACTTTTTTAGCTGCGCGCGTTCTTATTCGGTATCTGAGCGCGCGTCTTTTCACATTCAATATATACCGTATATCCTGTAAGGCATTGTAAATCAGTATTTTTTCGCCTACCCTCTCACTCCACGAGCAATATTAATCAAACAATGTTCCGGCTAAAAAATGTTATCCGGAGCGATTTACGGAATTGGGGACGATAATGAAATTTAATGCAAATTTAGGATCACTGGACCGCGGTCTGCGTATTTTATTCGGCATGGCGCTGTTTGTGATGGGCTATATGGGCTATATCGGCAGCTTTGGCTGGGTCGGCATTCTTGTTGGCGGTATTTTACTGCTCACAGCCGTTTTCACCTTTTGCCCTATCTATTCGCTTTTGCGGATCAGCACAGCGCCGAAGAGTGATGCCAGCGACGAATAGACCTGGTGGACAATAGCCTTGGGTCAAAAGACCAAGCGCAAAAGTATGGGGTGACAGGCCGAGCTATTCGTAATGAGTTAATTGAGTTTCATACGTGGAACCCAAGAGACTTTACCAATGATC
>JAESRG010000213.1 GCA_016764785.1 Paracoccaceae bacterium
CGGTCTGTCGATGGACAACGTGTTCACGTCGTCAACCGGCGTCATAGGTGAGCCGTTGCCCCATGGGCGAATCATCGACAAAATTTCCGACCTCAAGGCAGGGCTGTCTCCAAATGATGCAGAGGCAGCCGCCAATGCCATCATGACGACCGACACTTTTGCCAAGGGCGCAAGTATCTCTGTCGATTTTGACGGGGTGACGGTGAATATTGCTGGCTTTGCCAAAGGCTCGGGGATGATCGCGCCAGATATGGCGACGATGCTGGTGTATATCTTTACCGATGTGAAAATCTCGCAACCTTTGTTGCAGCGCACTTTGTGGCTGCAAAACGCCAAAACGTTTAATTGCATTACTGTTGATAGCGATACATCAACCTCTGATACGCTGCTTTTGGCGGCGACCGGCAAGGCAGACATGCCGATCATTGCTAAAGAAACCGACCCGCGCCTGCCAGCGTTCAGCAAAGCGTTGGCTGAGGTCATGTCGAACCTGTCGCAACAAGTTGCGCGCGATGGCGAAGGGGCCACCAAGCTGATTGAGGTACGTGTGACGGGCGCAAACTCTGACGGGGCCGCGCACCGAGTTGCCATGTCGATTGCCAATTCACCGTTGGTGAAAACGGCGGTGGCGGGCGAAGACCCCAACTGGGGCCGCGTAGTGATGGCGATTGGCAAGTCGGGTGAACGCGCAGACCGTGACCGGATTTCGATTCATTTTGGCGATATTTTAGTGGCCGAAAACGGCTGGGTTTCGCCGGGTTATACCGAACAGGCTGGCGCAGATTATATGCTGAACGATGTGATCGTGATTGCCGTAGATCTGGGGCTAGACAGCGGCATGGCCACTGCATGGACCTGCGATTTAACCCATCAGTATATCACCATTAATGCTGATTATCGGTCATGAAAACCTTGCTGGTTTCAGCCGTGGCGCTGATTGATCCTGATGGACGTGTGTTGTTGGCACAACGTCCTGAGGGTAAATCCATGGCTGGGCTGTGGGAGTTTCCAGGCGGTAAAGTCGAACCTGGTGAAACGCCCGAGGTCGCGCTGATCCGCGAATTGCAAGAAGAGCTGGGCATTGATACGTGGGAAAGCTGCTTGGCGCCCTTGACTTTCGCCAGCCATTCTTACGATAATTTCCATTTGCTTATGCCGTTGTTTGCTTGTCGAAAATGGCAAGGCACCCCCACACCCCGCGAGGGGCAGGTGTTGAAATGGGTCCGCGCCAATGCATTGCGCGATTACCCGATGCCCGCGGCTGACATTCCGCTGATTCCAATTCTACGCGACTGGTTGTAACCGCCGAGCCCTAGGCGAGGCCACGCCCAACTGTTTTGTAATCCGGTCAGGATTGCTAAACGGGCGGGAGCCCTCCTTGTGTCAAAATCGCGCTCTCCCGCAGTCCGTGGCATCTTTGCTTTCGCAAAGAACCAACCTCCCTTTGGGCTAGGCCCTCGGCTGCGCCATCGGGTTCTTCAAGAGATGCCGTTGTTACAGCTCGTTCAAATAGGGCGGGTTGCAGCCAACCCGACCGCAGTTGATCGCGGCAGCTTTGGCGGCGGTTTCCAGAATGGCGCGGATGTCGTTCGGAGGCGCTTTTGCCAGCGCGCCTTTTGTCATCAATCCGCGCGCTGAAACCTGCGCCAGCAATGTGCCCATGAATGTGTCGCCCGCACCGACGGTATCTTTCAAATCAGGCACCGCAACCGGTGCAATACGCACTGTACCGTCTTTGGTAAATCCAATTGCGCCCTCAGCACCCAAGGTGAGCACCAGCAGGGCGGCTGATGATTGGTCAAACATTGCCTTTGCAGCGTCTTCAATCGGCTGATCGGGGGTGATCCAAGCGATGTCTTCATCGCTGAGCTTAATCATATCGGCATGTTTCAACATCCGCGTCAGACGCGCCAGATAGCCGTCACGGTCTTTGATAAATGGCGCGCGGATATTGGGGTCGATCGAGGTGAAAATACCATCATTATGCGCGCCGATCCAGGCTTCGGTCCAGGCATCGGCGTCTGTTCCATCGGTGATTGCCAGCGATCCGATGTTGAACCCCGTGGTTTCTGCCGGAATTGCAGCGTGTAGGGATGCCAGCGTCAGGTCGCGTTCTGCGGTGCCATGCCGATAAAACTGATAGGCGGCTTGCCCGTTAACCAGCGATACAACCGCCAGCGAAGTGGGCAGCGTTGAACGTGGTGATAGCAGGGTTAGGTTGTCATCTGTGATGCCCTCGGCCAGCAAAGCACCAAGTGTGTCGTCAGAAATCGGCGTTAAATAACCGGTTTTAGCCCCCTGACGCGACAGCGCTTTCGCGATATTATAGGGCGACCCGCCGGGAATGGCGCGATAAAGCGGATAACCGTCACCGCCATTTTCTTGAATGAAATCAATAAGATTTTCGCCGCCGACCAGTATCATTTTTGTCATCCCGTGGGGTTGTCACAAAACCCGGGATGACCTGATTAGCCCGCCCGAAACATGCGCTGCATTACGCCGCTTTTCAGGAAAAGCCAATGATAAAGCGCGCCAACGGTGTGCAAAAGCACGATCAACAACATGACTACCTTGCCGATTTCGTGTCCTATCCCATAGGTTTCCGCGCTGACAAACCATGTCAGCAGGCCTGAAATGGGCATCAGAAAAATCACCGCGTACAGCACGACATGCGTGCCGGCCGCAATTATTTTCAAAATACCTGCTTCACCGTCTGGTGCAGCAGGTGCGCCTCGGGTCAGACGTAAGACCAACCGCCAGATTGCCAGCAGCAGAATGACCGCGCCAAAAATAACATGCATCCGGGTCAGAATCAGGTCGGTGGCACCTACCTCGGTGCCACGCTCAAACGCAGTCATACTGGCCACAATGCCTTCATGCCCAACAAATTGCGCAATAATCAGTGCGGCAATTGTCCAATGAAGGGTGATCTGGGTGCGGGAGTAACCGGTTGCGATTTTCATTATCCCAATGCTGCCGCAGCATTCCGGATTTTCACGGCGGCTTCGCTGCCCACCTGCCGTAATGTCTCGTTTTCGCCCAGATCGCCAAAGGTCATCATCGCCAGTGGGTCAATGAACCGCACCAGACAGCCATCACCGCTTTGCTCAACCGTTACATTGCACGGCAGCATTAGCCCGACATCTGCACGGGCGCTGATTGCGCGATGCGCAAGCACCGGATTGCAGGCACCCAGAATAGTGTAGGGGCGGAAATTAACGTCGATTTTGGTTTTTAATACCGTGTGTACGTCGATGCGGGTTAATATACCAAACCCTTCGGCCTTGAGGGCGTCGGTAACCTGTTCAATTACCGAATCAATGTCACCCGAAAGGGTGACGTCTATGGAAAAACTATCTGACATCTGTGGTCTCCTGAATACATATCATAACTTGAATGTAATGCTGATTCAGGTTTGGTCAAGGTCGATGATGGTTTTAATTAGTCTGGCGCCAACATATAGCCCGCACCGCGCACGGTTTGCAGATACCTTGGTTGTTTCGGATCGATCTCAATTTTGCGACGTAATCGTGTGATTTGCACATCTATCGCCCGCTCGTTGGCGCTGCTGTCGCCTTGGCCCAGTTCCTCAACCAGACGTTTTCGAGACACAGCATTGTTTGGGCTGGCGGCGAATACCCGCATCAGCGCGGCCTCGGTCGCGGTCAGGCGCACAGTTTTTTCGCCCTGCCACAGCTCACTGCGGGTAATGTCATACCGAAATCCACCCATATGCAGGGTGCGCGGCGGCGTGGGTTTCGAGAGATCTTTGGGCACCCGCCTTAATATGGCATTGATTCGCAGCAACAGTTCCTGAGGCTCAAACGGTTTGGGCAGATAATCGTCTGCGCCAGCCTCCAATCCCTTAATCCGGTCCTCGGCCTCGCCGCGGGCGGTGAGCAGCATAATCGGGGTGGTCAGTGATAGACGTAAATCACGGGTAAGGGCAAAGCCGTCTTCGCCGGGCATCATCACGTCGATGATCAGCAAATCGAATTCCAGCCCCAGTAATAACCGCCGTGCATGTGCTGCATCGCGTGCGGTTGAAACCAGATATCCGTGTTTCATCATGAACTTAGCCAAAAGAGTTCGGATACGTTCATCGTCGTCAATGATCAGGATATGTGCGCCATCTGGGTCGATATTCATGGTGTGTCCCCCCGAAGCATGTTCATCATACGCGTTGATATATCAGGGTCGATCATGGATTCCAGCACGGTGCGAAAGCCCTGTACCGCTTCGGGGCCGGCAGCTGAATATGCGCGCCGCATGCGTTTGCGCTGCACCTCCGACAGTTCCTTTTCCAGCGCGGTGCCGGTTTCAGTCAGAAACAGGTTTCGTTGCCGCCGATCTTGTTTGCCAACCCGACTATCAATCAGCCCGTCGTTAACCAATTGGCGCAATACGCGGTTCAGGGATTGTTTGGTCACGCCCAGAATATCCAGTAATTCGTTTACTGTTAAACCGGGTTTGCGGTTTACAAAATGAATGACGCGATGATGGGCACGGCCATAGTCATAATTTTCAAGAATTTTATCGGGGTGGCCGGTGAAATCACGATAGGCGAAAAATAACATTTCGATGCCTTGGCGAATCTGGTCATCGGTTAAAAAAAGCAACTGCTCGGATCGTGGCGTGCTGCGGGTCAATGGCGCGTTTTGCATTATCTGATCCTTTTTAAGATGTTCACAATATATGTCAGCCTTGTTGACTTTCCAAGACCGAAATGATAGCAAAATCCCCAATAGGCGTAATTAACTGTCGTTTATATGTTATATTACGCAACTTTAGGAAAGATAGTAAGGAAATGACGATGGCTGATGCATATGATGACCGTGACGGATTTATCTGGCTAGACGGCGAAATGGTGCCGTGGCGCGAGGCAAATGTGCATATTCTCACCCATGCGCTGCACTATGCATCGTCGGTTTTTGAAGGTGAGCGCTGCTATAATGGCAAGATATTTAAGTCCGAATTGCACTCCGAACGGCTATTGAAGTCCGGTGAGTATATGGACATGCCGATCCCCTATACCGTTGCCGAGATCGAGGCGGCGAAATACGCGGCGCTTAAGGCGAATAACCTGACAGATGCGTATGTGCGGGTTGTTGCGTGGCGTGGTGCTGGGTCGGACATGGGTGTCGCAGCGGCGGCCAACCCTGTGCGTATGGCCGTGGCTGTGTGGGAGTGGGGTGCATATTATGGCGACGCCAAATACAAAGGTGCCAAGCTGGATATTTCCAAATGGCGCCGCCCTGATCCGCTGACCATTCCGTGCTTTGCCAAAGCGGCAGGCCTTTATATGATTTGCACCATGTCCAAACATGCGGCTGAGGCCAAAGGCTGTTCAGATGCGCTGATGTATGACTATCGCGGTTTTGTGGCCGAGGCGACGGGCGCCAACATCTTTTTTGTCAAAGATGGTGTAGTGCATACGCCTTTGCCAGATGCATTTTTGAACGGAATTACACGTCAGACTGTGATTGGCATGTTGCAGAAAAAAGGCATTGAGGTGGTGGAACGCCATATAATGGCCGACGAACTTGTCGGATTCGAACAATGCTGGCTAACCGGCACTGCGGCTGAGGTGACACCTGTTGGACAGATCGGCGAATACATGTTTGAAGTCGGAGAGTTGGCTCGAGAGATCGCTGAAGACTACGAAAAGCTTGTCCGTATGTAAGCAGTTTTCGCTGACGGTGGGCATTGAGCCCACCG
>JAESRG010000214.1 GCA_016764785.1 Paracoccaceae bacterium
AATAATCACGGTGCCCATCATATCGATATGTTTAAGCGGGTTGAATGTCACCCTGCCCTGCCGTGCCGCCGTATCATCGCCGAGCTTTAAGGCAACGTAACCATGGGCTGCTTCATGCAGGGTAATGGCCAGGAGTGCCGGAATAGTCCAGATTGAGATCTGGTAAATAATATTGGCAATATCCACAATTTAGTCCTTAAAATCTGCAAGCAGAACACTCAAACGCGCCTGATCTTCCGCAGTATCATACTTAAGCGTTTTTCGGCTGAATATATCATCGCTTACTGCAATACGTGCCAGAGCTGCCGTACTCAACATTGGGCACATAGGGGCAATATCACGCATTTCAGGGAGTTTTCCGGAGCAATGCAGCACAATATCAACGCCCGCCTCCAGCGCCCGTTCAGCGCGTTCGGGCAAGCCGCCGGAGAGCGCGTTCATATTCAAATCATCAGTGAGCAAGAGGCCCTCAAAACCAATGGCGCCGCGAATAACCTCGTCAATGATAATGGCTGATTGCGTCGCGGGATGGTCTCGATCAATTTGGTCGAAAACAATATGGCTGGTCATCCCCCAAGGCAGATGGGACAGCGCCATAAACGGCATAAAATCAGTCATCCTCAATTGATCAAGCGAGGCGGAAACTGTCGGTAATTCGTGGTGACTGTCAACTGAGCCACGCCCGTGACCCGGCATATGCTTGATCACCGGCATAATCCCGGCCGCCGCCATTTCATCCGCAACAATAGCGCCAAGACGGGCAACGATTGCAGGATCTGCGGCAAAGGCCCGATCGCCAATGGCCGACGCCGTTTCGGGCAAGCTGAGGTCAAGACATGGGGTGCAATTGACGGTAATGCCAAGATCCGACAGGTCCGCAGCGATCAACCGCGCCGTTAAGACCAGCGCCGCTTCCGCCCGATCGGGGTCCGACCCGTATAATGCGCCAAAGAACCCGAACGGAGAGGCTTCAAACCAGTGAGGGCCGCGAAGTCGTTGAACCCGCCCCCCTTCCTGATCAATCAGGACCGGCGCGTCCATACGCCCGACGGCACGCCGGAGATCCGTGACCAGCGTTCGAACCTGTTCAGGCGTATCGACATTCCGGGCAAACAGGATAAATCCGTAGGGCTGCTGCTCGGCAAAGAAATCAGCTTCCTCATCAGAAAGCTTTAATCCAGCGCAGCCGACAATCAACGCCTTGCAAGCGGCAAGTTCAGCCAGAGACAACGAGGCAATCCTGCTTCTTGGCTTTCAAAGCATCACAAAGTTTATTGGCGCTGGCCCGGCTTTTATAGGTCCCTGCCTGCAGCCGGTGAAACGTCCCCTTGTCCTTCACCGCGACATCCTGCACGCGATATTTGACAGCGCTTAACAGCGAGCCGTATTTTGACCGCAAGGTTTGCCACTGCTTTTCGGCAGCATCCTTGGTCCGGAATGACCCGAGCTGCACCCGATAAAGCGGCCCCGTTGCGACGGCAGATTTGACTTTCGGCGTTGGAGCCGGCGCTTTCGCCGCGACTTTCTCTTCAACCGCCGGAGCTGGTTTATCCGCCGGAACAACCGTTATGGTTTTTGCGGGCTCTGTTACCGGTGAAGTCGCTTCAGTGACTTTTGGTAGTAGGTTTTCGGTAACCTTTTCTGAGGCCTTTTCTGTGACCTTTTCCGCTGTTTCCTCGCCAGGTGTGGTCGTCGCAACGGATGCCGGATCGTCCTTGGCCTCCTCTGGCGGCGCCATCAGTTTTTCCACCTTTTCGCTGCCATTCCCGGACTTCAAGACCCCAAAAACCTGCTTGTCCTGATGCGGAATATCCATGCCGCCCGGATCTTCCGGCTTTTCTTTCACCGCTGATGTGTCGGCGCTGATGATCGGCGGTGCCAACTGAACACCCTTTTTGACGCCCTGATCGTAGGCGTACCAGATACCTGTTCCGAATCCCGCGACGATCAGAACCGCAAGAACGGCCATGATCACTTTCCCCCGGCTCATACGCGGTTCGTCCTCGCCATCATAAAAGTCATCTTCGCGAAAATCATTGCCAGCCACTACTCAAACTCCTTATTTACGGATATGCCCAGCACATCCAACCCTCTTTGCAAGACCAACCGGACGGCCTTCAACAAATAAACGCGTGCGCCTGCCGCTCTTTCATCATGCAGGTACGACGAAGAAACAGGGCGCACCTGATCTCTTAAACGGAAAAATAGCAAGGAAACGTCCTGCAGGAAAGA
This sequence comes from Paracoccaceae bacterium, assembly GCA_016764785.1. Taxonomy (GTDB): domain Bacteria; phylum Pseudomonadota; class Alphaproteobacteria; order Rhodobacterales; family Rhodobacteraceae; genus UBA3077. The sequence goes on from JAESRG010000214.1 coordinate 2,233, forward strand.
AGTGAGATATAAAACATCCTCCTTTTCCAATGCCTTCGTCACAGTCAAAGGCCAGTCGCAAAGCAATTTCGCCAGTTTTAACTCCAACGCGGCATCAAGAACCGTTAAATCAGGTGCATCAGGTTGCTCGTTATCAAACCCCGCAATTAATTTGTCCAAAGTCGCAAGCGCGTAAGGAATGCTGAAAACCGGGTTATTATAGGTCTTGTCCATGGCCAAATTATGGCTGAAAGACAGGGCGAACGCTGGCGAATTGGCAAGAAGGGCGAAGCGGACACCCGATGCCGTACATTTGGCGGCGGCGATCTCAAAAGAAATACCTTCAAGGTCCCGAACCTGGTTTTCAGATTTTTGAACCTGCCAACCGGCGAGAGCGGCGAGCCTCTCAAGTACATCCGCGTTGGCCTGCTCCCTGGCGCCAACAAGATCGTCTTTTTGCGCTGGCAACCTGATATTGACCCTGCGGGCCCGCTCCAGCCCAAGGTCCATCCCATATTTTTCCGCATTTTTTAACAGGAGCGGCAGCTGTTCATGCCAATAGGAAGGCTTGAAAATCAGGTTGATATAACCAGTTGTGGTCAAATTCACCGGATTAACTGCTTTCAACCCGGCAAAGGCCGCCAAAAACGGTTTTGCCGCGTCTTCCAGGGGTATGTTTAGTTGTGATTTCAATAGGATAGCGGCATTTGTCGAGAGATCACCCCAGGCATCGACTTTCGGGGGTTTTAGAAATAAATCTGCGGTAAATTGTAATTTTGCCGCGTTATTTGTGAAATTAATCCCGTCTACCGCTGTATTCAGGGCTTGTTCAGCATAAACGACATAGCTAATTGACATGAGTAAGGAAACTTTTCCGGGTCGGTAAATTGACAAATAGGCTTAGGGTTAATACATCATTGAGTATATAATCTATATGATAAAGGCATATGTCCTTTATTTTGAGGAACGAAACCGTAATGCTTGCAAATGAATCCATAGATCCACCGATCAAGCTGTCAGAATCTGCCGCAGACAGGATCAATGTAATTGTCGAGGAAATGAACTCGGACAAAAAAATGCTGCGCGTTGCGGTGAACGGCGGCGGCTGTTCGGGTTTTCAGTATAGTTTCGATCTGGAAGACACCCAAAACCCCGATGATGTGGCTGTCGTCAATAATGGCGCGACCCTACTGGTAGACCAGATTTCTCTGCTCTATCTTGCCGGATCGGAAATCGACTATGTCAGCGATCTGATTGGCGCCTCGTTCCAGATCAAGAACCCCAATGCAACGGCTTCCTGTTCCTGCGGATCCTCATTTGCCGTTTGATCGACACGGCAAAGATGCTAGAAAAAAGCTCAAGGCTCACTTGGGCTTTTTTATTGGGGTTTTGAGATGAAAATTGCGACCTGGAACGTCAATTCAGTGAAAGCACGGCTACCGCGCCTGGTGGACTACCTGAAAGACGCCGCCCCTGATGTCCTCTGCCTGCAGGAACTCAAAGGCATTGACGACGCCTTCCCGAGGGAGGAAATCGAGGATCTCGGCTATAATGTCGAGACCCACGGGCAAAAAACCTATAATGGTGTCGCCATTCTCTCCAAATACCCGATGGAAGACGTTATGCGCCGCCTGCCCGGCAATGACGAAGACGAACAGGCACGGTATATGGAAGCCACCATCAATAATGTGCGCATTGCCTCCATTTACCTGCCCAATGGCAATCCGGTGGAGACGGAAAAATTCCCCTATAAGCTTGAATGGATGGACCGTCTGATTGCGCGCGCCAGATATTTGCTAACGTTGGAGGAGCCGACAGTACTCACCGGCGACTATAACGTGATCCCACAGGATGAGGATTGTTATGATGCCAAAGCCTGGGAGGGCGACGCGCTCACCCGGCCTGAGAGCCGTAACAAGTTCCGGCAACTTCTCAACATGGGATATGCAGATGCCTACCGCACCTTCACGCCGGACGTAAATTACACCTATTGGGATTATCAGCGCGGGGCATGGCCCAAGGACAATGGCATCCGTATCGACCATCTCCTCCTCTCCTCGCAAGCGACCGATCGACTGGAGAATGTCGGCATCGACAAAGCCCCCCGCGGCCAGGAACGCCCCTCCGACCATACTCCGATATGGATTGAATTGTCGGAGAATAGCTAGGTTACTCGCTCATTATGTCGCAATATAGTTGAATTGAAGTGAAAAACTAATCGTTGCGTCGATTTTCCACAACAAAAGCCCACCAAAATCCTGGACGGGCTTTTTCGTTAGATGAGGAGTGTCCCCTACCGCTTCAGCTGGTCCACGTCCCTCACCGCACCGCGGGCGGCGCTGGTGGTGAGGGCGGCGTAGGCACGGAGTGCCGTGGTGATTTTGCGGGGGCGGATTTCGGTTGGCAGCCATGCGGCCTCGCCTTTTGCATCCATGCGGGCTCGACGTGCGGCCAACTCTTCGTCGGATATCCGCAAATTGACGGTCCGGTTCGGGATATCAATATCGATGATATCGTTTTCTTCCACCAGCCCGATGGCGCCGCCTTCGCCGGCTTCAGGCGACACATGGCCAATCGACAGACCGGACGTTCCGCCAGAGAACCGTCCGTCTGTCAGCAACGCGCAGGCCTTACCGAGGCCCTTCGACTTCAAATAGGACGTTGGATAGAGCATTTCCTGCATGCCGGGACCGCCTTTCGGCCCTTCATAGAGGATTATAACAACATCCCCGGCCTTCACTTTATCGCTCAGAATACCTTCAACGGCCGTATCCTGACTTTCGAAGATACGCGCCGGACCGGAGAAAACCAGGTTGCCCTCATCAACACCAGCGGTCTTCACGATACAGCCATCCAGGGCGATGTTCCCATAGAGCACTGCAAGGCCGCCATCTTGCGAATACGCATGCTCCTTTGATCGGATACAACCATTAACCCGGTCTGTATCAAGGCTGGGATAGCGTTTTTCCTGACTGAAGGCTTGTGTCGTCCGGACGCCGCCGGGTCCGGCGCGGTAGAATTCCTGCACCGTATTACTGCGGGTATTGACCACGTCCCAAAGCTCAATGGCCTCGGCCATACTCGGGGAATGAACGGTCGGGCAATCGGTATGCAGCAGATCAGCACGGGAAAGCTCGCCGAGCAAAGCCATAATACCACCAGCGCGATGGACATCCTCCATATGATAGGTCTGGATACTCGGCGCGACTTTACACAGATGAGGAACGCCGCGGCTTAGCCGATCAATATCCTCCAGGGTGAAGCCGATTTCCCCTTCCTCCGCCGCCGCAAGAAGATGCAGCACCGTATTGGTAGACCCGCCCATCGCGATATCCACGGTCATGGCA
>JAESRG010000215.1 GCA_016764785.1 Paracoccaceae bacterium
CTGTGGGCGGCACGGGTGTTATGAAACGCTCGGCGCGGGGCCAGGGATGCAACACTTGGCGAATATGATTATTGGAAAACCGGTTCCGGCGCCGAAATTGGCGGCACGTAATGATGCGAACGCACAGCAGGTTTTGCAAATATGGTCGAATATCATCGCTGAACTGGTCGGGGTTCTGCAGCTGACGATTGACCCCGACTGCATTGTTTTGGGTGGCGGGCTGTCGAATATTCCCGGTGTGGCCAAATTGATTCATGCCGATGTTGTGGCCAAAGGTTTGCGCGGCACTGATGTACCAAAAATCGTGCCCGCTGCGTTTGGTGATAGCAGCGGCACGCGTGGCGCTGCACTTTTAGCGATTAGGGAAAGAGCGGGGAAATGACCGATATTTTGCGACAAATCATCGACCAGAATCGAGCGGGGACCGTAAAAGCGCTTCCGTCTGTTTGCTCGGCACATCCTGATGTTCTGTTGGCCTCGCTGTTATTAGCGCAGGAGCTGGGCCAGCCGATTATCATTGAGGCCACCAGCAATCAGGTTAATCAGGATGGTGGGTATACCGGCATGCGCCCCGCTGATTTTGTGGCGTTTGTTACGGAAATTGCTGATCGCATCGGGTTCGATACCGCTCGGATTATTTTTGGCGGTGATCACTTAGGCCCGCAAGTTTGGCGCGGTCAATCCGCTGATGCGGCGATGACCAAAGCCGAGATTTTGGTGGCTGAATATGTGCGGGCCGGTTTCACAAAGATTCATCTCGATTGTTCGGAAGGTTGTGCTGGCGAACCCGCTCAGGTCGACGATGATCTTAGCGCCAGCCGCGCCGCACGTCTGGCGGCGATTTGTGAACGGGCGACCGATGCCCCTGAAACCCTTTCCTATATAGTTGGTACCGAAGTGCCCCCGCCGGGCGGCGCGCGTGAAGCGGAGGTGGCTGCCTTGCAGCCGACCGACCCGCAAGCTGCAAAAATTACCCTGCAAAAGCATTTCGAAGCGTTTGACACGCTGGGCCTATCTGATGCCAAATCACGTATCGTAGCTTTGGTTGTGCAGCCGGGGGTGGAGTTTTCAGCCGATCATATCGACCATTTACCTGCTGGTGGAAACCCAGATTTACGGGCTGCAATTAACCAATTTGATGGTGTTTGTTTTGAGGCCCACTCAACAGACTACCAACATCCGCAGGCTTATATTGACCTCGCCAAAATGGGGTTTGCAATACACAAGGTTGGCCCGGCGCTGACATTTGCCTATCGTAAAGCGGTTTATGCGCTGGATATGGCTGTGGCGATGCTGCCGCAAACGCCATCCCGTCTTTCTGAGGTTATGGAGACGCTGATGCAGGAAAACCCCGTGCATTGGCGGTCGCATTATCATGGCACCGACAGCAACCAAAAATGGTTGCGACACTATTCTTATGCCGACCGAATACGGTATTATTGGACACAACCGGCTGCGCAACAGGCCGTTAAGGACCTGATGGAACGTGTGGAAACAGCCGAGATTTCTGAACCTGTCTGGGATCAATTTTTCTGTTTCAGAAATCGGGAACGTACAGAAGCCTTGATCGCGCGGGGATATTCGGCCACCCAATCACGCATTTTGGCCGAGATACAACTGGCGTTGGCGCCGTACTTTTTTAACGTGGAAAAGGGCTGAAAACATGAAAGTTATGTCAGATACTTGGCTTTGTGCCCCGCAAATTTTTAACGGGTTTTCCCTGCTGGACAATCATGCAATTCAGATTAAGGAGGGCATTATCACCGCGATTTTACCGCAATCTGAAATGCCCATAAATGCTAAAAAACAGAGTTTTGACGGCATAATTTGCCCAGGATTTTTTGATATTCAGGTTAATGGTGGCGCGGATGTATTGTTTAATAACCAGCCAAACAAGGCAGGGCTTGCGAAAATTTCAACGGCGCTGCGGCAGGCCGGTACGACGCATTGGCTCCCGACTGTTATAACCGACAGCCCCGACGTATTGACCGCTACTTGTGATACCATTATGGAAAATTATGGCACAATGGGCATTGCGGGCATCCATATTGAGGGGCCGCATATCGCAATTGAACGACGCGGCACCCACAAAAGCCGTTGGATTCGCCCTTTTGATGATCACTCGCTGACGCAGGTTACAAAACTGCGGAGCCGAAATATTCCGGTGCTGATGACTGTTGCATCAGAAATGATGAAAAAGGGCGAAGTCGCCCGGCTGGTTGAGATGGGCGTGGTTGTTTCCATCGGGCATTCAAACGCCAATGCCGAAACCACCAAACAAACCGTGGCAGAGGGCGCTCAGCTTTTCACCCATCTGTTCAACGCCATGTCGCAGATCGAAAATCGGGATTTGAATGTTGTCGGCACGGCCATTAATAGCGACCGATATTGTTCGATTATCGCGGATGGTTTTCACGTTGATCTAGGGCTGCTGGGGTTAGCGACGCGGGCGCGACCAGTGGCTGATCGTATGATTTTGGTGACAGACGCCATGCCCACGGTGGGCGGTTCAGATGAATTTATGCTGTACGGCAATAAAATAAAGCTTGAGAACGGACGGCTGATCAACAGCGAAGGTTCACTGGCGGGCGCGCATATTACGATGCTGGAAGAGGTTCGGAATATGGTTCAGAAGGTTGGACAACCGTTAGAAACTGTACTGCGAATGGCGACAAGCAACCCCGCCATGTTGATAAAACTCGGAGGATCAATTGGCAAAATTCAGGTTGGAAGCATGGCAGATATCATTGTCATTAGCGCGAACCTGAAAACCGTCAGTTGCGTGACCTAGGTGATCAATAGTAAATCTTGAACTGTGCGTTTTTCCAACTCCGCAAAAACTTTCGTCGTTTCATTTCGCCGATAAAAGCTGATAAGTCAGGCCCAAACTGAACGAATCTCAGGGCTGTATTGGCTTGAAAAATACTTACTTCGATTGCCGGTAAGCCGGTCTCCGGCTCAACATGACTAAAAATTTAGTCAGGATTTCGGCGTCTTCTGCCCCGTCAGGATACAGCGCGGTGCGCAGCCTAACGTTGATAAAATCGTTCATCTCGACAATTCGAAGACCTCGCGTGAATTCGAGCCGCAATGCCAACAAAATTACGGTCCGTCATCAGCGTTTTTGGGTCAAGTGACCGCGTGAAATGGACTGTCCAAAAACAACATTTCCGTTTTGCCAAAACTCCGTTAAGGTCTAGCAATGCAAATTGAATTAATACAAATTTTTATACTCCTTGGCCTTGTCTTCTTATTTCTTATTTGGGGGCGTATTCGATACGATCTTGTTGCCTTTAGCGCCTTGATCATTGCGGCCACGCTGGGGTTGGTGCCAACCGAAGATGTTTTCTCAGGATTTGGGCATTCGGCTGTTGGCATCATTGCGCTGGTTCTTATCGTCAGTCGGGGGCTGTCGTCATCAGGGGCGGTTGAGCTTGTTGCCTCAAAGCTCATCGATCCGGATCGACCGCTGCCTTGGCATATTGCCATCATCGCAGCACTTGCGGCCGGTTTGTCGGCAATCATTAATAATGTTGCAGCCCTAGCGCTTTTGATGCCGCTTGATATTGATGCCGCAAAAAAGGCAAAACGTGCCGTCGGGCAGACCTTGATGCCACTTTCATTCGCGACAATTCTTGGTGGCATGATCACGCTGATCGGGACGCCACCAAATATCGTAATATCCGAATACCGCCGGACAGCGTTGGGCGAGCCGTTCGGGATGTTTGATTTCGCGCCCGTCGGGCTTGTTGTCGCGATTGCCGGGATCACTTTTGTGTCGCTGATCGGCTGGCGGTTATTGCCATCAAAAACATCGCTGCTAGATACGGAAAAGGCGGTCAGCATGGGCCGGTACGTGGCCGAACTCCGGATTGGCGAGCAGGCATTAGAGGACGGCATGGTGGTCGAGGACCTTTATCCGAATGCAAATGATGTCGATGTTCATATTCTGGGTTTGGTGCGTCGCGGCAAACGTATTTTGGGCCTTGCGCGTCAGGAAGAGCTGCGCGCCAGTGATTTTTTAGTTGTTGAGGGTGAGCCAAAATCCATTGAGGCCTTTATGGGGCAGGCGGGGCTTGAATTCGCGGGGTCTGAAAAACACGAAGGCGGCGTTGTGGCGCCGGGCTTAACCTTATTGGAAGCCATCGTGCCAGACGGCGCGCGCATACAGGACCGGACCTCCCGCAGCTTAAAACTTTTGTCGCGTCATTCGGTTACGCTTTTGGGTGTCGCGCGCAGTGGGAAAAGTTTTCAAGATCGCGTGCGCCTGTTGACGATCCGCGCTGGTGACGTTTTGCTTTTGTTAGGAACGCCCGACAGTGTTGATGCCGCCGCTGAGTGGCTGGGTGTGCTTCCGCTTGAGGGTCGCAAAACCGAAGTAGTGCAACGTCGCAAGGCTGGGTTGTCCATCGGGGTGTTCATGCTGGCAATCGCGTGTACGGTTCTTGGGCTTGCCCCCCTATCGGTTGCCCTTGGTGGTGCTGTTATCGCTTACGTCGCCCTTGGTCTTGTTAATGGGCGCGAGGTTTATACATCGGTAGAGTGGAAAGTCATCGTTCTGCTTGCCAGCCTGATCCCCTTGGCTGAAGCATTTGAGCATTTTGGGGGGGCCGAACTTATTGCCACCCAAATCGTTACCCTGACCGCTGATTATCCGGCATGGGTTTCGCTGGTCGCATTGATGGTTGTGACAATGACGCTCTCGGACTTTTTAAACAATGTGGCGACAACGCTGATCGCCGCGCCTATCTCAATGTCGATTGCAGCTGCAACCGGCACAAACCCCGACACCTATCTGATGGCGGTCGCGGTGGCGGCTTCATGTGCCTTTCTGACCCCGATTGGCCACAAGAATAACACCATTATCATGGGGCCGGGCGGGTACAGGTTTGGCGATTACTGGCGTATGGGCTTGCCACTGGAATTGATCGTTATCTGTGTTGCGGTTCCGACCATACTTTTCGTCTGGCCGCTGTAAGGTGACCCAAAAGTAGGAATATCGGCGGCGATTTAGAACATATGAGTGTATCATATGCCCGCTATTTTCCCTGCCCAACTGCGCCGCTGGCATAGTCAAGTGCGACAAGAGTATTGGGCATTCACGTCTAATCTCGGCTGTCATTCCTCAAGTCAATATTGATGCTGGCCCATGAAAATATTGCCACCAAATTCTGCGCTACCCCAGGCGACCTCCCGTGCCGCAAGCATAAGCCGAAGAAGGAAATACGTTCGCCAGAGAAAGTGGCGAAGCTGATTGCCTATATCGTTCTCAGTGGGCCACGGTCAGCGATGATACTGCCCAGCTCGTGCACCACGTGCTGACCGGACAGAGATATGCGCCGAACTGACCGCTTTTTGGAGAGATTTTACACCTAAGTAAAATTATCAACATCAAGTATTGTGTATACAAATCTAGGAAGAGTGAAGTGGTCCTGCAAAATCGGACAGTCAGTTAAGGTGTATTCCAACCTAATGAAGGAATACAGAAATGACGAAGAGACGGAAGTTTTCAGACCA
>JAESRG010000216.1 GCA_016764785.1 Paracoccaceae bacterium
TTAGCTTTTTGGGCAGCGCGTTTGAACGGATATTGCGCCGCTGGGTCGCGTGATTGGGTCGCCCCAAGCATTTGACTTAATGATATCTTGGCTGGACCGCCTTGCCGGATTGCACGGCGCCAGCCCTAAAACAATCGAAGCATATCAGCGCGACGTTTCCGGTTTTCTCAAATTTTTGGGTGCGTATAAAGGCGGCGATATCGGCAAATCAGCGCTGGCTGATATTACCACGACTGACATGCGCGCCTGGATGGCATCTGAACGCACACGTGGTGTGGCCGCCCGCAGTTTGGCACGCGAATTATCGGCGGTAAAAAGTTTCTATCGTTGGTTAGGTGATTGTGAGGCGGTTGATTCCGCCGCCGTTGCCAATATGCGCGGTCCGCGCACCAAGGCGCGCCTGCCACGCCCGATCAGCGCTGACGCCGCGATTGATCTAATTGATCTGGTGGAAATACAACACAAAGACGCGTGGATTTCAGCCCGCGATACCGCTGTCATCACCCTGCTGTACGGATGCGGCTTGCGTATTTCCGAAGCCCTGAACCTGAACCGCAACGCCGCCCCCCTGCCCGAGGTCATGCGGATCATCGGCAAAGGCAACAAACCGCGTTTGGTGCCAGTGCTGCCCGTAGCCCGTGACGCGGTTGATGCCTATCTGAAAATCTGCCCATTCGAGCAGGGGCCAGATGACCCGCTGTTTCTGGGCATGCGCGGCAAACGTCTTATTCCGCGGGCCACCCAAAAGCTGATGCAAAACTTGCGCGCCCAGCTTGGCCTGCCCGCCACCACAACGCCCCACGCGCTGCGCCATTCTTTTGCCACGCATTTGCTGGAGGCAGGCGGAGATTTACGCACCATTCAAGAACTGCTTGGCCACGCGTCACTGTCGACCACCCAAGTTTATACGGGCGTTAATCAAACGCACTTGATGGAAGTTTATAACCGCAGTCACCCTAAAGCGCGTAAACCAGACTAGCTCGGTTATCCCTGCCTCAAATCAAAAATGAAAAACCGCTTTCGTGCCTCAGCAAAGCAATCTTGCTTTCCACCCCGCCCCAACCCGAAAAGCCACCTGTACCGGTTTTTGACAGCACCCGATGACACGGGATGATGATCGGAATCGGGTTTGATCCGCAGGCCTGCCCAATAGGTTGGGCGGGCACGCCAAGCGCATCGGCGATTTCGCCATAGGTCAGGGTTTCGCCATACGGAATTGCCGACATTGCAGCATAAACCTTTTGCTGAAAATCAGTGCCTTTTGGCGCCAGTGGCAGGTCAAAGTTTTGCAAATTTCCGGCGACATACGCCTTCAACTGCTTAATCCCTTCAGCCAGCAGGGGCGTCATTTCGCCCTCGGCTTCCACGTTCCAATTAAGGGTGGTAATCACGTCGCCCAACGCCCCCACCCCCCAATTGCCAAACGGCGTTTGCAGGGTGGCGACAGCACGCATCATCTGCCCTCAACCCGCCATGCGACAATGCTAAATAATGCTGCAATCAGCAGATACATCCAGCCTTTTGCAACAGCTATCAAACTAACATCATTCACCAAATAAGCGTTTCGGCGTACAAGGCCCGCCCAGTTACGCCCCGCAGAAACCCGCCCCTCAGCGACCTGCCGGAAATTCGGAATCCCGCTGAATATCAGGAAGCTAGCGCCGCCGGTTTCATCAACCAACGGGGCAAGAATTTCTGCTGTGGCAATCGGATTTTCAAACTCGATCGGTGTTGCCGGGCCTGTGGCAACAACGGTTTGAACTATCCCCTCGTTCAGCCGGTAAACTCCGCTTTCCGTGGCCTCAAACGCCAACCGCCACCGTCCCGGCGCCAGCTGTGCAAAGGTCAAAATCTGTGTCTCGCCCGAGGGGGCCACAACGGTCAGGTCACCAGCGTCGCCGTCAAGCATCTGCCGATCGACGATGACTGACATGCCCAGCGCCGTGGCGCGCAGCACGTTTTCCTCCAGCTCGGGTTCTTGCATCAACCAATGGGCCAGACGACGCAGCAATTCACGCTGCGGCCCCCCGCCCTCAAATCCGCGGCTCCAAAGCCACGCATGATCAGATGTCAGCAACGCCAAACGCCCTTTCCCAACCCGATCAAGCTGCAATAAGGGCCGCTGATCCGGCCCTTCCATCAGGGTATATCCCGAGGTCGGGATGGTCTCAATAATGCGGAACCAGCGCCCCCAAGTTGGGATATTATCTGTTTCCAGTCCGATACTTAGCCCTTCAGTCACCGGATGCCGCATCCCGATATCAGAAATCAACGGCACAAAACCTTCCTCAATCACGCGACCAGTTGGCGCGGCCGGAAGAATGTCGCGCAGCGGGGTGCGATACAGGCTTTCAACCCCAGCAAAAGCTGGCCCCGAGGCCACAAGGATCGCCCCGCCATCGCGCACATACCGTGCTACATTTTCGAGATAAGCCTCGGGCAGAACCCCCTGCCGGCGGAAACGGTCAAAGATAATCAGGTCAAAATCGTCGATTTTATCCATGAACAATTCTTGGGTCGGAAACGCGATCAACGATAGTTCGTCGTACGGCACGCCGTCTTGCTTGTTTGGGGGGCGCAAAATGGTGAAATGCACCAGATCAACCGATGAATCGGCCTTCAGCAAATTACGCCACGTGCGTTCGCCAGCATAAGGTTCACCCGAAACCAGCAGCACCCGCAGACGGTCGCGCACCCCGTTCACCGACAGAATTGCGCGGTTATTTTGGCCCGTCAGTTCACCGTCAACCACCGGAGTCCTGATCTCCAACAGGTTAATACCGCCATGTTCAACGGCCAGCGACAACGGAACATCCTCGTTGATCGGCAGGCTAAAGCTTTGCTCATCACCGCCATCCACCGACGCAATCACAACGGCGATACTGGCGGCGGGGGCCGCGCCCAAGTCTTCAACGCGCACCACAACCTGAACCGGTTCACCGACAATACCATAAGCCGGCGCAATTTTGACAATGACCCGACGATCCCAATCTTGGGGCACGCCTGTGGTTAGAAAATGCACCGGTGCGGGAAAATTTGACAGCACATCTGCGTCATGAATACGCCCGTCGCTGATCAGAATAGCCGCTGCAATACGATTGGCTGAATGCGCACCTGCGGCCTCGGTCAAGGCTGTTAGCAGCAACGTACCATCGCGGCCCGCATCGCCAACATGGTGAATTTCGACCAGTAAAGCATCGTCAAGTTTACCGAGCGCCACCTCAAGTTGCGCCAATGTGTTAACGGTTTGCGCGGCTCGATCAGATAGGGTTTGCGAGCTGCTATCATCAACAATAACCAACACGATGTCCTGTTGTGCGGCGCGATCTTCTTGCTTCCATAGCGGGTTCAGCAAGGCGGCAACCAAGGCAATTAACGCCACCGCGCGAAACATCCACCCCGGCAAGCCGCGCCAAATACCAAAGCCCAGCAGCACCAAAGCTACGGCCCCAAGCCCGACAACAAACGCCATATTAATCAGCGGATCAAACACAATGCTAGCGGTCATTGGCCCAACCTTTCCAGCAACGCCGGTATATGTACCTGATCGGATTTATAGTTTCCGGTCATCACGTACATGATCAAATTCACCCCGAACCGCAGTGCCAGTTCACGCTGTCGATCACCCGACAGCCCCTGCCCTACCGGATACATCGGCCGCCCGTTCGGCGACATTGCCCAAGCCGAGGCCCAGTCATTGCCACCAATCACCACCGGCGTCACACCATCATTAAGGTTACGAAACGGCGCGCCCTCAATGGTGGTCAAATGGGTCGGAGCCTCGACCCAGACAGTGCCGTCACGCCATCGGCCGGGAAACACCTCAAGTAGATAAAACGTGCGGGTCAAAACGTGGTCAGGTTCAATTGGCGCCAGTGCTGGAATTTCCAGTTGCGCCGTAATGCGTTGTAAAATCAACCCGTTCGCCGAGCCACCGCCAAACCCCTGCCCCAGATGCGCATCGCGGGTATCAAACATGATCATGCCACCGTTCCGCAGATAGGCGTTCACGCGGGTAACAGCGGCTAACGACAGGGTGGGTTGCAGCTCCGTGATTGGCCAATATAGGAACGGAATCAACGAAATATCATCAATATCAAGGTCGATTGGCAGCGGGTCAACCGGCTCAATCGCTGTACGGCTGGTCAACGCTTGGCTGAGGCCATACAGCCCCGCATGGCTGATAGCATCCTGCCGCGCGTCGCCAGTTTGAACATAGGCCAGCACGGTGGCATTTGCCGCAATCAAGGCACTGGCATCATCGGCTTGGGCATCGGAAACACCCATTGCCAAACCGGCAATCAGAACGCTAACAGCACACGTGCCCATCAGGCGGCCCGACACAAACAATGTCGCCAAAATATCGAGCACCAGCAGAATAACAGCCAACGTCAGCAGCACCGGTTTCAACGGCGTTTCTGCGCCTTGACTAAACCCGTCACGGGTGATGCCAAAGGGCAATCCAGTCAATGGCTCAAGGCTGAAAGCCGTCGGTAACAGATTGATCGCCACCTCGCGCTCTCCGTTTTGATACAGCCCCGGAGGCGTGTCGCTATTACGCGGATAGCTGGCCAAATCATCGCCGTCAGCGCCGCGAATATTATCAGCATCCTGCAATGTTCCGAACCCGTTTAACACCGTGACCGGCATCCAGACCTGCCCAGCCAGATCATCAACCGACGCGGCCCCGCCACCCGAACTCACGGAAAGCCGTGTCAGCATGTCAACAAAAAGTCCTGACAACGGCAGGCTTGACCATTCAGCATTGGCGGTCACATGAAACAGGATAATCCGGCCCTGACCTTGGCGAATGCCAGTCACCAGCGGCGTACCATCTTCCAGCGCGGCCATGACGCGACCCGGCAGATCGGGGTCCGGTTGCGCCAAAACTTGTGCCCTGATTTCGACCTCGTCGGGGGCGGCTAACCCAGCAAACGGGCCATCATCAGGAAACGGGCGCAAACGCTTGGGTGAGGCCCAGGTCATCGCACCGCCAAGACTGCGCCCACCGGCCCGCAAACGTACTGGCAACAATGGATCAATATCGTCCAGCGCGGTAGTACCGCTGGCCAGACGTGGTCCGGCAAAGCGCAAAAGCGTGCCGCCATTATTAACCCATTCCAGCACCCGCTCGGTTTCAGCCCGCCCCAAACGAGCGACATCAGCAAAAACCAACACATCAGGGGCGGCTTGCAGCAGGTCGTCCAAACCTGCCTCGATCAACTCAGATGACGGCGCCAACGCTTTACGCAGATAAAACAGAGGCGAAACCAGTTGCGGGCCTTCTTGCAATTGTTGAGGTGCATAAAGCGCCACTTTGCGGCGTTGCAACCCGCCATCCGCCAAGATTACCGCGCCCGCAGATTGCACACCGGCGATCTCAATCCGAGTTATCCGATTACGCAACTCCAGCGGCATATCAAACAGTGCTAAGGTCTGTTTTTTACCGCCTACGCCGGAAGAGATTAAATCCTTGCGCAATCTACTCGGCTTTCCCCAAGCCAGGCTAGGGGATTT
>JAESRG010000217.1 GCA_016764785.1 Paracoccaceae bacterium
CCCGAGGAAGACGCAGTTACTGCAACGCCAAACTCCGACAGCCCAATGCTGGCGGTCTGGTCAATGCCGCTGGAGGCTTCTTATAAACTGCGCTCAAAAACATGGTTGGATTTTCAGAACGATGTTAAGGTTTCTGACATTCAGCTTGCCGCGCAGGAAGGATATGAAAGCGTTGAACACACCAAACGGTATACCACGCTCGGTATGGCAACCGACCAAGGTAAGTTGAGTAATATCAATGGTCTGGCGGTTTTAGCCAACAGCTTGAACGCAAAAATACCACAGGTTGGCACCACCACCTTTCGCCCGCCCTATACGCCAATTTCAATTGGCTCGGTCGCAGGAGAGGCCCGCGGCGCGTTGTTCAAAGCCACGCGAAAATCGCCGATTGATGCTTGGCAAAACGATCATGGCGCCGTCTGGGAACCCGTCGCTGATTGGCGCCGTCCTTATGCCTATCGCCAAGCAAACGAGACCACCACGCAGGCAGTGACCCGCGAAATTAACTCTACGCGCACCGGTGTTGGCTTGTTGGATGCATCAACGCTGGGCAAAATTCGGGTCAAAGGCCCCGATGCGGGCAAGTTCCTCGACCTGATTTATACCAACATGATGTCGACCCTAAAACCGGGCCGGTGTCGGTACGGGCTGATGTGCAACGAGAACGGATTTCTGTTTGATGACGGCGTTGTTGTGCGGATATCGGACGATGAATTTTTGTGCCACACCACGTCGGGCGGCGCTGATCGGGTGTATGCCTGGATGGAAGAATGGCTGCAAACCGAGTGGTGGGACCTGAAGGTTTACACCACCAACATCACCGAACAATTCGCTCAAATCACGGTGGTCGGCCCGATGGCCCGCAAGGTTCTTGAGAAACTTGGCGGCATGGATCTGTCGGCTGAAACCTTGCCCTTTATGGCCTATGCTGAGGGCAAACTCGGCGGCATTTGGGCGCGGCCTTACCGGATTTCATTTTCTGGCGAGCTGTCTTATGAGATCGCGGTTCACGCTAATCAGGGCATGACACTGTGGAATATGCTGCTGGAGGTAGGCGAGGAATTCAATATCACGCCTTACGGCACTGAAGCCCTGCACGTTATGCGCGCCGAAAAAGGGTTTATTATGATTGGTGACGAAAGCGACGGCACTGTCATTCCGCAAGACTTGAACCTCGGCTGGGCTGTTTCCAAGAAAAAGGATGATTTTCTTGGTAAACGCGCGCAGCAACGCAGCCACATGATTGACCCGAACCGCAAACAGCTGGTCGGGCTGGCGACGCTTGACCCGCAATATGTGCTGCCAGATTGTGCCCACGCGGTTGAGGATGGCAAAATTATTGGCCATGTGACCTCAACCTATTTCTCGCCCACATTGAACCATTCTATCGCGATGGCCCTGATCAAGGGTGGCGCGCGCCGTATGGACGAGGTGTTGGATTTCATGATCGACGGCAAAGTGGTGCAAGCCAAGGTGGTTGATCCGGTTTTTCTCGACAAAGAAGGGACACGTCAAAATGTCTGATATTTCATCCGTTAAGCGTGCCGACACAGCCGGTGCGGTTAAGGTTATTCAACACCTGTGGACAGGTATGGTAACGATCCGCGCTGATCTGACTGATGCCAAAACCTGTACCGAGATCGAAACCGCAACCGGTCTGACCGTGCCCGCGCCGCGCCGCATGAACGGCAGTCGTGATCACGGTCTGGCATGGATGTCGCCTGACGAGCTGTTGGTTTTTTGCCCAAAAAGTACTGAACCTGTTGATCTTGCGCTCAAAATTGATGCGTCAATTTCTGGGCATTCAATGTCTACTGATGTTACCTATGCGCGCGCGGTGTTCACGCTGGAAGGCGTGGGCAGTCGTGAAGTGCTGGCCAAAGGCGCACCGGTTGATCTGTCGGTGGGCAGTTTTGCCATCGGGGACTTTCGTCGCACCCGTGTCGGGCAACTGGCCGCTGCGTTCTGGATGGTCGCTGAAAAACCAGATACATTTGGGTTGATCTGTCAGGCCTCGGTTTGCGATTTCATGTTTGACTGGCTGAGCACAGCGGCGAAAAAGGGAAGTTTGCCGGAATTTCTGTAGTTACAGGAAAACAACACGATCTTTTTTGAGCAAAGGTTGACGCGGCGCATCTCAGACCGGATAGTTAAAAACATGTCCTGAGCGTGTTTGCGCGGGCCAAAAATTTAACTAACTAGGAGAATTCCTTTGAAAAAATTTGTAATCGCGGCCACCGTTGCTGCAACGCTCGTATCTGCCGCCAATGCTGCGGATATCAATATCTGTGTTGAGGGCGCGTACCCTCCGTTTTCATCGACTGAACCATCGGGCGAGGTTGTTGGTTTTGACATCGATATCGCCAACGCTTTGTGCGCCGAAATGGGCCAGTCCTGTGAATTGGTAAAAACCGATTGGGACGGCATTATTCCAGCACTGCTTGAAGGCAAATGTGACGCCATCATCGCGTCCATGTCGATTACACCTGACCGTATGCAGATCATTGATTTTTCTACCAAATATTACAACAGCCCAGCCGGTTTCATCGGCGCTGAGGGCATGATGGAATCCGGCCTTGACGGTCAACGTGTTGGTGTTCAACGCGGCACGATCCACCACTCTTTCATGGAAGGTGTATTCCCGAACGTTGAACTGGTGCTTTATGGTTCACAAGACGAAATTTACCTTGATCTGGTTGCCGGTCGTGTAGACGCGATTATGGCTGACAGTATTGCCATGCAAGAAGGTTTCCTTGATACGGATTCCGGCGCTGGCTATGCGTTCTTTGGCGAGTCCTATTCGGTGCCTGAATACCACGGCGACGGTGCCGGTGTTGGTGTGCGTCAAGGCGAAGAAGAACTGCGCGATGCCTTCAGCGCCGCCATCACGGCCATTCGTGAATCTGGCGAATATTCTATGATCAATGCAGAATACTTTGATTTTGACATCTTCGGTGGTTAATCAAAATACCGCGTCCCTTCGGGGGCGCGGCTGATCGTATGGAAAATCTTATTGAATATATGCCCCTGCTGCTAAGCGGCGCACTGGTGACCATTACACTGGCGCTGTTTTCGCTTGTGTTGGCAACCGTTTTAGGCGCGTTGGGTGCTACCGGAAAGCTAAGCGGCGGCATCATCGCCAAATCAATCGTCGGTGTCTATACAACCTTGGTGCGCGGGGTGCCTGACCTTGTGCTGATCTTGCTGATTTATTTCGGTGGGCAACGTTTGCTCAATATTGTTGGCAACTGGTTTGATGCTGATTATATCGAACTTTCCAAGTTCTGGGCGGGCGTCGGCGCGATTGGGTTCATTTATGGTGCATACCTAACCGAGACTTTTCGCGGCGCCTATATGACCATCCCCCCCGGCCAGATCGATGCCGCAAAAGCCTTGGGAATGCGTCCGATTTCGGTACTGCGGACAGTCACTATTCCGCAACTCATCAGCTTTGCGTTGCCCGGCTATGCCAATGTCTGGCAGGTGCTGATCAAATCAACAGCGGTGGTATCGATCATCGGGCTAGAGGACCTTGTGGGGTTGGCAAATGACGCCGGAAAATCGGTGCGTGAACCGTTTATCTTCTTTGCTTTTGTGTTTTGCATGTATTTGCTATTCACCTTTATTAGCCAGAATATTTTTATGTATGCTGAACGAAAATACGCCCTGAAAGGTCACGACGATGCGGTTTGATCTTGTTGCTGACAACTGGGTGATGTTCGCGGAGGGCGCGTGGATGACTGTGCAGCTGACGGCACTGTCACTGTTGATCGGGTTTTGCATTGCCTTGCCAGCTGGTCTGATCAGGGCACGGCGCATCCGCATTCTTTCGCCGCTCATCAACATTTATGTTTACGCATTTCGTGGCACGCCGCTGCTGGTGCAGCTATTTTTGGTCTATTACGGGTTGTCGCAGTTTGAGGCGGTGCGCGATTCTTTCGCGTGGCCGGTTCTGCGAGAGGCATACTGGTGCGCGCTTATCACCTTTTCGCTGAATTCCGGCGCTTACGCGACCGAGATCATCCGCGGCGCAATTGAAACCGTGCCAAAGGGAGAGTTAGAGGCCGCCAAATCCCTTGGCCTATCGCCGCGCAAGGTTGATTTTTTGGTCCTGATCCCGTCAGCGCTGCGCCGCGCTTTGCCGCAATATGGCAATGAAGTGGTGTTTATGCTGCACGGATCAGTCGTGGCCAGTGTCATTACCATTCAAGATATCTTGGGGGCTGGGCGCACATTAAATGCACGCTATTACATCGCCTATGAAGGTTTCCTGACCGCCGCCGCGCTGTATATGAGCATTACATTTGTGCTGGTTTTTGCGTTTCGGATGTTGGAACGGCGGTATTTACGACACCTGCGGGTCTCGCACTAGGTTTTCCACGCCACTTCTAGCCGTTTAATTGCGTCGATCCGGTCTTGGGTTTTTGGGTGGCTCATCAACCATGCCGCTGACCCGCCGCCTTTGGGCGACCATGCCTCAAGTTTACGAAATAGTGATATCTGCGGATAAAGCCCAATGCCCGATTTTTCCAGCAGGGCGGCTGCATAGGCGTCGGCCTCGTATTCATCTTTGCGCGACAGGCCAGCGGCCAGTAATTTGACAAGCATATTGGCAATATAGACCCCAAAAAATGGAATGAACCGCCCCAGCACCATGGTTAATGCGACCCGGATGGCGTTCTGGCCGGAAAAGTCAATCATCCGGCGTTTGGCATGACCAAGGGCAACATGACCCAGTTCATGGGCGATAACGCTGGCTAATTCCTCAGCTGTGACATCACCGGATTTGTATTTGTTGAAAAATCCGCGGGTGATGAATATCCGCCCGTCGGGGGCTGCCAATCCGTTCACGGGTTCCACTTCAAAGATGAAAACCTTAAGCTGCGGAAGGTCAAGTTGGCGGGCCATAAGGCGGGTTAACGCGGATAATTCCGGGTCTTTCATCACGGTTGAGCGCTGATCCAGATCGCGCGCTGTACGCCACGCGGAAAAGCGATACATGACCAAGCCGACAATGACGGCCAGCAGTATGGGGGCAAATCTTAACATGAAAAGTACATAAGCGTCATCGACGCTTTTTTACAGGGTGTAGCAGGGCTTTTCTCAGGCGTAGCCCCATCAAGACCATGCCCAGAATCCCCAGCAACAACCAACTCACGTCTGCCAGTAGCTCAGCCAAGGCCATTGCATTGGCCGAAAATACGACGCCGAGCGTGACATAAAGCCCAACCCAGATTACTTCTCCCAGAACGGCCCAAAAGGTAAATCCGCGCCAGTGATAATCGCTAATACCGCTGGCAAAATTGATCCAGGGGCCGATGGGCGCCACCAACCAACGGCTAAGAAAAACGCCCATTCCGCCCCATTTGGCTGAAAATGCTTTGGCGCGGGCAATCGGTTTGGCGTATTTTGCTGAGGACTCTCGTTTTGTCGAAGTGGAATGGAATGACGAGGGTATTTTTGTCATAACGAGCAATACTGGGAGCCTCCAATACGCCGAACATTTCT
>JAESRG010000218.1 GCA_016764785.1 Paracoccaceae bacterium
TCACGCTTAAGCTCTTCCGTAAATCTTGCTCTGGACATAGTGTCCTCCTTGCTTCCAAAATTACCAAACAAGGTGTCTACAAATCTAGGGGCTATTCATAATAGTCGACGATATGGTAGGGACCGGAAAATCTTTTGCGGCGAATATGAAGAAGTTTCATGACCTGAACTTGGAGGGAACGCCAGACGACGGCCCCCTCGTATTAGCTTTTGCTTTACTAGCTACAATAGAAGGCCAGCAAACTATGCTAAGAGAGCTATCAAAGTTAAGTTATCCCAAACTGGATTTCCGAGCTGGGGAATTGTTGGATGAAAATGCGTCAATTTTCAATGGGCAAAAAGGTGTGTTTGCTTCCAATGAAGAAAAAGACCGAGCTAAAGCATTAGCAACTGATATCGGTGCGACGATATATAAAACGAATCCACTTGGGTTTGGCGGTCAAGCTCTGAATATAGTTTTTCCATCTACGGTTCCGAATAATTGCCTTCCTCTTTTGCATAGCCGCAGTAAGAAATCACAACTCCCTTGGTACCCTCTCTTTGAAAGGCTGGTAAACTGAAGCAAGTCTAGAGTTCTCACGATACCTTAACGGGGATTGAAAGGTCTGCTCTCAGTACTGTGGCATACATTCATGCAAACCGCAGCGAATGTATGCTATCCGCCCGTGCGTTTGATTGCGGCATGTCCGCTTTGGGGCTGGGCCAGTCATTCGCCGCAAAACGCACCAAGGTCGGCAATGGGCCGGAAGTAACTTCTCCCATTTTGTTTCGCTCGCGAAAAACACGCTTGGCCGTGCTCGTCGCCCCAACTATCCACCGGCTTTTATCAATATCTGTTTTTATGTAGTTATCCAAAAAAAGGACACATTATGCTGCACAAAAGGACAAACTATGGTGCACGCCACAGTAAAAGTGTCCTGTGCAGCATAAGTTGTCCTTTTTGCATCGGCTAACCCATTGTTTTTGCTTAAGGCCAAATTGAACCTGACCACTTGTCTGTCCTTTTATGCAGCATAGGTTGTCCTTTTCACGCCCTTGAAACAGACCAAGAAGAACCGGCATTAAGCCAGCTCTTCTTGGGAAGACGCCTACATAAAGGGCGGAAAGAAGGCTTTCGCTGTGGTTTGCACTAACGTCTGATATGCGCAGTTCGTGTGCTTTGCAAAGTCGGGAGCGCTGGACGCCATAACTGGCGACAACTGCTCAAAACCGCTGCTCAGCCAATCTACCAATACCGCAACGAGGCCTCGATCTTGGTCAATTTGGCGATCTTGAGCTGATCAAAAGTCGATATAGCTTGGCATTGAACTACGCCTAATGGCCTCTTTGGTCGCGCCTTCCAAATTAGGCATCATACTGGCCCATGTTATATTTAGCTGATCTAGCTTTCTCCGAATGGGCGAGATTTCGTCGTATCTTAATGTAAAACAAAGTGGTTTTCCTTTGAGTTTATCCATGAATTTGCGGTGTAGCTCATCTTCGGCGTAATCTGATAAATATTCGTCTAAGTACGGAAACCGGTCATTGCCATTTGAGACAGGAAGCGCCTGAGACGTGCCGTTTTCGCTCTTGAGCGCTGGAATGTGTGAAGTGAAAAGTCCTTGTTGGGCGACTATGTTTTGGTTTTGAAATTTAGGTACTTCTACAATTTTCAAAAACTTGAATTTTGCCGTGACCTCCAACAAAATTTGCGGAATGGCCCAGACAGCAAACCTCTTGTTGGTCTCATCTCTGTTTATCTTAAGAATGTCGTTCGTGGCGAAAAAGAGGGCAACGTAGGGGTTCCTAGTCCAGTCGAGCAAGCGCGTAGGGATGCCAAAATGCTGCGCTAAAGCCAAGCTGCGAAGTTGCTTTTCTAAAGGAAAACGGAGTTTGCCTTCGAATTCGTCAAAAGAAGGAAAAAAATTGTCAGTTGAGATTTTTCCGATCTGAAATGATCTAATAATATGTGATTTTCGTCCTCCAAAAAGAGCCCGAGTCGATCAATGCCTTCGAGAAAGTGCAAAAATGGCTGCATTTCGTAGCCAATGGCGCCTGCTCCTACATGAGCCAGGAACCGTTTTTCAGGATCAGTGGCGAAGTCCGAATGCCCTTCAATTGGTGACCTAAATACTGATGGCTCAAGTTTCCAGTGGGCTTCCTTTTGACCACGAAAAATGAAAGGGCGCGTCGCTCCGTTCACCGGAAGCTTGTACATTGAAGCTTCGCTGTCCAGCGCAGCCAAGAGGGTTCGAGCATCTGGACATTGGTATTCGAAGTAAGTCCCATGATCGATTGGCGACATGCCTTCGATCTCAGGGCCATTGGGGAAGACCGGAATAACTGAAGGAAATGCATCACTGTCTATCCTATCAGTGAAAAAGGCCCGCTCTCGTTCATCCATGTTACAGCCTCCTTTGGGTTGCTTTATCGTATCTGTGTAACGTCCGCAAATCCAGTTTGCACTCGAAATGCCCACAGCCGCAGCGAAGATACTAAATCCGTCTAGATATCGGATGGGCATGCTTTGGGGCTAGGAGCCGTCATTAGACGTGTAGCGCACCAATGGCGGCTTAGGGCCGGAAGTGACGTCACCCATTTTGTTTCGGTCGCGAAAAACCCGCATAGCAACACTCATCAAACCGGCCACCCATCGGCTTTGATCAATGCGTGATTTTATGTAGTTGCCCCCAAAAAGGACACATTATGCTGCACAAAAGGACAAACTATGGTGCACGCCACAAAAAAAGAATTGGTGGAGCCAAGGAGAATCGAACTCCTGACCTCTTGCATGCCATGCAAGCGCTCTACCAACTGAGCTATGGCCCCTTGCCGTAAACGGCTAACAGCGCGTTCCTACGGAGTGTCTCACCCGAATTCAAGTCAAAAATGCGCTTGAACAATTTGTTTCTGTTTTTGCACCAAAATTCTGGCAACCGCCCTATCCCGCTGGCGCGACTCCTCCAAGGCATATACATGCCGGTTCCGTTTCGGGGTACACGCCTGATTTGTCGAACATGCGTCGAAGGTGGTCCGTGCGATTGTTGCGCTGATCTCCGTTTTTTGGCGAATTTCGCCCAGTTTTATCATGATTTTGTACGGTATGCACCACGCGCCGTTGTCGTACGATCAGATATCAAATCAAAAAATATTTGATTTTCAATCGAGCGCCGACGGCAATAATCAACACACATTTGTATACAATATCCAACCGCATCGCTCGCTTTTAAGCTTGACTATTAGTCAAAAAGGAATTCAGCTGAGCTAATGTATACAATGAGCCAGAATCATCGGATATTATTGACTACATAAGACCGAATTGATCTTGGGGGAGAAACTGGTTCTGCAAAAATTACAGGTGTGAAGTGGGTCACTGACGTTAACTCTTTGACCTTTACGGTTACGCCTGTAACATCGCTCCATAGTCAATCGTAATAAACCCCGTCAACGGGGCATCAATCACCACTCAGGGAGAAGAAGAATGAAAATTACCAAACTGCTTATCGCAACAGCGACGGCTGCCAGCCTATCGGTGCCAGCAATGGCTGAGGAGCTCAGCTTTGCGTCATTCGTGGGCCCACTGCACACCATCACCGCCTCGGTGATTGACGTGCTGGCGGCCAGCGTTTCCGATGCTACCGGCGGCGACCTTACTGTTCGCGCCTACCCGGGCGGTGAACTGGGTGCGGGCCCGGTTGAGCAATATATTCGGGTGGTGCAAGGCGTTGCCGACATGAGCTGGGGCCTGCAAGGCTATACGTCTTCGCAATTTCCGCGCACCATGTTGATCGAGCTTCCGGGCGCAATGCTTGATGGCGCGCATGGCTATGACATGTTGTGGGATGCATATGAGGGTCATCTGGCGAGCGAATTTCCGGGCACCAAACCTTTAGCGCTGTGGGTTTCCGAGCCGAATATCATGATCATGAAAGATATCGTGATCCGCACACCGGCTGACCTTGAAGGCCTGAAAATCCGCGTTGCCGGTGCGGTTGCGGCTGACGTTGCCACCGCTTTGGGCGCGACACCGGTTCAGATGCCAATCACACAGGTTTACAACGCGTTGCAAACTGGCCTAATCGACGGTGTTTTCACTGGTGCCAGCACCTTGTCTGACTTCAAACTTGACGAAGTTGCCGATGCAATCACCGTTGGCGCACCGCTTGGTGTGATCTCGTTTTATGCAGTAATGAGCCAAGAACGTTACGACGGTCTGACGGCTGATCAGCAAGCCGCCATTGACGCGGCATCAGGCCGTGCCTTGTCGCAAAGCGCCGAGGATGCTTGGATTACACAGGCAGACGCCAATGTGGTTACGGCAATCGCCGACAGCAACAATACCGTGGTTGAGCTAAGCGCCGATGAAATCGCCGCGTTCTCAACCATCACCATGTCGATCTCTGCTCAGGTTATCGACAGTGTTGGCGGTGGTGCCGAAGCACTTGCTGCAATGCAGGGCGAATAGGCCTTGTTGATTGTTCGGAAATGGGCGGACAGGCTGATTGGTCTGTCCGCGACACTTGCAGCCATCGGCCTTATCTTTGAGGTCGGGGTTGTACTTGTTGACGTTGTTGGCCGCAGCTTTGGCAAGCCTTTGTATGGCTCTCAAGATCTGATTGGCATGACAATGGTTATTCTGGTTTTTGGGGCCATGGCGCTGTGTGATCGCAAAGGCGGCCACATCTCGGTTGATTTGTTTGAACGCTATTATCCGCGCGCTATGAACCACTTTATTGACGTCATCTCGGCCCTGCTGGGTGCAGTGATATTCTTTGGCATCGCGTGGACAGTCTATGACAGTTCCAAGTGGTCGATCTTGCTAAACCACTCGACTAACCTACTGAACCTTCCCAAATTCTGGTTCCAATACGCCCTGTGCGGCTTGGCAATTGTAACTGCAATCGGCATGGCCTTGCGGGCGATTGAGCTGACCTTCACCAAAAAAGATATACGCTTTGATCGGAGACTAAACGAATGAGTGCTGCCGCCATTGGTATTACCGGTATTGTTGCCCTTCTTGCCCTTTTAGCCCTTCGTATCCCCGTTGCCTTTGCCATGTTTGCAGTGGGCTTTGTGGGTATTTCAATCCTTACCGGCACAGATGCTGCCCTTGGCTTGCTGGCCTCGGAAAGCTTTACGCTGGCATCAAACACCGACCTGATTGTCATTCCACTGTTTATCCTGATGGGTAACGTGGCAACGTCAACAGGCATGAGCCGCCAGTTATACGACGCCGCTTATGCGATTGTCGGATCGTTTCGCGGCGGTCTGGCCTCGGCGACCATCATTGGCTGTGGTGGCTTTGCGGCGCTGTCTGGTTCATCGGTGGCCTCGGCCCTGACGATGGGCAAGGTTTCCATAAAAGAAATGGATCGTTTCAAATATGACCCGCGTCTGTCAACCGGCGTGGTTGCAGCGGGCGGCACCCCTGGTATCCTGATTCCGCCCTCAACCGGCTTTGTGATCTATGCCATTCTGACC
>JAESRG010000219.1 GCA_016764785.1 Paracoccaceae bacterium
GGATCGCCATCATGGTGGTGAGTTTCATACTCTTCTGGCCCACCGGCCTTGGTGTACTTGGTTATTTAATGTGGAGTGGAAAAATGCGCTCATGGAAATCTCATTCAAGAACTCGGGGACGGCATCGCAGCCGCAATCGGAGCACGGGCAATTCCGCTTTTGATGAGTATCGGGCAGAAACGCTGAGACGCTTGGAAAAAGAACAAGCTGGCTTTGAAGAGCATTTAGAAAACCTTCGACGCGCTAAAGACAAAAGTGAATTCGATGAATTCATGGCGAAGAGAAGCGCTCCAACGACCTCAACACTTGTCTCAGGTGAGGGTCTCTAACACGCAGCTAGTCTTTCCAATAAGATAGACTAGTTTTGGCGTCCCCCCTATTCGACGGGGGACGCCTCTAGACTCATACAGATCAATCTTGAAAATTAGGCGCCCGTTTTTCCATATTCGACATAATGGCTTCGACTTGGTTTGGCTTGCCGATAATTTTATCTTGCTCAGTCGACTCCAACAAAAGCCCTTCGGCGGGAGATAGGAGCAGGGCTTGAGTAAGAAGGTGCTTGGCGCTGCGAATGGCCGATGGGTTTTTGTTCGCAATGTCACGGGCGGTCGCCAAAGCTTCAGTGTGCGGATCATCTACTAGGCGAGTAGCGAACCATGTTGGCTGATATTAACCTTGCGCCGCTTGATCTTGCCACCGTCGAATCCTTTGTCGGCAATGGCATTCCAAAATTTGTCGAGCGCTGTCTAGCAGCATATGACCTGCCCTTTAGCGATGTGTCGCTAAGCGCGATGCGTACATATTATGACGCTGACCAAACCACGTTAACCGTGCCTTATCCGCATGTTATTGATTGCCTGACAGCCCTGAAAACCACGGGCGTAAAAATGGCGATTTGCACCAATAAACCGCTGGCGCCCGCGCAGAGCATTCTAAACGGACTTGGCCTTGCCGCGTTTTTTGAAGTGGTAATTGGGGGCGATACCTATGCGCATAACAAACCCCACGCCCAACCGCTGCTGGGCTGTGCGTCGCAAATGGGTGCCAATATTGCCGATTGTATTTTTGTTGGCGACAGCGAAACCGATGAGGCCACAGCCGTCAACGCAAAAATGACCTTTGCGCTGTTCTCGGGTGGGTATCGCAAAACCGCCACCAACGACATGCAGCACGACTTTTTGTTTGACGATTTTGCAGCACTTGCGGATTACGCATCTGGCTAGCTGCCCGAGGCCAGCGAGATCAAGAAACCAATAGTGCTTGCGGTCGCCGTCACCGATTCTGCCAACAGTTTTAGGGCCGAAAGGGGTCGCTAGACGTAAACATTGCCGGTTTTGCCGTTCACGCTCATGGAAATCGTTTTTTCTCAAGCAAATAATGGGTAATTCAGACCGGCAGCAGGAAGTGCTTGAAGGTCTGGTTTAAAAATGTGGTTGAGCTGGATTTGATCCACTGGCGCATGCCGCCGATGTCTGTGCGAATCCAGCCGGTAATTTTTGTGCGCAGACAATGCTGAGCCTCGAAAAAGCCGTCCTCAAGCCCTTGAATGTGATTTTCTGCACGAAATCCGGCCAGAAATTCAGTTTGATATGTTTCAAGTTGGCGCAGAGACCACGGGCCGAGCGCATCTTTGACGGTTTTTTGGTGCATGGCGTTTACCGCCTCATATTCGGGGGCGCTCTTTAGTGCCGGTTCAGTCATTGCCCATCTCCGACAGGATGACGAGAATGACCCTGTCCTTCATCGCCAAGCATTAAAATGCGATTTCAGTTGAGCCAGGAAGACACCAGTCGAAGAAAAGCCCAGTTAATGGTGGCCAGCAATGCCCAACCACGAAAATGCGGCAAATGGCAGAATGACAAAACGAATAGGTACGTTCAAATAGCAATTTGGAATAAAAAACCCGCCCCGACCATAGGTCGGAGCGGGTGATTTTTCTAGCGAAAGATTAGTTTAGCGCAAGATCGGTGATCGCGTGGGTCCAGGCACCGGTTGGCTCCATGGTGATCACAGGATCGTCACCGCCAGCCAGCAAGGACTGAACTGTGCGTTCGTAATCTGCCGGATCAAGCGTGCCGTTTGACCCAGCGGTCAGTTTGGCAATCTCGCGCATCATGCGACGCTGGTGCTCTTCGGTCTGGGCGCCAATTTCGTCGTACTCCAACACGATGTCTGCTGCTGCATCCGGGTTTTCCTCAGCCCATTTCCAGCCGCGCATCGAGGCCCGCACAAAGCGCACCATACGGTCGGAAAATTCAGGGTCTTCAAGGTTTTCTTCCAGCACATAAAGCCCGTCTTCCAACGTGGCCACGCCCTGATCTTGATATTTGAACACAACCAGCTCTTCGGCGGTCAGGCCCGCGTCGATGATCTGCCAGTATTCGTTATAGGTCATGGTCGAGACACACGCCGCTTGGCCCTGCAAAATCGGATCAACGTTGAAACCCTGTTTCAGAACAGTCACGCCGTCCTCGCCACCATCAGTGGACAGGCCAAGATGCGCCATCCAGCTCAGGAACGGGAATTCGTTGCCATAGAACCACACGCCCAGCGTTTTGCCAGCAAAATCGTCTGTGGTTTCAATGCCCGCGTCACGACGACAGGTCAGCATCATGCCTGATTCAGCAAATGGCTGGGCAATATTCACCAACATCAGGCCTTTTTCACGGGCTGACAGGGCTGAAGGCATCCAGTCAATCACAACGTCGGCACCGCCACCGGCGATCACTTGGGTCGGGGCCACATCAGGGCCACCGGATTTGATTTCCACGTCAAGATTTTCATCTGCGTAAAAACCGTTTTCCAGCGCCACGTAATAGCCCGCAAACTGCGCTTGCGTGACCCACTTAAGTTGCAGCGTCACATGATCTTGTGCACTAGCGGCCAGTGCGGACAGCGACAAAGCGCCAGCCAGCAGGCCTGTTGTTAGAAATTTCATATTCTCTCTCCCTTGTTGAAAGCACCCGTTACTTGCGTATCGACGGATGCCAAAATGTGGCTGCTCGCTCAATGAGCACGACCAAACCATAAAACGCGGAACCGGCGATGGCCGCAACCACAATTTCCGCCCAGACCAGATCCAGCTCAAAGCGGCCCGCCCCTGTCGAAATTCTAAACCCCATACCCACTGTGGGAGAGCCAAAGAACTCGGCCACGATGGCGCCAATCAGCGCGAGGGTTGTGCATATTTTTAACCCGTTGAAAATAAACGGCGCTGCCGCCGGAAGCCGTAGATAAAACAGTGTTTTCCAGTATCCGGCAGCATAGGTCCGCATCAGGTCACGCTGCATCACTTCGCTGGCTTGCAGCCCTTTCACGGTATTTACCAGCATTGGAAAAAATACCATGATCACCACAACCGCAGCTTTTGACTGCCAGTCGAAGCCAAACCACATGACCATAATCGGGGCCATGCCAATGATCGGCAAGGCGGCCACAAAATTGCCCACCGGCAATAAGCCGCGCTGCAAGAAATCGGACCGATCAATGGCCAGCGAGACAAGAAACGCCCCGCCGCACCCCATGGCAAACCCCGAAAGGGCGCTCTTAACAAAGGTCTGCACAAAATCCGCCCACATAATGGGCAGCGAGTTCACAAATGTTGGCCCAATTGCTGACGGCAAAGGCAGAATAATCGGCGAAACCTCAAGCCCGGTGCCGATCAGCTCCCACATTGCAATAAAGGTAATCCCAAAAATTACAGCAGAAATAGGGCTGGCCCACCGGCTGGATTTTCGACGCGAAATCGCAATATTAATGCCCCAGCCCACACCCCAGACCAAAATCGCCATAAAAACATATGTCATCGACTGAACCCCATACGCTTGCTGACAATACGATCTGCCAGCCCCATCAGGGCGACCAACGTCGCGGCCAGTGCTGCGGCCACGATCAATGCTGACCAGATCAACATGGTTGCGCCAACATAATTGGCCTGAAGAATACGCGCACCAAGCCCGCCATCTTGGCTAAGCGTCAGTTCCGCAACGATGGCCCCAACCAGTGATGCCGCGATGCCAACCTTCAATGATGGAAACAGATAGGGAACCGAAGACGGCAACCGCAATTTCCAAAATGTCTGCATTTTGTTTGCGGACCAAGTATGGATTTGATCAACCATCATCGCCTCGGGGCTGCGCAGGCCTTTGACCATCCCGACAACCACCGGAAAAAAGCTAAGATAGGCCGCAATAGAGGCTTTTGGCACGATGCCGGTAATACCCCCCGCGTTCAAAAGCAGAATAATCATGGGCGCCAACGCCAATATCGGAATGGTCTGACTGGCAATAACCCACGGCATAACCGAATTATTCATCGCCTTGTTATAGACTATTCCAACCGCCAGAATAATCCCGAAACATGTGCCAAACACAAAACCAAGCAGTGTTGCCGACAGAGTTATCCACCCATGACGCACCAAACTGCGCACTGACGTTACCTTTTTCTCTACTGTGGTTTTCCAGATTTCTACCACAATCTGATCCGGCGTGGGCAAATGCGGTTTTTTCTGGGTCCACGTGTCAGCCACCAATTCGCTAAAGCTAAGCTCATATCCGCCGCGAGTGGACTTGTCATAAGCCCAATTTTTGTTCAGGACGACAGAAAAAGCATACCAGAGCACCATGATCGCCGTCACCACAACCAGAACCGGAAAAACGTTGTGCCAGATTTTACGCATCGTTATGTCCAGCCCGTAGCCCTTCGCGTACCCGGTGGGCGATCTCCAGAAATTCGGGGCTTTCGCGAATGTCTAATGGCCGTTCTTTTGGCAATGTGCTCTCAATTATTTCGGTCACACGGCCGGGCCGCGGCGACATGATGACAATTTTGGTTGAAAGGTAAACGGCTTCGGGGATTGAGTGGGTCACAAACGCAATTGTTTTGTTTGTTGCGGCCCAAAGTTCGAGCAGTTGCTCGTTCAGGTGGTCACGCACAATCTCGTCGAGCGCACCAAAAGGTTCGTCCATCAACAATATGTCCGCATCAAAGCTAAGCGCCCGCGCGATGCTGGCCCGCTGCTGCATGCCCCCCGATAATTGCCACGGAAATTTCTTCTCAAACCCTTCGAGATGCACCAGTTCCAGAACCTTGCGCACCCGCTCAGCTTGTTCTGCTTTCGGGATGCCCATGATTTCCAACGGCAATCGAATATTGCCAGCGATGGTGCGCCACGGATACAGGCCCGCCGCCTGAAAAACATAGCCATAGGCACGGTTTTTGCGGGCCTCGGAGGGGGACATCCCGTTAACCGTAACGGTTCCACCTGTTGGCTGCTCAAGATCAGCCAACACCCGCAAAAATGTGGTTTTTCCGCAGCCGGACGGGCCGATAAAACTGACAAACTCACCTTTTTTAATCGTTAAATCAACGTCCTGAAGGGCATGAACCGGCCCGTCATTGGTTTCAAATGTAAGGTCGAGGCCTTTGGCC
>JAESRG010000220.1 GCA_016764785.1 Paracoccaceae bacterium
CCCGGCTTTGACGCCGTGGCGATGCTGAAATACCCGCATCTGGAAAAAATCAACCATGTGCATCATGCTGGCAACTCGTCCGGCATTGTTGACGGTGCGGCGGCCATATTGGTTGGGTCCAAAGACTTTGGCGAAAAATACGGGCTGAAACCACGTGCCCGCATTCGGGCGGCAGCCAAAATCGGCACGGACCCGACCATCAACCTGACAGGCCCGGTTCCTGTCACCGAGAAAATCCTTGCCGAAGCAGGCATGAGCATTTCCGACATTGACCTGTTTGAGGTCAACGAGGCTTTTGCCGCCGTGGTGCTGCGTTTCATGCAGGCCTTCAATGTTGACCACTCAAAGGTCAACGTGAATGGTGGCGCGATTAGTCTTGGCCACCCACTGGGCGCGACCGGCGCGATGATCATCGGCACCGCGCTTGATGAACTGGAACGCACCGGACAAGGCACCGCTTTGGCAACGCTTTGTGTGGCTTCGGGCATGGGTGCGGCAACCATTATTGAGCGTCTGTAATGGCACATCAAAAAGCACTGAAAATAGTAAAAGCCTTCATGCTTTGGATCCTTTTTTCGACATCAGGGGCGGCCTTGGCACAAGAAAGCGCAGAGATAAGTTCATCAGACCCGCTGAACATCATTAATGGTCGACTATCGCAAAATTGCCCATACGGAGAACTCCCAACTTGGGATGAAACAACCGTGACAATACTGGACATCAATGCGGATGGTCAGGACGACTACGTAATTCCTTATAACACGTTTCACTGTGCCAATGGGCCATCTGGAGGATATTGTGGGTCTGCAGGCTGTCGAACCGAGATCTGGATCAGCAACATCGAAATGGAATGGACGCTTGGATTTAGCTCTAACGTCCGCGAGCTTGCATTGGAATCCGACGATAAAGGTGGCCAAATTCTTGTCTTAAATCAACATGGTACATTTTGCCGAAAGGCTGGCGCTGATAGATGCATCCTCAAGCTTATATGGCAAGAAGGTGAGTTTGTTTGGGCGGCGGAGCAAGACCCATCCATGGATATTCGCCTTAGAGAACTGGCAATGGAAGGGACGCAAAACTGATGCCGATCTTAAAAATAGACGATTTACCCTTGATGAAGGGCGCGGTTGGCGCTGGGTTACCCACACTAGTTCCGAAACCGCATGATATTCGGATTACGGCATGAAGACCGAAACAATCAACGGCATAGGCGATTTCACCGCAAAGACGGCACGCCGCTCGACTTAACCCCGATGGGAGACCAATATGACTCAGCAATTTTTCTATGACGTAGACAGTGACGGCGTGGCCACGATTACGTGGAACCAGCCAGACACCAGCTTGAATTTAATGACCAACGAGGGTTTTCAACAGCTTAACGGGTTTGTTGATGACGCGCTGGCAGATGACGGCGTTAAAGGCGTGATTATCACCTCAGCCAAAGGCGATTTTGCTGGCGGAATGGACCTGAAAGTCTTGGCCAAAATGCGTGAAGACGCAGGCGACGACCCCGCGCAGGGCATTTTTGACGGGCTGATGCTGATCCACGGTATTTTGCGCAAGATTGAGCGCGCCGGCATGGACCCAAAAACCAACAAAGGCGGCAAACCGATTGCGTGGGCCAGCCCCGGCACGTCGGCTGGTATTGGCACTGAAATCGCCCTTGCCTGCCATCGTCGCATTGTTGCCGACAACCCAAAAGCCAAAATTGGCCTGCCGGAAATCCTTGTGGGTATTTTCCCCGGCTCTGGTGGCACCACCCGTTTAGTGCGGATGATGGGGCCAATGATGGCCGCACCATTGTTGCTTGAGGGTAAAATGCTGCCCCCCGCCAAGTCAAAAGCCGCTGGCATGATTGACGAAGTGGTTCCGGCGGATGAACTTCTGAGCCGCGCCAAAGAATGGGTGCTGACGGCGACCGACAAAGACATCGTCAAACCGTGGGATCTAAAGGGCTATAAAATGCCCGGCGGCGCGCCGTATCACCCTGCTGGTTTCATGACTTTTGTTGGTGCTGCGGCAATGGTACATGGCAAAACTCAAGGGGTTTACCCTGCGGCCAAAGCCATGCTGTCGGCAATATATGAAGGCGCTTTGGTGCCCTTTGACACCGCCATTCGGATTGAGGCGCGTTGGTTTACCAGCGTCATGCTGAACCCGTCATCAGCAGCCATGATCCGGTCGCTGTTTGTCAATAAAGGCGCGCTTGAAAAAGGTGCGGTGCGCCCTGACGTTGCTAATCAGCGTGTTAAAAAGCTGGGCATTATGGGCGCTGGCATGATGGGTGCTGGCATCGCGATTGTGTCGGCAATGGCAGGGATCGAGGTTGTATTGATCGACCAAACACAGGAATCCGCTGACAAGGGCAAAGCCTATGTCGAAGATTATCTGGATAAGGGTATCAAACGCAGAAAGACTACCCCTGAGAAAAAAGAGGCCGTCATGGCCCTGATCACCGCCACCACCGATTATGACGCCCTGAAAGGTGCAGATTTGATTGTTGAAGCGGTGTTTGAAGACGTCGGCGTCAAAGCCGAGGTCACCAAAAACGTGCTGAAAGTTGTCGGTGATGACTGCATTTTTGCCACCAACACCTCAACGCTGCCGATTACTGAACTGGCAAAGGCCACGGATAAGCCTGACCAATTCATCGGCATTCACTTTTTCAGCCCGGTTGAACGGATGGCCTTGGTTGAGATCATCAAAGGCGAAAAAACCGGCGATCGGGCGGTGGCCAAGGCGCTCGATTTTGTGCGTCAAATTCGCAAAACTCCGATTGTGGTCAATGACGCGCGGTTTTTCTATGCGAACCGTTGTATCATTCCGTATATCAACGAGGGTCTGCGGATGGTGCGTGAAGGCGTTGAGCCAGCGATGATTGAAAACGCCGCAAAACAGCTTGGTTTCCCGCTAGGGCCATTGCAGTTGAACGACGAAACCTCGATTGATCTGGGTGTTAAAATCGCCAAAGCCACCAAATTGGCGATGGGCGATGCGTATGACGACAGCGCCGACGAGGTTCTGTTTAAGCTGTTTGACAAGGGACGTCTGGGCCGTAAATCAAAATCCGGTTTCTATAGCTATGACGAAAAAGGCAAACGCACTGGGTTGTGGGATGGTCTGGCCAAAAATTGGCCGGTGGCAGACGATCAGCCCGATTTCATCGACGTGCAGCACCGTCTGGCAATGGTGCAAACCCTTGAGGCCGTGCGCGCCCTTGAACAGGGTGTGTTGATGGATATTCGCGAAGGCGACGTTGGGGCCATCCTTGGTTGGGGCTTTATGCCTTGGTCGGGCGGCCCGTTCAGCTGGTTGGATATTCTGGGCAGCGAAAAAGCCGTGGAAATCTGCGACAGCCTAACGGAACGGTTTGGGGAGCGTTTCACCACGCCTGATATCTTGCGTGACATGGCGACTAATGGCGAAGGTTTCTATGACCGCGCCGCCAAATCACTGGCCGCTTAAGACGATCGTGTCACCCCCGCCAAACCCGGGGGTGACGCGCAAAACACAAATATTGGGAAATTTGCTTTTCAACTCAGCATAAATCGGCAACACTTAAAAAAAAGCCGAGGACACGCCATTGATACAGCATATGCAGAACTTCCCGCTTCGCGTCAGCGAGATCATCGACTATGCAGCCCTGCAACACCCTGATCGCAAAATTTTCGGCCGCAGCATCGAAGGCCCGATCATTGAGACCAATTGGCGGGACATTCAAAAAGACGCGAAAAAATTTGCGGCGGCGCTCATTGATCTAGGCGTAATAAAGGGTGACGTGGTTGGCGTGATGGCATGGAATACGCCACGGCAATTATCGGTGTGGTACGGAATTCCTGGTGCTGGCGCCGTGAACCATACGTTGAACCCACGACTTTTTGCCGATCAACTGGTCTATATCATCAATCACGCCGAGGATCGGTTTTTGATGGTTGATTTTGACCTGCTGCCCATCATCGAAGATATCATTGACCAGCTTACCACGGTTGAAAAAATCATCGTAATGACCGACCGCAGCCACATGCCCGACAGTAAAATTAATGATTTACTGTGCTACGAAGAATTGATCGCCGATCAACCTGATGATTTCAACTGGATCACCGGCGATGAAAACGAGGCCTGCGGAATTTGCTATACGTCAGGCACCACCGGCGACCCCAAGGGCGTGGTTTATACGCATCGCTCCAACACGTTGCACGCCCTCAGCGCTGTCGCACCTGATATGCTTGACGTGTCCAGCAATGACCGGATTATGCCGGTTGTGCCGCTGTTTCATGCAAATGGCTGGTCGATTGCCTATGCCGCGCCAATGGTCGGGGCGTCGATGGTGATGCCGGGGCGTGACATGACGCCGGTGGGGCTGTTTGAAATGCTTGAGCTCGGGGTGACATTTACCGCCGCAGTGCCGACGATCTGGATGCAAATGCTGCAACATCTTGACGACAACAACCTGCGACTGCCCACGCTTGAACGGGTGATCATCGGCGGGGCATCTTGCCCTCGATCTGTCATCGACAAATTCCAGACCAAATATGGCGTGCAAGTTCTGCATGCGTGGGGCATGACCGAAATGTCGCCGCTCGGCACGGTGTGTTCATTCAAACCCGAAGTCATGGCCTTGGACCATGAGGGCCGTTTGGACGTTCAGGGCACCGTTGGGCATGCGCCGTTTATGATCAATCTCAAGATCACCGATGATGCTGGCAACGACCTGCCGTGGGATGGCGAAAGCCAAGGGCGGCTGCTGACCAAAGGCGCGGCCGTCGTGCAACGCTATCATAAATCAGACACCGATGCGGTCGACGCAGATGGCTGGTTTGACACCGGCGATGTGGCGACCATCAACACCAACGGCTATGTGCGGATTACCGATCGGTCCAAAGACGTGATAAAATCTGGCGGCGAGTGGATTTCATCAATCGAGCTGGAAAACTGCGCCGTTGGTCACCCGCTGGTGGCCGAGGCCGCCGCCATCGGCATTCCGCATCCCAAATGGGACGAGCGCCCTATTTTGGTTATCGTTGCCGCTGGTCAAAAACCTGACGTGGCCGAAATCATGGCTTTGATGGTCAATAAATTTGCCAAGTGGCAATTGCCCGACGATATTATTTTTATGGATGAAATCCCCCATACAGCGACTGGCAAAATTTCGAAACTTCTGTTACGTCAGAAACTGGCAGATCAAGGGTATGAATTGCCACCGTAACGCCTTTTGAAAGACCCCGCTAGATGACCGCGCTCGACAAATATATTCGGCTTGAATCCGTTGGCCAATGGCGCGAACACTCCAGTGCTGAAACCGTCGAAGTCATTGTATCCTTTGGCGATTCAACCCTGGAGCTGACCAATCTGCAAGACGCGCCGATCACCCATTGGTCGCTGCTGGCCACCCGCAGGATTGGCACCAAAGCCAGCGCG
>JAESRG010000221.1 GCA_016764785.1 Paracoccaceae bacterium
CTTTGGCGGCAAGGAAATGATGAAAGCGGCATGATAACCAAACCCGATACACCTTAACTTAGCTGCAAATCTGTCCTGGAAAGCAGGACCACTTCAGAGATCATTTTCTGGCTCACTGGCTATAATAGGCAGCAATTTCGCGACCAACTTGACAAAAAAACCGACTTTGAATGTTTTTTTGCGGAGGCTCCCAAAATGAACCCGTTGCGGGTGTTGATTAAGGGCGTTGTTTGCGGGATTCGGGTCGAAGACGTTGAAGAACCGTTGATGCGGGAAATTCGCTATCTGGATAAGCTCATTGACGAGCTTGCAAAGGGTAAATCAATGGGAAAAATACTCCGCAAGCAATAGGCTGGGAACCAACAAACCTCGTAGTTGGATGCGTTGATAACCGAAGCTACGCCCAACCTGTGACTGACAATCCGCAAGGATTGGCGGGCAATGGGCGGGAGGGGTTGTTATTGGATCAAGACGGGTCGTATCCTGCGTCAAACGGAATCAAAGGAGGTCATCATGGATCTGGGTATTAGCGGAAAAACGGCGATTGTATGTGCGGCCTCAAAAGGGCTGGGGCGCGGCTGTGCTGAGGCGCTGGCCGAGGCTGGCGTTAATTTGATTATTAATGCGCGCAGCGAGGGGCCTTTGGGGCAGACTGCGGCAGAAATTGCCAAGAAATATGGGGTTTCTGTAACGCCGATTGCGTGTGACATCACCACGCCTGAGGGTCAGGCAATGGTGCTAAAAGCGTGTCCGAACCCTGATATTTTGGTAAATAACGCTGGGGGGCCGCCTCCGGGAATATGGTCCGATTGGGATCGTGACGATTTCATCAAAGCGCTGGATGCCAATATGTTGACGCCAATTATGCTGATGAAAGCCGTATTGCCGGGCATGATGGATCGCGGCTGGGGGCGGGTGGTGGACATCACCTCGCAATCGGTCAAATCGCCGATTCCGGCGCTGGGGCTGTCGAATTCAGCGCGGGCAGGGTTGACCGGATATGTCGGCGGCACCAGCCGTCAGGTTGCGCCAAGTGGCGTGACGATCAACAACCTGTTGCCGGGCTTGCACGCCACTGATCGCGCAAAATCGCTGGACGAGGGCGTTAGCAAGGCTCAGGGGATCAGCCTTGAGCAGGCCAGCGCCAATCGCATGGCCACCATTCCGGCACGGCGTTATGGAACGGCATCAGAATTTGGCGCGATGTGTGCGTTTTTATGTTCAGAACATGCCGGATATATCGTTGGGCAGAATATTTTGCTGGACGGGGGCGGGGTTAATGCAACCTTCTGATGCGGCTAAACCCGCAATCATTCCGTATTTTATGCCGAAATGGTTTGCTGAACTGCTGATGGGGCGCTTGTCGTTTGGCGACACGTTTTGGGCTGGGGTATTTGGGTCAATGTTGCTGATTATCCCTGCCGGATTTATTTTGGCAATGGGCGTGTCGATTGCCGCACCAGAGCTTTTTAACGGCCTGATGATTGGCATGATGGTTTTTTACGCGCTTTATATGACGTTGCTGCTGCGGGTTGTGTTGATCAAAGGGTGGCAATGCAAAACCTCGGGGGGGTGGCGATGGGTCGGCATGGGCTATACGTTGCTGCAAACTGGCGGCTTATATATGATGGTGACGCGCCTGATTTCTGCTGGCGCGGGATGACGTTTGAGGGGCGGACAGCATGAAAGATAATCGGGCAACCAAGGGTTTCAGCCTTAAGGACCAGCTTTTTAACCGCGAAAAGATCGGTTATTTGGCGGGGTTGTTTGACGGTATTTTTGACACAACCGCGTTTGAAACCACGGTGATGGAACGGCTGCTGCCGTTGGAGCTGAAAGCGCGGATCAATATGATTGCCGAGGTGCTGGAAACGCATCTGTCGAATGATTTCCCTAAGGCGGTTGAGCAGATACAAACGGCTTTGCCGCCTGAGCTGGACCCGACCAAAACCGATGATGACTTTGGCGCTTTTATTCTGGCTCCGCTGGGGGTTTTTGTTAGCAATAATGGATTAGGGCATGTTGATATCTCGTTGAAATTGCTTCGGGAAATGACCAAAAGATTCTCGGTTGAATTTGACATCAGGCACTTTATTAATGTGCACCCTGAGGCGACAATGACGGCGCTAAAAAGCTGGGCTGTCGACGATAATTACCATGTGCGGCGGCTGGTCAGCGAGGGCACGCGGCCGGTTTTGCCGTGGGGTAAAAAAATCGGGCTTGAGGTGCATGAACCGCTGGCGTTTTTAGACGTTTTGCACAGTGACCACACACGATATGTGACGCGGTCGGTGGCCAATCACTTGAATGATATTACTAAAAAACGGCCCGAATTAGTGATTGAGACTCTGAAACGTTGGGCCAAACAGGGAAAGCAAAATAAGGCGGAGCTGGACTGGATGACACGGCACGCTTTGCGGACTTTGGTCAAAAAAGGTAATCGCGATGCGTTGGAATTGCTGGGCTATCACGGCGCGCCTGCCATTAAGGTTTCAGAACTGCGGTTTTCGCCGAAGGTTGTCTTGATTGGCGATGTGGCGCAATTTGAATTTGAAATTACGGCGTCGCGCACTGAAAATCTGATGATTGATTATGTAATTGAGTTTACTAAGAAAAACGGCAGCACCGCGCCCAAGGTTTTTAAGCTAAAGAAATTGGCGGTAAAGGCGGGTGAAACCGTCAGCTTGACCAAAAATCACCGGTTTTTGAAAGATGCGACCACATTTACACATTATCCGGGCGCGCATCGCGTGCATTTGCAGATTAACGGGCAGAAATTCAGCCCGTGTGACTTTGAGCTAAGGACATAACGCATGGATATTCAAACGTGGTTAACTTTTGTGCTGGCCTCAACCGCTTTGCTGCTGATCCCCGGCCCGACGGTTTTATTGGTGTTAAGCTATGCGCTGAGCCAAGGGCGCTCGGTTGCTTTGGCCACTGTTGCAGGGGTGGCATTGGGCGATTTAATCGCGATGACTGCGTCGTTGCTGGGCTTGGGGGCGCTGGTGCTGGCCTCGGCTGAATTGTTTGTTGCGTTGAAATGGGTTGGGGCGGCGTATTTGATTTATCTGGGCGTGAAACTGATCCGATCGGCGCCTGACGCGCAGCTTGGCAAGGTTGATATGATGCCTGCCAAAGGGGTTTTTAGACATGCGGCGGCAGTTACTGCACTTAACCCCAAATCTATTGTGTTTTTCATCGCCTTTGTGCCGCAATTTATTGACGCATCTGTGCCACTGATGCCGCAATTCGTGATATTGATCGGTACTTTTGTTTGTATGGCCGCCCTGAACGCGCTGGCCTATGCGTTGCTGGCAGACAAGTTGCGCAGCAAAATCGCCAAGCCAGCTGTAATGGTTGGGCTTACCCGTTTTGGTGGCGGGGCATTGATTGCCATGGGCGTTGCCACCGCAACTTTCCGGCGGGCGAGCTGACGCGCGTTCACAACTGCCTTACTTTGCGAATTTACACTTTGCAGGCTGGTAAGCTTCGGATAACCAAAAGAAAAACAACCGGAGTGAGATATGCCCTTTTTAGCCAGTCCCGAAGCGCTCGTGGCGCTTGTCGTTCTTATTGCAGGGGGCAGTTTGCTGCTATCCCCCAAAGCCACAACGCCAGAATCGTTTTTTGCCGGCGTTGATGTCAACGGCAAAGCACCGGGATTGCTGACGCTGGTTTTGTCACAGGTGACAACATGGATTTTTGCCCGCAGCCTGCTGACTGCCGCCATTTTGGGCTATTATTACGGGGTTGCCGGTGCGCTGGCCTATACGGCTTATTACCTTAGTTTTCTGACCGGCATGTTTATTGTTGGCAAGCTGCGGCGCAAAGGTGCGCGCAGTCTGCAAGGCTGGCTGCGCGGCGAATACGGTCGTGTCGGTGTGACCTGTTACAACATGGTTGTGGCGTTGCGGCTGATGTCTGAAGTATTTGCCAACCTGATCGTGGTCGGGTTGATTTTTTCGGCGGCGTATGGCGGGTCAGAACAGGCGGGCAGGGCCGCGATGATTGCCTTGGCGCTGGTGGCGCTGGCTTATTCGGCGCTTGGTGGGCTTCGGGCCAGTTTGCGCACTGACGTGGGGCAAATGGCCCTGTTTCTGGTGGTATTCCTGCTGGCATTCGGGGTGATGATTTTTGGTGAGGGGTTCTCGTTTGGCACGGTGTTGACGGCTGAGGGCATTGCAGGTGGGCATAATGGCTGGGTGCTGTTTGCGGTGGCGCTGTTGCAGATCACATCATACCCCGCGCATGACCCCGTGATGATGGATCGCGGATTTTTGGCCGATGAAGACACCACCCGCAAAGCATTTTTCTATGCGTTTATAATGTCAGCGGCCAGTATCTTTGGGTTTGCGCTGTTTGGCGTGCAGGCCAGCGTGGTTGGCGCTGAGCTGGTGAACGGCAATCTGCTGGGCACATGGCAGGTGATGTTTGGCGATACGGTGTATTTTCTGATTGTGGCATCGTTGCTGATTTCAGCGATGAGCACCCTTGATTCAGCGCTGGCATCTGCGGCACGGCTGGCGATTGACGAAATGAAACTTGGCGCGCGCACCATCTGGAACGGGCGCATCGCCATGGCACTGTTCATGCTGGGCGGGGTTTTGTTTTTGCTTGCCGAAACCAAAGATCTGTTTGCCGCGGTGGCGGTGTCTGGGACTGCATCAATGTTTTTAGCACCGGTTTTGGTGCTGGGCTTGGGCTTTGGCATCCGCATTCCGGTTTGGTCATACTTGGTTGGATTTGCGGCAGCGGTGGCGGGCGCGGTGGCGTATTTCTATCAAAGCAGTGATCTGGTGATCAGCCTGTTTGGCGATGGTCATAAATATGAACGGCTGTTGATGATCTGTGTGACGGTGCTGATTATTGGCTTTACGGCCGCGCTTATTGGCGCAGCAACGCGGCGCAGGGTTGCGGTGGCTGGGTAGCATTGCTAGACGGAGTAGACCTTGTTTTTGGAAAGCCCTGTGACCGAAACTCTCCCACGCCTTGAACTCAAAAATATCGTCCGCCAATTTGACGGGCAAACCGTTGTGGATGGTATTTCGTTGAAACTTTATGCGGGTGAAGTAACCTGTTTGCTGGGGCCATCTGGCTGTGGCAAGTCGACCACACTGCGGATCGCAGCGGGGGTTGATCGGCAAAATGGCGGCGAGGTGCTGGTTGACGGGCAGGTGATTTCGGATGGGCAATCCCATTTACCCCCCGAGAAGCGCTCCATCGGGTTAATGTTTCAAGATTTTGCTTTATTCCCGCATCTTTCGGTGCTGCAAAACGTCGCGTTTGGACTGAAATCAGCGGATAAATATGACGTTGCAAAAGTGCTGCTCGACAAGGTCGGGCTGCTGAGTTTCGCTGATAAGTTCCCGCATATGTTGTCGGGCGGCGAGCAACAGATGGTGGCGATAGGGCGGG
>JAESRG010000002.1 GCA_016764785.1 Paracoccaceae bacterium
CTCAACCCCTGCATTCGCATCCAACAACGCAATCGCGCCATCAAGAACAGCCAGTGACCGTTCAACTTCAATTGTGAAATCAACGTGGCCCGGGGTGTCGATGATGTTCATCCGGTGCTTAGGCGTAGTATCGCTTTCACCATCATCGGTGCGCGCCCAGAATGTGGTCGTCGCCGCAGAAGTAATGGTAATACCGCGTTCCTGTTCCTGCTCCATCCAGTCCATTGTCGCCGCGCCATCATGCACTTCGCCAATGTTATGAGATTTACCAGTGTAATACAGAATACGTTCGGTACAGGTGGTTTTACCCGCATCGATATGCGCCATAATACCAAAGTTGCGGTATTCTTTTAGGGGGTATTCGCGTGCCATCAGATTGTTCCTAATTACCAGCGATAATGAGAGAACGCTTTATTCGCGTCTGCCATTTTGTGGGTGTCTTCACGTTTTTTCACGGCAGAGCCGCGCATATTCACCGCATCCAGAAGTTCACCAGCAAGGCGTTCTTCCATTGTGTTTTCGTTGCGCGAACGCGATGCGTTGATCAACCAGCGGATAGCCAAGGCTTCACGGCGCTCAGGACGCACCTCAACAGGCACCTGATAGGTAGCACCACCCACACGACGGGAGCGAACTTCCAACGATGGTTTGATGTTTTCCAGCGCTTCGTGGAATGCCTCAATAGGCTCCCGCTTCAGCTTGGTTTCAACCTTTTCGAGCGCACCGTAAACGATACGTTCTGCAACGGATTTTTTACCGTCTAGCATTAGGTTATTCATGAATTTTGTCAGAATCTTATCACCGTATTTGGCGTCTGGCAAAATTTCGCGTTTCTCGGCTCTGTGGCGTCGGGACATATCGGTATTCCTTACTTAGGACGCTTGGCGCCGTATTTCGAACGACGCTGACGGCGATCTTTCACGCCTTGCGTATCCAAAACACCGCGAAGGATGTGGTAACGAACGCCCGGAAGGTCTTTTACACGGCCGCCGCGGATCAGCACAACTGAGTGCTCCTGCAGGTTATGGCTTTCGCCCGGAATGTAAGAAATAACCTCAAACCCGTTGGTAAGACGCACTTTGGCAACCTTACGCATAGCCGAGTTCGGCTTTTTCGGTGTCGTTGTATAAACACGTGTGCATACACCGCGTTTTTGCGGGCATGCCTGAAGATGCATCGACTTTTGATGCTTTACTTTAGGCTTCCGCGGTTTGCGGATCAGCTGTTGGATCGTTGGCATACAGTTAAAAACCCCGTTCAACCCGTTTCAATACTTACAGCACCCTGCACCGAATGCACAGAATGCCAAATTGCCGCCTCGGACGTGGTGTGTCCGGCGCAGCGAAATTCCAGAGGATCGAGACGTTAATCTGGATCATGACCGCCTAGTTGTGGCTTGTATCGGAATCAGTAAAGATACGTCACCCGAGCGCGCGGAAAATAGGAATGTTATGGGGTGTTGTCAACAGGTATTGTCGAATAGTTTAACAGCGCTAATTCCAGCGTACACAAACCTACGTCAGCTGGTCTTTCGGCAATACAGACAATTATCTTGGTAATCTTTTTCCAGCGTATACCCGCATTCCAGCAACTTTTCAAACAGCGGGTATTTCCAGTGTTTCTGGTGCTTGATCTCAAATAGAATTCTAACAGGCCAAAGATTTTCAGAGCCGGAAAGAAGGGGAAAGATAACCCGGTCTTCCCGCCCCTCAACATCCACTTTCAGGAAATCCAGTTTGGTCACCCCTGCTTCAGTTAGACATTCTGCTAAAACGCGAACCTGAACCTCACTTATGTTGTCGGTCGCCCCATTTGCATACCCAAGATCAATACGCCCTTCGCCTAAATTGGTCCGTTTCGGGAAAAACAGCTTTGATATGCTATCCTTCTCACCAATTGCGCAGTCAAATACTTTGGCGTTGGCAAATCCATTTAGAGAAATATTCTTACGAAGACGATCAATCAAAGTGGGATTCGGCTCAAAGGCCACCCCCACCGCACCCGCACCGGCCGCGTTCAGAATCGGAAGGAACAGCACGCCAGCA
The DNA here is from genome assembly GCA_016764785.1 of Paracoccaceae bacterium. GTDB lineage: Bacteria > Pseudomonadota > Alphaproteobacteria > Rhodobacterales > Rhodobacteraceae > UBA3077. The sequence goes on from JAESRG010000002.1 coordinate 2,046, forward strand.
TTTGCGCCAACATCAACAATCGTGGCCCCAGTTTGATCCAGAAGATCAGACACATACTGCACGGCGTCATGTTCATTGGCCCGTCCGGTTTTCCACAGATAAAATTCGGTCAGATTATCCCGCTTATGAACAAGAAAATCACAATCCTGATAGCGGATAACTGACGGCTTTAACAAAGACCGGATCACTCGTTTTAGCCACGGCCTGACCCATTTTCTATTGAGAATCCACTTTGCAAAAGAACGCGACACCGGTTTTTCCAGATTTTTGGTAAGGTCGCTCAAAGGGCCTTCAACTGCGTCACTGACAGCCCAAATTGACGCTGCACCTGTTGTTGTAAAATTTTGTCAGGCATCCCTATGGTCAGGTTTGGAATTGAATGCTCAGAATCATTATCTGAGTGAATCACCCGCAAATACATCAATTCACGCGGATCCATAACCGTGCAAACTTGTGTCTGAATTTTGTGGTGGGGCAGACGATATATTGTCTCTGGCCAGTTCGCATTGGTTAACACGGCAAGCCCAGCACTGGGCGGTGTAGCGAACACTGCCGGGTAAAGCGACCTGTCGCCCGCGCCACCGGCAATCGTCACCCCCTTGGGGAATGACAGAGCTATCGGGGTCTTGCCCGCAGAGCGCAACAGCAAGGACGGAATGTTGGCATGAAGTTGTTCAACAAAGTTAACGGAGACCGCATCGTCGTCATCTAGCCGAAACCCGAACCTGAAGGGCATATCCTGATCGTATAATGTGTTGAACGCGCGCGTCACCGCTTCTCGGTGGCTCATCATCGGAAGGCTAATCAACTTGGCCTCAGGGAAGTCCGCGAGATTATCCATCATCCGGTTGTAATAATGCCGCGGCAGGTCCTCTCCGACCAAAATACCAAGGGAGAAGTTTTTGTCGGTTTGACGCTTTAGGGTGTGCAGGCACAAGGCCTCAAAAAGATGAAACCGGTTATCTAGTCGTTCGAGGGAATAAAGATCAGCGCGTTTAGCGTCAGCGCTGTCATATTTTCGTTTGAAACCGCCATCACACGGATATGAAAACCGGATGACGCCAGCGACGTGAACCATAGGCAGATCGAAATCCAGATTCATGTGCGCTCCAAACTTGGGTATTTGCCCCCGCGAAAACCGCGAGGGCAATTATTTTATTCTTCTGTTGGTGCCTCAACTTGGTCCGCAACAACCGGTGCTTCAAGCGCAGCAGCGATCTCAGCCTCGGCGCGGCGTTCCTCGATGATGATCTGATCGCGGGACTGCGCCATACGTTTCAGCTCATGGGTTGCTCTGCCTGTACCGGCAGGGATCAAGCGACCAACGATCACGTTTTCCTTGAGACCGATCAGTTTATCACGCTTACCTTGCGTTGCCGCTTCGGTCAGAACCCGTGTGGTTTCCTGGAACGATGCCGCCGAGATGAACGAGCGTGTCGACAAGCTGGCCTTGGTGATGCCCAACAACACAGGGCCACCTTTGGCTGGCTCACGACCCTCAGCAACGGCTTTTTCACAGGCTTCGAGGAATTCGGCCTTATCGACCTGTTCGCCCTTCAGCAAGATTGTGCCGCCACTATGCGTGACTTCCCATTTCTGCAACATCTGGCGCACGATCACTTCGATATGCTTATCGTTGATCTTCACGCCCTGCAGACGGTAAACGTCTTGCACTTCGTCAACCATATAAACAGCCAGCGCCTCAACACCCATGATCCGCAGAATGTCGTGTGGGGCCGGGTTGCCGTCCATGATGTATTCACCCTTAGAGATGAAGTCACCTTCTTGAACCGGAATATGGCGGCCTTTTGGCACCATATATTCAACCGTTTCCAACGCGTCATCCGCAGGTTCAATGGCGATGCGACGTTTGTTTTTATAGTCTTTGCCGAAGCGGATATAGCCGTCTATTTCCGCGATAATCGCGTGATCTTTCGGGCGACGTGCTTCAAACAATTCAGCCACACGTGGCAGACCACCGGTGATGTCTTTCACCTTGGTGCCCTCACGGGTAATCCGCGCCACAACGTCACCGACTTGAATTTCCTGACCGTCTTCAACGGACAGGATCGCATCAATTGACATTGTGTGTTTGGCAGGGTTGCCGTTGTCTAAGCGCATAGGCTCGCCAGTGGCTTTGTCCATGATGATGATCTCAGGTTTAAGATCGCCACCCTTAGACGTGGTCCGCCAATCCGACACGATTTTCTGGCTAAGGCCAGTCGCGTCATCGTTTTCTTCGCGCACGGAAATCCCGAGCGTCAGGTCAACAAATTTAACAACGCCGGCTTTTTCCGAGATGATCGGCAATGTGAATGGGTCCCATTCATACAGCTTGTCACCACGTTTAACCGATTGGCCCTCTTTGACGACCAAGTTAGCACCATAGCCCATGCGGAAGGAAACCCGCTCAACACCGTTTTCATCGATGATCGCGACTTCCATTTTGCGGTCCATGACCACAACATCACCTTTGGTATTGGTCAGCGTATTTGTGTTACGCAGTTCAACTTTACCATCAGCCGAAGATTCTTGGAAAGTCTGCGAACCACCCTGCGCAATCCCGCCAATGTGGAAGGTACGCATGGTTAGCTGTGTGCCCGGCTCACCGATTGACTGCGCCGCAATAATGCCCACGGCCTCGCCTGGGTTCACTTTCGTGCCCCGTGCCAGGTCACGGCCATAACATTGTGCGCAAATACCGTCATCGGCTTCGCAGGTCAGCGGGCTACGCATTTGCAGCGATTGCAGACCAGCGGCGTCGATTTCATCAGCTTTGCTTTCGTCTAGCAATTGATTGCGAACAGCCAGAACTTCGCCTGTTTTGGGATGGATCACATCCTCGGCCACAACACGGCCCAGAATACGTTCAGACAGAGGCGAAATCACATCGCCGTCTTTAACTGCTGCGCTGACTTTAATGGAAATGTCAGTGCCGCAATCATCTGTACGCACGATACAATCCTGTGCAACGTCAACCAGACGACGGGTCAAGTAACCCGAGTTCGCAGTTTTCATCGCCGTATCGGCCAGACCTTTACGCGCCCCGTGGGTAGAGTTGAAATACTCCAACACGGTTAGACCTTCTTTAAAGTTCGACACAATTGGCGTTTCGATGATGTCGCCGTTTGGCTTTGCCATCAAACCGCGCATCCCGCCCAGCTGTTTCATCTGCGCGGGGGAGCCACGCGCCCCAGAGTGCGCCATCATGTAAACCGAGTTCGGTTCCATTTCGGCACCGGCATCGTCGTAATGAACTTTCGCAATCTCGGCCATCATTTCGTCCGCAACTTCGTCGGAACACTTGGACCAAACATCCACAGCTTTGTTGTATTTTTCCAGCTTGGTGATCAAGCCGTCCATGTACTGCTGTTCAAATTCCTTAACCTTGTCGCGCACACCGTTAACGATGGGCCACTTGCTGTCAGGAATGATGATGTCGTCTTTACCAAACGAAATACCAGCTTTGAACGCCTCGGTGAACCCAAGCGTCATAATCTGGTCACAGAAGATAACCGATTCTTTTTGACCACAGTGACGATAAACCGTGTCGATGACCTCGCCCACTTCCTTCTTCCGAAGCAAACGGTTGATGATATCAAACGGCGCTTTGTGATTTTTCGGCAGCAATTGCAGCAAACGCACACGGCCAGCAGTGGTTTCGAACCGTTTCAGGTAAGTGTTGCCGTCTTCGTCGATCTGCTCAACCCGCGCAGTGATTTTGGCGTGCAGGTGCAAGTCGCCGCTTTCCAGCGCATGGTCGATTTCTTCCATCGAAGCAAAAATCATGCCTTCGCCCGTCATGCCTTTACGCATCAGCGTGACATAATATAGGCCAAGGATCATATCCTGTGATGGAACGATAATCGGTTGACCGTTTGACGGGGACAGCACGTTGTTGGTCGACATCATCAGAACGCGACACTCAAGCTGGGCTTCCAGAGACAACGGTACGTGGACCGCCATTTGGTCGCCGTCAAAGTCAGCGTTAAACGCTGAACACACCAGTGGGTGCAGCTGAATGGCTTTGCCCTCAATCAGAACCGGTTCAAACGCCTGAATGCCCAAACGGTGCAATGTTGGCGCACGGTTCAACATGACAGGGTGTTCGCGGATCACTTCATCAAGGATATCCCAAACTTCCGGACGTTCCTTTTCAACCAGCTTTTTCGCCTGTTTCACGGTTGAGCTAAGGCCTTTGGCCTCAAGACGTGCATAGATGAACGGCTTGAACAGCTCCAACGCCATCTTCTTGGGAAGACCACATTGATGCAGTTTCAATTCAGGACCAGTCACAATCACTGACCGACCGGAAAAGTCGACGCGTTTACCCAAAAGGTTCTGGCGGAAACGACCTTGTTTACCTTTAAGCATGTCCGACAGCGATTTAAGTGGGCGTTTGTTGCCACCGGTAATCACCCGACCACGACGGCCGTTGTCAAACAACGCATCCACAGATTCCTGCAACATACGTTTTTCATTGCGGATAATGATATCCGGCGCGCGCAGATCAATCAGACGTTTCAAACGGTTATTCCGGTTGATCACCCGACGATACAGATCGTTCAGATCCGAGGTCGCAAACCGACCACCGTCAAGTGGTACCAGCGGGCGCAATTCAGGTGGAATTACCGGAATCACTGTCAGAACCATCCACTCAGGACGGTTGCCCGAGCCACGGAAGTTCTCAATCAGTTTCAGACGTTTGATGATTTTCTTTGGCTTCAGCTCACCGGTGGCGACCGCAAGGTCAGCACGCAACTGTTCAGCTTCGGCATCAAGATCAATCGCGGCCAGCATTTCGCGGATCGCTTCAGCGCCAATACCGGCGGTAAATGCGTCTGCGCCGTACTGGTCTTCAGCGTCCAGATATTCTTCTTCGGTCAGCAACTGCCCATGTTCAAGTTCAGTCAGGCCCGGTTCGATCACCACGTATTGTTCAAAATACAGGATGCGTTCCAGATCACGCAGGGTCATGTCCAGCATCAAACCAATGCGCGACGGCAGTGATTTCAGAAACCAGATATGCGCGACGGGCGCTGCCAGATCAATGTGGCCCATGCGTTCGCGGCGCACTTTTTGAAGGGTTACTTCAACACCACATTTCTCGCAGGTCACGCCGCGATATTTCATGCGTTTATATTTGCCGCACAGACATTCATAATCTTTGATCGGGCCAAAGATACGCGCGCAGAACAAGCCATCGCGTTCTGGCTTGAAGGTACGATAGTTGATGGTCTCCGGCTTTTTAATCTCGCCAAAAGACCACGATAGAATCCGCTCTGGCGAGGCCAGAGAGATTTTGATTTCGTCAAACGTTTTCATCGGCTGGACCGGGTTAAACGGGTTGTTGATGATTTCCTGGTTCATTTTATGATCCTCAATCTATTTCCAAATGGTAAGGGCAATAACTTTTCAGTTCGCGCCCCTACTCCTCCGCCTCCGAATCCTGCAACTCGATATTAAGTCCGAGCGACCGAATTTCTTTGACCAACACGTTAAACGATTCCGGCACACCAGCCTCAAAGTTGTCTTCGCCTTTGACGATGGATTCGTACACTTTGGTACGACCCGCAACGTCATCCGACTTGACGGTAAGCATTTCCTGCAAGGTGTAAGCCGCGCCGTATGCTTCAAGCGCCCAAACTTCCATCTCGCCGAAACGCTGTCCGCCGAACTGGGCTTTACCACCAAGCGGCTGCTGGGTGACAAGGCTGTATGGTCCGGTTGACCGCGCGTGGATTTTGTCATCCACAAGGTGATGCAGTTTCAAGATATACTTGACACCAACAGTGACAGGCCGCGCGAATTGCTCGCCGGTACGACCATCAAACACGATCGACTGACCAGATGTATCCAAACCCGCACGGGTCAGGGCATCATTCACGTCTGCTTCTTTTGCGCCGTCAAATACTGGCGTTGCAATTGGAACACCGTTGGTGACATTGCCCGCTGCTTCAAGAATATCGTCTTGCGACATATCCTCAGTTGCCAGCGCATAGGTTTCGTCGCCGTACGCAATTTTCATTGCATCTTCAACAGGGGTCATATCACCTGAACGACGGTACTCCTGAAGCGCCGCGTCAATTGATTTACCCAAGTTACGCGAAGCCCAACCCATGTGGGTTTCCAGAATTTGCCCGATGTTCATACGCGATGGCACGCCGAGCGGGTTCAGAACCACGTCAACCGGTGTCCCGTCCGCAAGGAACGGCATGTCTTCTTGTGGCACAACTTTGGAGATAACCCCTTTGTTGCCGTGACGACCCGCCATTTTATCGCCAGGCTGCAATTTGCGCTTAACAGCGACAAATACTTTGACTATTTTCATAGCTCCTGGTGGCAAGTCATCGCCCCGACGGATTTTCTCAACCTTGTCGTCGAACCGTGCTTGCATACGTGCTTTTTGCGCCTCGAACTGGGTGTTCAATGCTTCAACATGTGAGGCATCGTCGTCAGCTTCCAACGCAAGCTGCCACCATTGACCACGACTTAGGGTTTCCAGCAGTTCCTCGGTAATCTCGGAACCAGCTTTCACGCCTTTTGGACCTTTGACAGCTTTTTTGCCAAGGATCATGGTTTTCAGGCGGTTATAAGTGTTGCGCTCAAGAATGGTCATCTCGTCGTCACGGTCACGCGACAGGCGTTCCACTTCTTCGCGTTCAATCTGAATCGCGCGTTCGTCTTTGTCGATGCCGTGGCGGTTAAACACCCGTACTTCAACAACAGTCCCGAAATCGCCCGGTTTCAGACGCATGGAAGTATCCCGCACATCACTGGCTTTTTCACCAAAGATCGCCCGGAGGAGTTTTTCCTCTGGGGTCATGGCGCTTTCGCCTTTTGGCGTGATTTTACCAACCAGAATGTCACTTGGGCCAACTTCGGCACCAATGTAAACAATACCGGCTTCGTCCAGATTACGCAGGGCTTCTTCGCCGACGTTTGGAATATCACGGGTGATTTCCTCTGGGCCTAGTTTCGTGTCACGCGCGGCAACTTCGAATTCCTCAATGTGGATCGAGGTGAAAACGTCGTCTTTCACAATGCGTTCAGAAATCAGGATCGAGTCTTCGTAGTTATAGCCATTCCAAGGCATAAACGCGACGAGCACGTTTTTACCAAGCGCCAATTCACCCAGATCAGTGGATGGACCGTCAGCAATAACTTCGCCCTTACGGACCGTGTCACCCACTTTAACCAACGGACGTTGGTTGATACAGGTGTTTTGGTTTGACCGTTGGAATTTCCGCAAGCGGTAAATATCAACACCCGGGTCACCCACGGACAGGTCTTTGGTGGCGCGTACCACAATACGCATCGCATCAACCTGATCGATAATCCCTTCACGGGTGGCAACAATCGCAGCGCCCGAATCCCGGGCAACGATTTCTTCAATGCCAGTACCAACAAGCGGCGCTTCGGCTTTCACCAAAGGCACAGCCTGACGTTGCATGTTCGAGCCCATCAAGGCCCGGTTCGCATCGTCGTTCTCAAGGAACGGAATCAGTGACGCAGCAACCGATACCAGCTGGCGCGGTGAAACGTCGATCAAGTCGATGTTTTCCGGTGGGTTCAGCATATGCTCGCCGCCCTGACGGGTAGAGATCAAATCGCTTGTTAAGCGGCCATCTTCATCAACGGCAGCATTGGCCTGCGCCACGGTATAGCGCATTTCCTCAGTTGCCGACATGTACCGCACTTCGTCGGTAAGCTTACCGTCTTTAACGATACGATAGGGCGTTTCGATAAAGCCGTATTTGTTAACCTTGGCAAAGGATGCAAGGCTGTTGATCAGACCAATATTCGGCCCCTCGGGCGTTTCAATTGGACACATGCGACCATAGTGGGTTGGATGCACGTCGCGCACCTCAAAGCCAGCACGTTCGCGGGTCAGACCACCAGGCCCAAGCGCAGACAAGCGGCGTTTGTGGGTAACTTCCGACAGCGGGTTGGTTTGGTCCATAAATTGCGACAGCTGCGATGAGCCAAAGAATTCACGTACGGCAGCAGCTGCTGGCTTGGCGTTGATCAGATCTTGCGGCATCACTGCATCGATTTCAACCGATGACATGCGTTCCCGAATGGCACGTTCCATACGCAACAGGCCAACCCGATACTGGTTTTCCATCAACTCACCAACCGAGCGCACCCGACGGTTACCAAGGTGGTCAATGTCGTCAACAGTTCCGCGACCATCGCGCAGTTCAGCCAGACCTTTGATCACTGCAACAATGTCTTCTTTACGCAGCGTGCGCTGGGTGTCAGGCACATCAAGTTGCAGGCGCATGTTCATTTTCACACGACCAACGGTCGACAGATCAAAACGATCTGAATCAAAGAACATGGTGTCGAACATCTGGGAAGCTGCTTCAACGGTGGGTGGCTCACCCGGGCGCATAACGCGATAAATATCCAGAAGCGCAGTGTTGCGGTTCAGGTTTTTGTCCAGCGCCATGGTGTTGCGGATGTACGGGCCAATATTGATGTTATCAACATCAATAGTCGGAATTTTGGTCACGCCATTTTCAAGCAATGTTTTCAGCGTACCGCCGATAATATTGCCTTCTTTGTCGAGCTCTTCAGTGATCTCGCCGCCAGCTTCGATCCAGATCTCACCAGTTTCTTCGTTGATGATATCTTTCGACGAGAACCGTCCCAAAATCATATCAAACGGCAGCAGGATTTCCTTAACCGAACCTTCTTCAATCAATTTCTTGACGGTCCGTGGCGTTACCTTTTTACCGGCTTCAGCAATCACTTCGCCGGTTTTGGCGTCGATGATGTCATAAGTCGGCTTGGTGCCCTTAATACGGTCAGGGAAAAACTTGGTTGCCCAAGCTTTTTTCTTTTTGTTCAGCTTAAAATCAACCGTGGTGTAATAAGCATCCATGATGCTTTCCTGATCCATGCCCAGTGCATAGAGAAGGGTCGTTACCGGCAATTTCCGGCGACGGTCAATACGGGTGTAAATATTGTCTTTGGCGTCAAATTCAAAATCGAGCCACGAACCGCGATAGGGGATAATCCGACTGGTGAACAGCAATTTGCCGCTGGAGTGGGTTTTGCCTTTGTCGTGGTCAAAGAACACACCGGGGGAACGGTGCATCTGCGAAACGATCACCCGCTCGGTGCCGTTCACGATGAACGTGCCGATGTCGGTCATCAAAGGCATGTCGCCCATGAATACGTCTTGCTCTTTGATGTCTTTCACGGTGCGCGCACCTGTGTCTTCGTCCACATCAAACACGATCAAGCGCAGCGTCACTTTCAGTGGCGCGCTATAGGTCATGTCACGTTGTTTACATTCTTCAACGTCATATTTTGGCTTTTCAAGTTCGTACTTCACGAACTCAATTGTGGCCGTCTCGTTGAAATCCTTGATCGGAAAAACCGAGTGGAACACGGCATTTATGCCTTTGTCGTCCATCGGTTCTGGCTGATCGCCAGAGTTCAGGAAAAGCTCATACGAGCTTTTCTGAACCGCGATCAGGTTCGGCATCTTCGCAATTTCGCGAATATGACCGTAATATTTACGAATACGTTTACGGCCTGAAAACTTTTTAGGCATATTTTGCACCTTCTTTTCAACGCTCGACGAACGACTGGGAACGCCCGTCAAAGCCCTGCGGCTAATACCCTCCAATTCTTGCCAGGCTCCCACACCTTGCTTCCGGAGAGTTTGCACCTTTCAGGATGTCCACATGGGCACCCTGAAAGACACAAATAGCTGGACCCGTCAGATAACGGATCCAGCCTTATTTTTATGGCGCGGGCTTAAGCCCCAGCCAAATTACTTCAACTCTACAGTCGCACCAGCGGCTTCAAGTTTTTCTTTCAGTTCTTCAGCTTCAGCTTTGGAAACGCCTTCTTTGACTTTGCCGCCAGCGTCTACAACTGCTTTAGCTTCTTTGAGGCCCAGGCCAGTGATGGCGCGAACTTCTTTGATTACGGCGATTTTCTTGTCACCTGGGGAAACCAGGATAACGTCGAATTCGTCTTTTTCTTCAGCCGCATCAGCGCCGCCATCAGCAGCAGCCATTACAATAGCGCCACCAGCAGCTGGCTCAATGCCGTGCTCGTCTTTAAGGATATTTTTCAGTTCTACAGCTTCGAGAAGTGTCAGACCAACAATCTCATCAGCAAGTTTTTTCAGATCAGCCATTTTTTTATGCTTTCCGTATTCAGTTTCAATTTATTCCGGTGCGAAGGTGTTCGCATATTACCCGGTCATATAGTCGAGATATTATGCCGCCTGCTCTTCGAGGGTAGAAAGTATACCCGCGATGTCGCTTGCAGGAGCGCCAATTGCGCTGGCAATGTTGCTTGCTGGTGCACCCAGACACGCCGCAATAGAGGCAAGAACCTCGTCGCGCGACGGCATGGCTGCCACAGCTTTAACACCGGCAACGTCCAGAACTGTATCCCCCATCGCACCGCCAAGAATAACGAGCTTTTCGTTTTCCTTGGAAAATGCCTGCGCCACTTTCGCAGCAGCAACTGGGTCGACCGAAAAGGCCATAACAGTCTGACCCGTCAGAAGATCACCCATGCTTTCGCTAGGTTTTCCCTTCAGGGCAATTTTGGCGAGCCTGTTTTTGGCAACGCGAACCGTTGCGCCAGCTTCGGTCATCCGAAGACGCAAGTCCGTCATATCTGCAACTGTAAGACCGACGTAATGTGCTACCACAACCACGCCAGAGTCCGTGAAGATTTGATCAAGTTCGTTGATCACTGCTTCTTTTTGGGCTCTATCCACAGATTTGCTCCAATATTATGGAAGGGTCGCCCCCTCCGGCTCATTTTTGCCAAGGCGAATGCCCTGACATCTTGGTCCTTACGAAACCAGCCAAAACCGCCCTTGGGTTTGCACCCAAAATTGATCCTGTTTGCTTTCGTCTCAGGCAGGAAATTAAGCCTTGCAGCACCCACCATCTCGGACGAACGAACGGGCCGTTACAGCCCATCCAACCCCTTGCGGGGATTCTTTACTCGGCAGTTGCAGCTGCAATGTCGAGCGTGACACCGGGGCCCATTGTTGAGGACAACCCGATTTTCTTAATGTATGTGCCTTTGGCACCCGTTGGACGCGCTTTAACAATTGCCGAAATAATCGCTTTAACGTTCTCAACCAGTTTAGCTTCGTCAAACGATGCTTTGCCAATGCCGGCATGAACAACACCAGCTTTTTCAGCTTTGAACTGTACTTCGCCGCCTTTGGCAGCTTCAACAGCGGCTTTGATGTCCATGGTCACTGTGCCAACCCGAGGGTTTGGCATCAAGTTACGGGGCCCAAGAATTTTGCCCAGACGGCCAACGATMGGCATCATGTCAGGGGTTGCAATGCAACGGTCAAAATCAAGGTTGCCCTGCTGGATTTGCTCCATCAGGTCTTCGGCGCCAACAATGTCTGCACCCGCCGCTTTGGCTTCGTCAGCTTTTGCATCGCGTGCAAAAACCGCAACACGCATGGTTTTGCCTGTGCCGTTTGGCAGGGCGCAAACGCCGCGGACCATCTGGTCGGCGTGACGCGGGTCAACACCCAGATCAAACACGATGTCGACAGTTTCGTCGAATTTTGCGGTGGCATTGGCTTTCACCAAGGCAACAGCGTCTTCAACGGACAATGTTTCTTTACCAGCAAAGGCTGCTTTGGCAGCGGTAAAACGTTTTCCTACATTCGCCATAAGATTAACCTTTCACCTCAATACCCATCGAACGGGCTGAGCCCATGATGATCTTCATTCCGCCTTCGATGTCGATCGCATTCAGGTCTTTCATTTTAGCTTCGGCAATTTCTTGAACCTGCTTAAGCGTAACCGACCCAACGATTTCTTTGGCAGGGTTGCTTGCGCCAGACTTAACGCCAGCAGCTTTGCGCAACATGTAAGAAGCCGGAGGCGTCTTGATGTCCATCGTGAACGATTTATCAACATAATAGGTGATGATCGTTGGGCAAGGTGCGCCAACTTCCAGTTCCTGTGTTTTAGCGTTAAACGCTTTACAGAATTCCATGATGTTAATGCCGCGTTGACCCAATGCTGGGCCTACGGGTGGAGATGGATTTGCCTTACCGGCGGGGACTTGCAACTTAAGCGTCCCGGCTATCTTCTTGGCCATGGTGGCCTCCTTTGTTTACCGTCCCTTTGGTCGCAACCATTGGGCCATGTGGTAGTGTGGTCTGGTCTAGACGTGCGCGCCCTCGCCTCCCACACTCGGGGTTAATACTTAGGTCGGTTTAGAGACCTGCGTAAATTCGAGTTCAACCGGGGTCGCCCGGCCAAAAATTGATACGGTCACTTTAAGGCGGGCATTTTCCATGTCCACGTCCTCAACCATGCCACTGAAACCTTCAAACGGTCCGTCGATCACGTTCACCTGTTCGCCGATATCAAAGAAGATCAAATTGCGCGGACCGTCAGCGGTCTCATCAACTTGATTCATAATCTGAGCGACTTCCGAATCACGCATCGGAGATGGCGTATTTTGCGCACCCAAGAAACCCGTAACCCGGTTAATGCTGTTAATCGCGTGGTACGCACGGTCGGTCAGTTCCATTTGAACCAACACATAGCCGGGCATGAACCGCCGCTCGCGGGTGACTTTCTTGCCGCGCCGCATTTCCAAAACTTCTTCAGTCGGGACCAAAACCTGAATGATTTCGTCCTCTAATCCTTTTTGGCGCACGGCCTCATGGATCGCCTCTTCGACTTTCTTTTCGAAATTCGAAAGAACGCTAACTGAATACCAGCGTATCGCCATATTGCCCGTGACCTCAAATATTTGACGTTTCCGTCGTTTTTATGTGTGTTTACAGGTGATTAACCTGCCACCCCCAAACAGAACAAAACGCGCCACCGAATCGAAGCGCGCAGGTTGTGTCTGGAAATGTTGCCTATACGCCCAGAACTGAATGGAATCAAGAGGCTGCGGACAGCAAACCTTGCAAACCAAACTTGATCGCCAGGTCAACCAGCGAGAAAAAGATCGCGGCAAAAGTCGCCATCACCATGACCATCGCCGTGGTCAAAAGCGTTTCGCGACGGGTTGGCCAAACGATCTTGGATGCCTCGGCGCGAACCTGCTGTATAAATTGAAATGGATTGGCCTTTGCCATGCGAATTCTCCTGTGCGGTGCAGACATTTGCCTGCGTCCGCCTGACATACGATCTGTGGTGTAAAAGTTCAAGACGCCAATCTTACTGCTGGTTCTGTGGCAACCCGTCAGTGATGTCATAATAGTCCCCCTTATCAGCGACAAATATATGGATCGCCAGCTTGGTTTGTGTGGGTGTATCAAACGCCCCCATCGAAATGCCGATCCAGTCCAGATGCGGCGGATCAAAAAACAGCGCCGACCCGCAGGTTTTGCAGAATCCGCGATTTACCTTCTTTGAAGACGCATACCACGTCACGTTCTCGGCCCCCGTCACACTCAACGCGGCTTTCTTGACATCGGTTCCGGCAGCATAATGCCCCGAGGATTTCCGGCAATTTGTGCAGTGGCACGCATCTGGGCCGGGCAAATCGCCCTCAACCTCAAAACTTATCGCGCCGCACATACATGACCCTTTGTGCATTCTTTTGTCCTTCTGTATAGTATCTGGACGTTAACATCGTGTTCTTGCCTGTTGCAACACGTTCCCCTCTATACATTCTCTGCGAAACCCCGTATGGGCGTCGTTCCCTCTTAAAAAAAGAAGTTCCGTCGTGATCAAAACCCTTGCCGATGCGCTGGCCAAACGTGGCTATGAAACCCTGACCCAAGTTCAGGAGGCCGTGACCGCTCCTGAATTGATCGATTCTGATCTGCTGGTTTCCGCCCAGACCGGCTCGGGCAAGACCGTTGCATTTGGTTTGGCAATTGGGCCTACCATTCTGGAAGAAGACGGATGTTTCAGCCGCGCCAACAAACCGCTGGCGCTGGTGATTGCCCCAACCCGCGAACTGGCGTTGCAGGTCAAACGTGAACTCGACTGGCTATATGCGGGTGCTGGTGCGATTGTGGCGTCTTGCGTGGGCGGCATGGATATGCGCACCGAGCGGCGCAATCTTGAACGTGGCGCCCATATCGTTGTCGCCACACCGGGACGGCTGCGGGATCACATTCAGCGGAATTCAATCAAACTGGGCAGCCTGCGGGCGATTGTTCTGGATGAAGCCGACGAAATGTTGGATCTCGGATTTCGCGACGACCTGGAATTCATTCTTGGTGAGTCCCCCGAAGACCGCCGTACCTTGATGTTCTCGGCCACCGTGCCAAAAATGATTGCCACGCTGGCAAAGAATTACCAAAAAGACGCAGTGCGCGTCACGGCGGGTGGCGAAGAACGTCAGCATGCCGATATCGAATATCGCGCGTTAAATGTCGGGCAACGTGATGGCGAAAATGCGATCATCAACGTGCTGCGATATTACGAGGCAAAAAATGCACTGGTGTTCTGTAACACCCGCGCCATGGTAAACCGTCTGACCACGCGCTTTTCAAATCGCGGATTTTCGGTTGTAGCCCTGTCGGGCGAACTGTCGCAAAATGAACGCACCCACGCGCTGCAAGCCATGCGCGACGGTCGCGCACGGGTTTGTGTTGCCACTGATGTTGCGGCGCGCGGTATCGACTTACCGAATTTGGAACTGGTGATTCACGCAGACCTGCCGTCAAATTCCGAAACCCTATTGCACCGTTCGGGCCGTACCGGTCGTGCCGGTCGCAAAGGCGTCAGCACCCTGATCGTGCCGCCAAAAGCCCGTCGCAAGGCCGAACGCCTGTTGCGCGGCGCTAAAGTCGAAGCCAATTGGGGCGAAGCACCATCCGCCGAATCCGTTATTAAACGCGACAACGAACGTCTGCTGGACGCGCCAACATGGACAGAAGAAGTTTCTGAAACTGAGCGTGCCGCTGTTGATCAGCTGGTCGAAAAGTTTAGCGCCGAACAGCTTGCCGCCGCGTTCCTGCGGGTAAATCAGGCAAAGCAATCCGCACCCGAAGAACTGGGTGCCTCCACCGAAAGAGGCAAACCGGCACCGCGCACAACGTTTGGCCCAAGCGTGTGGTTTAGTCTGTCGATCGGGCGCAATGATCGGGCCGAAGCCAAATGGCTGCTGCCCGCCCTGTGCAAATCTGGCAATATTTCCAACGGTGATATCGGCGCGATCCGTGTGCAGGAAACCGAAACCTTCATCGAGATCACAAAATCTAGCCTGAACACGTTTACCAAAGCCCTCGGCAAAGGTCTGCAACTCGAAGATCGCGGCACCCTGACGCTGCTTGATACACCTCCGGATATCGCCAACATGCCGCGCCCGCGCTTCGACGGCAAAAAGAAAAAGCCGTTCAACAAGAAGCCTTACGATAAAAAACCGTACGACAAAAATTCAGGCGAGCGGTCCAGCAAGCCAAAATGGCAACCAGAAAATAACAGCGTTCTGAACGAGGGCCCTGATACCTCGAAAAAGAAACGCCCCAAGAAAACACCGGCAGAAAACGGTGCAGAAGGCAAACCAGCGTTCAATAAAAACAAAGGCAAACGTCGGAAACCATCTACAAAGCCAAGACGCGATTAGGGGTTTCCCCCAAGGCCTAACAGACCACCCGCCGAGGCCACGCCCAACGGTGGGTGGTTCATTGCGCCAGCAATGATGCCCCCCAAAGGCGGGAGGGCTCCGTTTCGGAACAGCTGGCTTTCTGGAAAGTTGTCCGGCGTGGTTTAGTTTAACCCAATGACTCACACAAATTCTCAAGAACTGGGCCTTGATCAACTTTCAAGTCCTTAAACCACTTAACAATTTCATAATGTTGATCTCCCCACATTTCATATGAATATCTTCTGGCACAGGTTTTAGGTGCCTTTGATGTGTCCAGACAGGCGTGAATATAGTTCATTATTATATCGCCTGTTAAGATACCTGCGTCGCACTCGTCTTCACTTAATGGTGGACATGACAACAATGCTCGCACTCGTACATTCCCTTCGTTGAATCCGGCGGCAGCGACTTTTCTGTCGCCGTCGTTTGACAAATATGGAAGCATTTTTGATGCAACTTTTTTAACCTCGTCTTTACCCAAAACACCTGCCCAAGATATTACTTCTGAAAGATTCGCCACGTTTTGGAGCGATTTATTAAACTTGGGATCTGAAGATTTTCACTTCACAGATAATCAGGTCAATCATTTTGTCGCTGACATCTAAGAAATCAGACTCTTTGATTGATCTTAACGACTGATGATGGCTAGGGAACCTAACAGCCAAACAATCAATTTCCCCAGCATTTTGTCCACGTTCTGCGGAATGAATGACAAGACCTGTAGTAAAGTAGCCGTTTAGTCGAAGGTATAGAGCCGTTAGCGCTTCATAAACTTTATCTTTGGTCATTACATTTAACTCGCCAATGAAGGGTAACAGGCCTTATGTATTGCCGATAATGACGACATTTGCAATTTCATTGAAATCCAGATCTGAACACGTTTATTAACATTACTCAAATATGATATTGGAAACGGATAGTGCCCCGACACAATCAACTTTCTACAAGAAACAAGGCTCCCGCCCACGCGTGATCTGTTCTTTCAGAACAGTTCACTTGCCGGTTGGCTGTGGCCTCGGCTGCGCCTCGGTGGGAAAGTCGGCTGGTATTATCGCTAGATCAACGGTCAGGTTTTTATGGGGACCAAATGATTATCCCATGCCATATTCGCATTTGTCGTTAACAATGTCGCACCACCAACGGAAATCTCTAACGTATTTCCCGAGCCATCGGTCGCCAAAAAACCGTTCAGATGCGGCGCAAGCCCGCAAATATCAGGTTGGTCAATCTGTTGAATGAACCCATCTGATGTCGTGTCAAAAAACTGCGCGACCCCGCCGCGTGGCGAGGTAATCCCGACCAACTGCCCATCGTTTGAAAAGGCAATACTGCCCGCATACCCCTTTAGCCAGCGGTGTTGCATCATAGGTGCTGCCAACAATCGCAGCGTTTCACCCATCTGGTGCAACGCCAATAATGGCGGTTTTTCGACCACATTCCCTTGCCACTGCATTGCCATGCCAACCAACCCGTCGGGGCCAAGCGCGATGTGCCGGATGGAGTTTTGATGCAACGTTTCATCTAGTTCCACAACGTCCAGAACCGCCCCTGCCGTCGTCAGATAGCTTAGGTTTGGCCGCATTGTTTCAAGGTTCAATTTAGCACGCCCCGTTTCGGGATGGGTGCGAATGCCGCCATTGGCGACCACCAGAATGTCAGACCCAGTCAGGCGTAAGATCTCGTGTGGACCGACACCGTTTGACGAAAATTCGCCTACCCTGCGATACTCCGCTGACACCTGCCAAACGCCAATCCGGCCCTCGCCGGTCTCAATATGATTTTCGGTGGTGAACAGAGTATTTCCGTCTTGCGAGAACACACCGTGCCCATAGAAGTGCCGACCCTCGGGGGTGGTCATTCGGGCAATTTCATCGCCACTGATGCAGTCCAGCACGATGGCATAGGTTCCGGGGCGGCGGGCAAAGGCCACGGCCTCGGGGCGGGTTGGATGGGCGGCGGCAGCGTGACCGCGGGTTGGCAGCGGGATGCTGAAACGGATCTGCCCCATCGCGTCCAAACCAAACAACGAAAAACGACCATCAGCAATTTTTGCAGCCGCCAGATATGACGGGCTTCCGGCATCTGCCCACGAAAGAGTTGGTATTACCGAAGCCGCCAATAGCGACTTTAGAAAGGTCCGTCGTGCGGTCATGTTAGTCTCCGTCAAGAGCATTAAAACCAGGGTTCACGCCCAGCGCCGGGCCAAGTTCCTCAACCAGATAGTCATAGGCGGCGATAATACTGGTTTGCACGGCTTCGACTTTGAACCGGTCTGAGGGGTCAGCAACGCCAGCAAATACCGGATCATCCAGCCGTTCGGCCTGTCGCACTGCGTAGGCCAGCCGTGCATTCGCATCTTGTGCCACGCCACCACTGACATAGGACGTCAGGATTTCCGACAATTCCTGCGCCGCGTTTAACGCAATAACAACGTTACGCGATGATCGCCCTGATCGCCATGCCTCGGCCCGTGTTGCGCGGGGGCGATCGAACGTGCCCATCGGGCGCGACAGCCGTTGGCCTTGGGTGAATTCCAGCCCCGTCAGCACCGCCTTAAACAGCTCCTGCACGCCCTCGGCGGGGGTGAAGTAAACGGGGTTGGTATCGCTACCTGCGGTCAGCATGTACGTTGCATATTCTGACTGCCAGTCACCCAGAATACCGTCGGAAACAATGGAAATATCGGTGGTAATGGCGCGCAGCAATCTGCACGTATAATCTGCATCGACATCCAAATAGCGCGGGTCGAACATCAGCATGTCCAGCGCGAAAAACCCGCGTCCGGCAATGGAAACTTCAGAATACTGTTCGGGTGTGTCCACAATCGGGTCTTGATCTGAAATCAAGGCCGTCAACGCCTTGGCCGTAAAGCCTTTTTTGTCGGGCCAAAAGGCCATGGCAAATGCGCGGTTCTGATCCTCGGAGGGGCCAAAGCGCAGATGGCTAACGGCGATCCACGCATCAAACGCGTCGTGATAGGCGGCGCGCAGATCGGGGCCATCAAACGTGCAATCCGTCAAGGCGGCAGTTTCCAGAACCTGCGCGGCCTCGGCCAGATTTTCATAGCTGGGCAGGATGTGCTCAGTCACAGCTTGGGCCAACAACGCCGCCTCGTCCTGCGCGAGGGCGGGCACGGGCAGCAAAGCAATCAACGCAAAGGCAAGATGTTTCATAGGCTCTCCAGATAGGTGATCAAGGCGGCGCGATCTTCGGGCGTTAGGCCAACAACCGTGTCACGCGCAGTTTGCGCTTCGCCGCCATGCCATAACACGGCCTCAAGAAAGTTACGCGCCCGCCCGTCATGCAAAAAGTACGTGTGACCACTAACCGTTTCGGTCATGCCAATGCCCCATAAAGGCGCGGTCCGCCACTCGCTGCCTGTTGCGCGCGCGGCGGGGCGGTGGTCGGCCAGACCTTCGCCCATGTCGTGCAACAACAGGTCGGTATAGGGCCAGATAAGCTGAAAGCTTTGGGCATCTTGGCCCTCAAGCCGATGGGTAACATATTTCGGAATATGGCAGGCGACACAACCGGTTTGATAGAATATTTCTTTGCCGCGCAGCACCTCTGGGTCATCAATATTTCGCCGTAAAGGCACCGCCAGATTGCGGGCATAGAACGTCACCAGATCAAATGCCTCAGCCGTTATTTCAAGCCCGCCATAAATTTCTTCGCCCCCATGCGGGGCAGCCAGACAATCAGGCTGGTTCTCGGTGCAATCACCGTAAGGAAGGGGATTCATTGGCGTTGAAATCCCGATATCACCCGCAAACGCATCTGCAGATTGCTGTGCAAGGGTTGGCTGGGTAGCCTTATAGCCAAAGCGCCCCAGCATCGGCATGTCAAATTCTTTGGACCAAACAATATTGGGGCGACCAGAAATGCCATCGCCATCAAGATCATCGGGGTCAGCGTTCGCCAGAATGTCAGCCGCCGGAATTGCCTCAAGCAAACCAAGCCCGATCATCTGCGGCGTCACACGCGGCGACAGCATTGCATCGGGGTGCAACGGGCCATAGCCGAGGTCTTCGGCGGTATAAGTCGGGTCACGCAGATACGCGACCTCCCCCCCGTTCAACGGCACTTCGATCTCAGCGTATTCAATGCCAAGCCGGTATTCCGCGATATGGCCAACAACCGCAAAGTCTTGCAACTGACCGCCATAAGTCGGGTCTGGCAGGGTGGCCAGATAGCCCTCGATCTCGGCGATCATATCGTCAGCCGTGCCGGGAATGGAAATGCGCAGAAACATCGACACGGCGTTGTCCTCAGCCGTTTCAGGTGGATGGCCACGCCCGTCTTTAAGATGGCACCGCTGACACGAGCGCGCATTATAAAGTGGCCCCAACCCATTTGACGCCAGCGTCGCCGAGGGGCTGGAAACCCATAATTTACGGAAAAACCCGTTACCAATGGCAAAGCTCATCTCGCCTTCGCCGCTCAGGTTTTGCGAGGGTTCAGAAAAGGCATCCGCCGTCATGCGGTCCATCAAGGTGGCAGCACCTGCGGGGCGCAGCTCAAACCGTTCTGATGTGGTGAAATCTTGCGTGGGGGCAACAATTGCCGCGATCCTTGCGGCCTCATCATCTGTGCGGGGCACAATGTTAAGGTGCGGTTCAGCGGTCTGCGCGAGAGCTGGCGAAACACCTGATACCAGAATGGCAACGGTGAGGGCTTGCTTAAAGATCGTCATGTTAGTCGTCCGATAGGAAACAGAGCGCAAGCACCCCGATAAAGGGGTGCTTGCTGTTAGTGTTTATTCAAAAACCGCGTCCGGATTGTCAAGGCTGTCAGAGCCTTCAAATTCGATCGCATCAAGCGCCAGTGCTGCAACAGCACGTTCGATTGATTTGGCCTGCTGAACAAACCCGTCAACACCACCCATGATCAAAGCTGCGCCTGCTTCATTGCCGCGTGCCAGCATCTGGTCATAGGATGTGCCAGCTTCTGCTGCATATTTCATCCGGCCAAGTGCTGCTACTGTGCTCGCAATGTCAGCGGTCAATGCTGCGTCAACATCAGCGTCAGCTGCTGCAACCAAATCGGAAACCGAAGCACCCGAAACAACAACACCGTCAATGCCAGTATAGCTGCCCAGATAGATGTTCTGAACGCCCAAACCGTCATAGAAATGGCTGTTGTGGGTGTTGTCAGAGAAGCAGTCATGCTCTTCTTCGGGGTCGTTCAACATCAGGCCAAGACGCATGCGTTCACCAGCAACTTCGCCGTATGACAAGCTGCCCATGCCGGTTAGAATAACCGAGATGCCTGCAGTTTCGTCTTCCTCAAGCGCCAGACGTGCTGCACCCTCGTCACCCCACTGGCCAACCATCCATTCAAGGTCAGCAACCAGCAGGGCAGTGGCCGCCGCAAGGTAATCTCCACGACGATCACAATTGCCATTCGTGCAATCATCACCCGTCGCATAATCTGTCCAGCTACGGTTGCCCGCGCCATGTTCAGTGCCGTTCAGGTCTTGGCCCCACAGCAAAAATTCAATCGCGTGATAGCCGCGCGAAACGTTGCTTTCGATTTCGTCAGCTTCAAACAGTGTTTCGCCAATCAGCTCAGCATTAATGGTTGTCGCATCAATCGACTGCCCACCAACCATGATCGAGGTGTTGGCAATCACGTTCAGCGCAGCCAGCTCGTTTTCGTCGGTCGGACCGCCATAGCTGCTGTCAACATAATCGATCAAGCCTTCATCAAGCGGCCATGCGTTTACAAGACCTTCCCATTCGTCAACGATGGCGTTGCCAAAACGGTAAACTTCGGTCTGCTGGTAAGGAACACGCGACGCAAGCCATGCGGTTTTTGCGGCTTGCAGGTTTTCAGCCGACGGATCAGTAATCAGAGCTTCAACAGCCGCGCTCAACGCCACTGCCAATGTCAGGCTGTCGCCATAGTTTGCTTGAGCAATGTTTGCATAGTTATCAAGAACCTCAGCTTTGGTTACGGCCATCGCTGGCACAGCGCCAATGATTGACGCAACAACTGCGGCGGTAAATATTGACTTCATTTTAGGTGTCCTTTCAGAGACTTAGTGTTTTGTAGGGGAAATTGTCTGGTTAAACGGCAGGCTGAGCGGCCCGCGTAAAACCATTTGCGAAAGCGCCAGACCAACAGGCTCGGCCATATTGACCGCCAGCATTGCCATATCTGCGCGCATAAAATTCGAGGCTAACAAGATAGCGTCCTCACGTTCACCCAACGCCGCCGCGACCACAAAATTTGCAAAGGCATTTTCATCACCACCAACGCAGGAACACCGCAGCTGGTGCCGCTGCAAAGGCCGGCGGCTGTGTTTCAGAATTGCGGATAACAACTCCTCAAACGCCCGCATATGCATGTGCGCAGTCTTGCCGCCGAAAAATCCGTGAAAGTCCTGCCAGACCTGCGCCTGACCTTCGGGACTGTCGCACCACAGACGCAAATACATTACCACGGCTGATTCCAGTCTTGGAAGTTCTTCCAGCAAAGCAACCGGCGCGCCGCCGCGATTTATTTGTGCCTGCTTCATTTTGTCAGGATCAATTTGTTTTGGCGCGTGATGCGCAATGTATAAGTCTGGTTATCCAGCACGATGCTGGCCAGATTACCGCCAACCATCAGGTCGCGAACATTAAAAACGGGGATTGATTCGGGTTCGGAACTTACGGTTCCCGGTTCGATTACCTGAAAATTTGTCATGCCATTCTCCAGTCTGTCTAACGTTGCTTCAAACGGGAAATCTTGGGGAAGGCAGCATTCAGCAGCCATTTGAGTAAGCTCGATCATATCGGAAGTCGCCAAGCGGGCGCCGTCCTCGTCGCTATTTCGATCTTGTCCAGTCACCGTGATTTCTCATGTCTGTCGTTACCTTGGCTGGGATGAATCGTTGGGTTAGCTTAGGATTGCCAATACCTGACAAATTTACTTTGCCCTGTCAACGTTTATTTGACCAAAATAGTCGGAATTAGATATGTACTTGAACCCGGGCAAACAAATGACCTACTTATATTGGCATAATAGCGCACTAACCACTTCGCGCGCCTCTCCAAGGGCCGCTTCAACCCGGGCAATCTTTGACGCACCGACACGATATGCCAGCAGCACGTCAACCGCCGGAGACTGCCAATCAGGCCAGCAATGCACCAACTTGCCGTCGGAAATCTCTCTTTTTGCCAAAAATTCCGGCACATAGGCAACACCCAATCCTTGCCCAGCCATGTCGATCAGCGACGCAAAGCTTTTGATCGAGATGTGGGATTCGATGGCGATCGTCTGGTGTTTATCCGGCATCCCAACGCGTTCAAAATGCCAGTTTGCTCTAGAGCTGCGCCCCGAAAAGACCAGACAGGGGAAACGGGAAATCGCGGCCAGATCACTCTGTTCATCCTGCGGAACCAAACCCGGAGCCGAAACCAGAATTCTGCGGAATGTTCCTAAATGATTAGCAACCAGATTTTCATCCTTGACCCTGCCGACCCGGATGGCAAAGTCAAAACTAGGGTCTTGAAGGTCTTCAAAACTGTACGTTGGCTCTATAATCAATCGCAGATTGGGGTGGTTGCGGCGCATTTGCGGAATCAGCTGTTCCAGAACAACTCCGCCCAACGCAGGCGTAACCGCGATGCGCACCGTGCCACCCGGAATCGCTGCGGCATCGGTTGAATCGTCCACCAACAGCCGAACTTCTTCAAGCAGTGATCGCACCCGCGGTAACAACCGCGCGCCTTCACGGGTCAGGGCCACACGACGAGAGCTTCGTTCAAGCAACCGCACCCCGAGCCGTTTTTCCAGCCGGCTGATTTGCAAACTGACCGTTGATTTCGACAAGCCCAGTTTATCAGCAGCAGCAGTAATCCCGCCGTGGTATATAACCATTGAGAATGCTTGCAATTCGCGGAACTCTATTGTTTGATATTCTTGAACCATATGTTTGATTTGGCCTAATTGTTTTATTTTCAATAACCTGGATATTCGCCCCATCGCAACCCTTTTTCGAAACAGGAAAAACAATGACGTTGAAAATTCTTATCACTGGCACCAGCGGCGCATTTGGCTCTTTGGGTATCTTGACCTTGCTGCGCGCGGGCCACAACGTTGCGGCATCCATGCGGGACATCAACGGCCGCAACAAATCCAGCGCCACCGCCTTGCGCGAAAAAGGCGCCCATGTGGTCGAGATCGACGTGACCGATGATGCCAGTGTAGCAGCAGGAACTGCCGCAGCAATCGACGTATTGGGCGGGTTGGATGTCTTGGTAAACAACGCGGGCAGCGGCGCGCATGGCATTGCCGAGGCGTTTGATCCCGCGCAACTTTTGCATCTTTACGACGTCAACGTGGTTGGGGTGCATCGCCTAACCCGCGCGGTGCTGCCAACTTTCCGCGCGCAAAGCTCGGGTCTAGTTCTCAACGTCTCCAGCCTGCTAGGGCGTCTGTCGATTCCGTTTTACGGCCCCTACAGCGCCACAAAATTCGCGCTCGAAACACTCACCGAAACCTATCGGGCGGAACTGTCAGGCTTTGGCATAGACTTTGCGTTGATTGAGCCTGGCGGGTTCCCGACAACGTTTATCGACAATACAACGTTACCAGCCGACACAGAACGGCTTTCGCAACTTGGGGCGTTTGCGGATGTGCCGCCAAAATCGTTAGCGAATTTTCATGCCGCGCTTGATGCCAACCCGGCTCAGGATCCTCAGAAAGTTGCTGATGCCATCAAGGCGGTGATTGAAACCCCGGCCGGTCAGCGTAATTTTCGCACGATTGTTGATTTCATGGGGACAGCCGACCCGGTTGGCGTGCTGAACACCACGTTGGATCAGGTCCATGACGCGGTATATTCCACTTTTGGCATTGCCGAAATGCGCCATGTAAGAACCGGTTAGCCCGCATCTTATTGCGACTGGTCAGCTCTTTGCAGATGTAATATGACACCTCCAAAGAGCTGACCTCGGGAAAAAGCATGCAAAAACCACTGAAATGGATTGATCAACCCACACATCGTCAATGGTTATTGGACCACAGCCAAACCCTGATCAGGTTTTTCCAGACGCGCTCGTTTAATTCGGCGGGTGGGTTTTTTACGTTGGCGACCGACGGCTCTCCACTGGCCCAAAAACCCGGATTTACAGGTGCAAACCGGCAACTGCATGAAACTACGCGGATGGTGCATTGCGCGGCTATTGCCCATCTTCTGGGTGTTCCGGGGGCAGATCGAAACATCGACCACGGCATGAAATATCTATGGTCCAGCCATCGCGACTCGCACAATGGCGGCTATTTCTGGGCGGTGGATGACACCGGTGCAACCGACAGCAAAAAGCAGGCCTATGGGCATGCGTTTGTGCTGCTGGCCGCGTCCTCGGCCAAGGTGGTTGGCCATCCCGATGCGGACCAGCTGCTAGACGATATTTCCGAGGTACTACACGCGCGGTTTTGGGACAATACCATCGGTGCCACCACCGAAGAATACGCCACCGACTGGCAGAAAATCGACAGCTATCGCGGCCAGAATTCCAACATGCACCTGACCGAGGCCCTGATGGCCGCATTCGAAGCCACCAATGACAGCAATTATCTGACGATGGCGACCCGCATCGCTGACCTGATTATCAACCGCCATGCCCGCGAAAACGACTGGCGCGTACCCGAACATTTTGACGCCAACTGGAACGTCGATAAGGGCTATACAGGTGATCCGGTTTTCCGCCCTGCTGGCACCACACCGGGCCATGCATTGGAATGGTCACGTCTGCTCATTCAACTGTGGGAGTTGGGTGGACGGCAGTTGGATTGGGCTGTTGATGCCAGTAAAAACCTATTTTTCACGGCGGTTGAAACCGGCTGGGCAGATAGCGCTGGCGGGTTTTATTACACGCTCAACTGGGACAACACACCAGCGCAAACCGACAAGTTCTGGTGGCCCTGTGCCGAAGGCATCGCCGCCGCAGCGGTGTTGGGCATGATTGATGATGACCCAAGATTTGAAGAATGGTACCGCCGCATTCTGGGCTTTACCAACAACTATCTGATTGATCATAAAAATGGCGGCTGGCACCCGGAATTAGACGCCACTTATCAGCCAGTCTCAAACGTGTTCGAGGGCAAACCCGACTTGTATCACAGTCTGCAAGCCAGTCTGATTCCGCTGTTGAAATCAACTGGCAGCATTACCAGAGGTCTGTTGGCGAGCCAAGGCAAATCCCTTATCCAAGCGCCGGTATGCTGATGTTGCAAGACAAGGTTATTCTGGTCACCGGCGCCAATCAGGGCATCGGCTTTGCTATCGCTAATCTGTGCCAGCAGAACGGTGCAAAAGTCATGCTGCACGGGCTTGACGCGACCCAGCTTGCCAGTGCGGCCACCCGCATCGGCCCAACGGTTGCTTATGTTGCCGCTGACCTGCTGGATACAGGTTCACCGCAGAAAATCATCGCGACAGTGATCGATAAATTTGGCCGGATCGACGGGCTGGTTAACAACGCCGCCATGCTGAACCGCAGCAATATCGACAGTTTTGACGAGACTCTGTTCGACCAGATGATGGCCGTCAATGTCCGCGCGCCGCTTAAGCTGATCCAGCTGGCGGTGCCGCACATGAAGGCGCAAGCCGCTGGCAGTATCGTCAATATCGGCTCGGTCAATGCGCCGTGTGGTGGGGAAAACCTGTTGACCTATTCCACCACCAAAGCCGCGTTGATGACTGCCACCCGTAACCTCGGGTTTGCGCTGGCGCGTGATCTTATCCGCGTCAACCAACTGAACGTTGGCTGGACCGCCACCGAATCCGAGCATCGCATTCAAGTGTCCGAGGGCCAACCCGACGACTGGCACGACCGCATCCCAGACAGCTTCAAGCCAACCGGCCGGTTGATGTCGCCCGAACAGGTCGCCAAACACGCCGCGTTCTGGCTGTCAGACCAAAGCGCGCCGGTTACCGGACAGGTTTACGAGGCCGAACAATACCCGTTCATTGGCCGTTCTCACGTAGCAGACTGGAAATAACATGCCCCAAACATATCTGGTAAATGGCGCCGCCAGCGGCATCGGAGAAGCCGTTGTGCGGCTGTTGATCCGCGAGGGGCACAACGTCACCGCAATGGACATAGACGCCGCGCGACTGGACAACCTTGCAGCTGAGCTGAATTCGGATAACTTGCTGATTTCGGTTGGGTCGGTGGCCCGTCAGGACGATTGCATCGCCGCGGTCACTGAAACGGTCAATAAATTTTGCCAGATCAACGGCTTGTCGCATAACGCCGGCATCCAACGGTATGGCACGGCTGAGGAAACGCCGCCCGATCTATGGGATCAAGTCATGGATGTGAACCTAAAAGGCGCATACCTGATGGCCCGCGCAGCAATGCCAGAACTGCGTAAAACCAAAGGGGCAATTGTGTTTATGGGGTCGGTGCAAAGCATGGCCGCGCAGCAAGGCGCATTGGCGTATGTGGTCTCGAAACACGGTATGCTTGGCCTGTCGAACGCACTAGCAATGGACCATGCCAGCGAGGGCATTCGGGTTAACACTGTTGCCCCTGGTGCCATCAACACCGCAATGCTGCGCCACACAATTGCGACCAATGCTGACCCGGAAGGCCTTGAAAATACCCTGAACAACATGCACCCGCTGCGGCGCATGGGCCAGCCCAGCGAGATCGCCGCGCTGGTCGCGTTTTTGCTGTCAGACAAAGCAAGTTTTATCACCGGCGAGATCATCCGCGCCGACGGCGGCCTGATGACCCTGATCGGCGGCTCACCCGAAGAACGATGAGCGCTAGCGCAGGTCTTGGATCTCGACAAAATCCATATCGGTGAAATCTTGATTGTCACCAGCCATCGACCAGATAAAGCTATACCGACCGGTTCCGGCGCCGCTATGAATTGACCAACCCGGCGACAGAACAGCCTGTCCATCTGAAACAACCAAATGGCGGGTTTCAGCCGGATCACCCATGAGATGGAACACGCGGGTTTTTTCAGCCATGTCGAAATATAGATAAACCTCGGAACGCCGATCATGAATATGACAAGGCATGGTGTTCCAGATACTGCCGTCTGAAATCGTGGTAATCCCCATCACTAACTGGCAACTGTCACACGTTTCGGGGTGGATATACTGGCGCAAAACCCGCACATTGGCGTCTGACTGTGTACCAAGCTCCAAATAATTTGCATCATCAGCTGTAATAATTTTAGCGTCGTAAGCGTGGTGCGCCGGCGTGCTGACAAAATAGAATTTTGCCGGCGTATCGGCATTCGCGCTAGAAAAACTGATGTCTTTGATGCCCATCGGCAAATACAGGCAAACGCGGTTTGCCAACTCATATGTCGTGCCATCAGCGGTCACGGTTCCGGCTTCGCCAATATTAATAATGCCAAGCTCGCGTCGGTCCAGAAAATTTGGTGAGCCGATTTGTTTGTTTGATTCCAACTTTAGTGCAAAGTGCGTCGGGATCGCCCCGCCCACCACTGTCCGATCCAGATGACTATAGGTCATCGAAATTTCGCCAGCCACAAACAGCGATTCAATCAGATAATTGGCGCGCAGTTGATCGGTATCAAAGGTCTTGGTTTCGGCGGGGCTAGAGACTTGTCTAATATCCATCAGGTGTTTTCCGTTATTGAGCAACGCGGTTGCGCGTTAGATTTGGGGGATGTCATCCAGGTCAATATCATGGATGAAATAGTTGGGATGAGCGTCAGCGACGGTTGCGATTTGCAGTTGCAGACCCGTCAGATGTTTTTCCATGCAAAGACACGCTAAATCTTCGTTTTTCTGCTCGATTGCGCGAACCACCGACGCATGTTCTTCGACAATCATCATCATCCGGCCTTTTTCCGGTAACGTCAGACGCCGAAACCGGTCAACCTGAAATTTCACTTGCTGGATCAGCCTCCACAGGCCCGGAAGTTTGCCAATCGTCGCGACCATTGCATGAAAATCTTCGTCAGCTTCGTGAAATTCTTTGATATCCTCTAAGGCCGCCAGTTCGCGCTGGCGTTCAATAACGGCGTGCAGTTCCAACACTTGACTTCGACGCGCATATCGCGCCGCCGAACGAGTTGTCACCGCCTCCAGGGCGCGACGGGCAATCGTTGTTTCTGGCAACGACGATATCGGTATGCGCGCCACAAATGTGCCGGATTTTGGCACGACCTCAACCAGTTTTTCCTTGGTTAATCGCAGGATAGCCTCGCGAATCGGTGTGCGGCTTATGCCTTGCTCCAAGGCTATATTTTTCTCGGAAATCGGCGTGCCGGGCAGCATATCCATCGCGATAATCGCCGCCCGCAATCGCTCGTATTGGATTTCAGACAGCGTGAGCGCCGCGCCGCCACTAAACCGCGCGCCCCCCATTGGTGCTGTATTAACCGCACGCTTTTTCTGTTTTTTTCTGGCCCCTGCCTCGTTGAGGTTATCTGCCATGCGTGTTTCCCTGCCAATTCTAATGCCCGTTTGGTCTAAGCTGAACTATCCGACATGGGCAGGGTCGTAAAGGTATAGCTTGTGTTTGTAATATACCTAATATACTAGATATACTTGTAGTCGTCAAACACTCAAATTCCGAAGTGGGCACGGCACAGGGAGCATCCGGCGTCAGGCTGGCTGCGTTTAGGAGGAAAAAAATGACACTTAACAAATTTGCAACTGCATTTGCGGCTGGCAGCATCTTACTGGCAGGGTCGGCTTTCGCTGACACCCTGAAATGGGCGCATGTTTACGAAGAAGCTTCGCCGTATCACCAGACCGCACTGTGGGCCGCTGAACAAATTGCCGAACGCACCGATGGTCGCGTCGAAATCAACGTTTTCCCGGCATCGTCGCTGGGCAAAGAAGTTGAAATCAATGAGGGTCTTGGCATTGGCGCGGTTGACATCATCTATACCGGCCCCAGCTTTGTTGAACGTTATTACGGCCCAATCGCGATTTCGGATTATCCGTTCATCATGCGCGGCTATGACCATTGGCTGACTTATCGCACCAGCGACCTGTTTGGTGAGCTGTCCGACGGGTACCACGACGCAACTGGCAATCAGGTTCTTGGTCTGGTTTATTACGGTCAGCGTCACGTGACATCGAACTTCCCAATTCTTGTGCCATCCGACATGGAAGGCCTGAAAATTCGGGTGCCAAATTCACCAGTG
The DNA here is from genome assembly GCA_016764785.1 of Paracoccaceae bacterium. Lineage (GTDB taxonomy): Bacteria > Pseudomonadota > Alphaproteobacteria > Rhodobacterales > Rhodobacteraceae > UBA3077. The sequence continues at coordinate 31,767 of JAESRG010000002.1, forward strand.
ATGTTGATGTTCCCGAATGCTGTGGGTGCAAACCCAACACCAATGGCATTTTCCGAGGTTTACCTTGCCCTGCAACAGGGTGTTGTTGATGCGCAGGAAAATCCGCTGCCAACCATTCAGTTCAAAAAGTTCTATGAGGTTCAGACCAATATCAACCTTACGGGCCACATTCTGAACTCACTGCTGATCATCATTTCAGATGACGCACTGGCCGGCACTGGCGATGACGAAGCGATTGTACGCGAAGTTCTTGATGCCGCCGCAATGATGGCGTCTGAAGAAATCTATGCGTCCGAGCAAAGCCTGATCGCATGGTTCCGTGAGCAAGGCATCACCGTGAACGAGATTGACAAAGGTCCGTTCCAGGAAGCTGTCCTGCCAATGTTGCTTGGCGATGATGTGCCCTACACACAAGATCACTTCGATCGCCTACAAGCACTTTAAGGTCGGAAAGTTATATCATAATGACTAACCCAAAATCTGAATCGGGGCGCGCAAATGGCGCGCCCCCCACCATCGAATTCACTGACCCAGAGGTCAACATCGATGACTTTCGCTATAGCGATCTTCCGGGCCTGCTTGCCCTTTGGCTGCTCGCTGCGATCGTATTTTTGCAATTCTTCACCCGCTATGTGCTGAATGACAGCTTGGCCTGGACCGAAGAAATTGCACGGTATGTGCTAATTATTGTTGCCTATTTTGGCGCCATTTCTGTGACCCGCCGTGGTACGCACATCTTTCTAGAGTTTTTCTATCGCTATTTGCCGCCAAAATTTGGCAAATTTCTAGCCGTGGCTATGGAGGCCCTATCAACGGGTTTTTATGCTTACCTGTCTTATCTGGCGGTTATTCTGGCGTTAAAAACCCGTACAAAAATGGCTTCGATCGAAATCCCTAAAAGTTTACTCTACTGGGGAGTCGCTGCCGCATTGGCAGCCATGGCTGCGTTTTCGCTGTATTGGCTGATCCGCAAAATCAAACAAACCCCCGAGGACCTTCTGCGTGAAATGGCAGAACACTCGGTTCCTGCAAATTCTGACTGATCGAAAGCCATCATGACTCTGCTTCTGCTTTTCTTAGTGCTGTTTTTCCTGCTGATCGCTGGGGCCCCGATTGCCGTGGCTCTGGGCGTTTCATCGCTGGTTTTCATCCTGATTGACGGGCTGCCCCCAGTGGTGGTTCTGCATAACATGGTGAACGGCATCAATTCATTCCCGCTTATTGCGGTACCGTTTTTCATCATGGCCGGTAATTTGATGAATACCGCCGGGATCACCACCCGCATATTTGCCTTTGCCAGTGCGGCAATGGGCTGGATGCACGGTGGCCTTGGCCACGTAAACGTTGGTGCCAGCGTGATTTTTGCCGGCATGTCCGGCGCAGCTGTTGCCGATGCTGGTGGCTTGGGCAATATCGAGATCAAGGCGATGCGTGACGCTGGCTATGATGTTGACTTCTCGGTCGGCATTACCGCTGCATCGTCCACCATCGGGCCAATCATTCCGCCGTCACTGCCGCTGGTGGTTTACGGCGTGGTTGCAGACACCTCAATCGGCAAGCTGTTTGCCGCTGGGCTGATCCCGGGCTTGATCATGGCGCTTTCGTTGATGGCTATGGTCGCGTTCTTTGCGAAAATTCGTAACTATCCGCGTGATGAACGGTTTATCCTTCGCAACTTTCTGTACACGTTTTGGCATGCGATCCTGCCGCTGTTTACCCCGATGATTATCGTTGGCGGTATTCTGTTTGGCATTTTCACCCCGACCGAGGCTGCCATTGCCGCCGTTGCCTATTCGATGTTTCTGGGTATCGTGGTTTACCGCACTCTTGATCTGAAACGCATCCTGCGGGTGTCGATGGACACCGTGGACATCACCGCGTCGATTATGATGATCGTGGCTGCCTCAGCGATTTTTGCGTGGATCTTGACCGCTGAACAAGTCGCCCAACATTTCGCCAGTGGGTTGCTTAGCTTTACCGATAACAAAACCGCCGTGCTGCTGATTATCATGCTGGTTGTGCTGGTGGTTGGCTGCTTTATGGAAACCATCGCCGCCAT
>JAESRG010000222.1 GCA_016764785.1 Paracoccaceae bacterium
ACCACACGCGGTTTCGGGGTTCAGGAATTTGAGAAAATTGGCGATTTTATCATTGAAATTCTGACCGGTCTTCAGGCTATGCGCGCACAGGATTTGGGAATCGCCGGCACTGAAACCCGTGAGGAACTTGAGGCTAACGACACGCTTCGCGCCAAGCTGGAAGCCATCCGGCTGATTGCTGGGCCGATGATGAACCTTGGCGATGTGACCGATAAAACCGTGCCAAAAATGACGATGGTTAGTGCGGCAATCAATGGTGGCGCGATCTCAACCCGCACGTTTATTCCGCATCGTTGCCATGCCTCAATCGGGGTGTTGGGCGCGGTTAGCGTTGCCACGGCGTGTTTGCTGGACACGGGGCCAGCAGCAGAATTGGCGGATATTCCTGAGGGGAATTCGAAAAACTTAAAGATTGAACATCCCATTGGTCAGACGACAATTGTTGCTGACGTTGGCGATGACGGCACTGTTAACAGCGCTGCAATTTTGCGCACCGCGCGCAAACTGTTTGACGGAACAGTGTTTGGATGAAAAATAAAAGGGGAGGCAGAGTGGGCAAAGTCACGTCCATTCACACTTGAAACAAAACTTCGATAAGGAGCATAAAATGCCTCAAGACCCAATTGACGCCCACATGGATATTCCGGGCACCACGCTGTTTGACGGTAAAATGGCGATGAAGGGCTATGCCCTCAACAAGATGTGTTACGCCTTTAACGGGGCCGACGCGCGCGCAGAATACCTGCAAGACCCCGAGGCCTATTTTGATAAATTTGGCCTTAATGACGAACAAAAACAGGCGTGTCGCAACAAGAACGTGCTTGAGATGATCGCCGCTGGGGGCAACGTTTATTATCTGGCAAAATTTGCCGGAATTTATAAGCTGAACATGCAGGATATCGGCGCTCAACAGACCGGCATGACGGTTGACGAGTTCAAAGAAAAACTCAGGAGCGCGGGAGATTGATATGGCAACAATTATTGGTGGCATAACCACATCCCACATTCCGGCAATTGGCAATGCGATTGCGCGCGAACAGCAAAATAACCCCTATTGGAAAGACTTTTTCGACGGCTATCGGCCAGTACGCGACTGGCTGGACAAACACAAACCCGATGTTGCCGTGGTGATTTACAATGACCATGGGTTAGGTTTTTTCCTTGATCAAATGCCTACTTTTGCGATTGGCGCGGCCCATGAATACCGCAACGAGGACGAAGGTTGGGGCATTCCGACCCTGCCGCCTTTCAAGGGGGATGCCGAACTTTCCTGGCATATTATTGAAGGCATGGTGCGCGACGAATTTGACATCACGTCCTGTCAGGAATTGGCGGTCGATCACGGGTTTACCGTGCCGATGCAACTGCTTTGGCCCGAGCTTGGGTTAAGTATGCCGCCAGCCATTCCGATCAGCGCCAACACCGTGCAGCATCCGATTCCTACCATGAAACGCTGTCTGGATTTTGGCAAAGCGCTGGGTCGGGCGATCAGGTCTTATCCCAAAGACATCAAAGTTGTGGTGTTGGGTACGGGCGGCCTGTCGCATCAGCTTGACGGTGAGCGTGCAGGGCATATCAACCCTGAATTTGACAAGATGTGCATGGAAAAAATCATATCAGATCCGGAAGCTTTGACAAAGATTTCGCGGCATGAACTGATCCGGCAAGCGGGGTCACAAGGCTCGGAATTCATTATGTGGATGATGATGCGCGGGGCGTTGGGCAACGTCAAAGCGCTGCATCAGAATTACCACATTCCGATCTCTAACACTGCGGCGGGAACCATGATTATGGAATCTATCGACAGTTAATTTAGTCGGAAACAAATTAAAACGCCGCCCTTTCGAGGCGGCGTTTTCGTTTAGTTTTATCGGTCAAAGGCCAAATTTGGCAACCATAGCACCAGTTCTGGCACGAACAGCAGAAACGCGATCAGCCCGATAATGGCGACCAAAAATGGTAGCGATTCCTTGACGTATTCTTCAATCGGGGTATCGAGCAGACTGCACACGGTAAACATCGCAACCCCCACTGGCGGCGTCATCGACCCCAAGGTGACAATGGTCATCATCAGAATACCAAAATGCACCGGATCAAAGCCCGCAGATTCAATCACCGGCACAAAAATTGGCGTTAACAGCAGCACCAAAATGGTGCTTTCAAAGAACAGACCGGCGACAAACAGACTAAGCAAAATAACCGCCACAATGACCCGTGGGTCAGACAGATTATCCAGCAACAAATGCGCAATATCTTGCGGTACCTGCATAAAGATAATGGCAAAACCGATCATGCCCGACATCAAGATAATCAGCATAATTAGACCAATATCTGAGACCGCCTGCCCAAATGCAGTTTTGATTTTCTCCCATGTCAGGGCGCGGTGAAACAGAGTGCCGATGACAATGGAATAAACCACAGCGAAAGCCCCGACCTCAGACGGGGTGAACAGCCCGCCCCGAATGGAGACAATCAGCAGCGCCGGAAACAGCAGCGCCCATTTGGCATCCCATGCAGCAACCCCAAGCGATTTGGCGGTGGGTTTTACGGCGTCTTCAACCACATAGTTGCGTTTTTTGGCCACAAAATAGGCAGCAACCATCAGCACAACCATCATCAGCAGGCCCGGAATAATACCGGCCAGAAACAGCCGTCCGATCGATACTTGCCCGACATAACCATACAGAATAAGCCCGATGCTGGGCGGAATGGTCGCGGTGATCAGTGAACTCAGCGCAATGACAGCCGAGGTATATCCCTTGGAATAGCCTTGTCCGATCATCTGCGGGCCGATAATGCGCGCCTGCATTGCCGCATCTGCAACCGCAGAGCCGGACACGCCGCCCATCAACGTTGATAGAATAATCGAGACCTGCGCCAAGCCGCCTGCCATCCACGACACCGCGACTTTGGAAAAGTTGAACAGGCGGTCAGTGATGTCACTGGCATTCATCAGATGCCCAGCCAGCACAAAGAACGGCACCGCCAGCAGCGGAAAGCTTTGCGATACGGTGGCAATTTTTTGCACCCCGATGGATACAGGCATCACATCAGAGGTCAGGAAAAACGTAAAACCCGAGATGCCAATCGCAAAAGCGATCGGCGCGCCGATGAACATAAGGCCGAAAAATATAAGTCCAATAAGTGCCATGATTACAACTCCGAACGCGAGGTATCGCCATCATTGGCGGTGCGGGCAAAAATTAACCGTTGGGTTGACTTGGCACTGCGCCAGGCCTCAACCGTGTTGGCGATGATCGCCAGCGACAGGAATACACAGCCAACTGGCACTGCCGAGGTCACAAAGGCGTAAGAAATACCGGAATCACCAAACAGACGTTCGATGTTCAGCAGGGTCAGATCAACGCCGACTTTTGCCAGTGTCATGAGGAAGACGATGAACAGTGCTGCCAGCGCGGTTTCGATCCGCAGCCGGTTTTTATAGGAAAACAACCGCACCAGAAAATCGACACCAAGATGGCCACGTTCGCGTAACGCCCGGGTGGCACCGACAAAACACAGCCAGATAAACAGTAATTGCGCCATATCCACCGACCAAATCAGCGGATGCCCGAAATGGCGCATCAGCGCGGCAATGAACACCAAAAAGGTGATGGTCGCCAGCAGGATTACCCCGACCGCGAATTCGATTTTGGCAAATAAGCCCGACATGAACAGAACCTCGTAGAATTATGAAAAATGGCAAGCACCGAAGTGCTTGCCATCAATAATCAAAGCGAAACGCTTATTCGCCAGCAGCGATAGCCCGCAGGATGTCGCGCAGCTCACCATAGCCAAGGTCGTCATAAACAACCGCAGTGGCTTCTTTGAATGGCGTCACGTCGATGTCACGCACCGAGATGCCACGCGAAATTAGGTCTGCTTCAATCGCATCAAGCGAATTCAGCGTGCCATAAGATGCAATGTCACCAGCGATCAGCGACTGTTCACGCAGAATCACTTGCAGATCTTCTGGCAGTGAATTGAACCAACCACCCGAGGTCACAATGCCGGTAATCAGATTGATGTGACCGGTTTTGGTGATGTGGGTGATCACCTCGTCCAGTTTCGCGCCTGTGATGGCAGGGAACTGGGCTTCGGCGCCGTCAATCACGTTTGAGGACAGGGCAGAATATACCTCGCCCCAAGGCATTGGGGTCGGGGTTGCGCCCATGGCGGCAATGGTGCCTGTCCAAACAGGGGCACCGGGGGTGCGCATCCGCACGCCAGCCAAATCAGCAGGCACGTTGATTTCCATCTGTGTCAGAAGATGGCGTTCACCTTGCCACCAGTTAAAGCTTAGAACTTGAAGGTCGGAACCTTCATTCAGGTCGGTGACCCAGCCTTCAAACATTTCCGATGTCACAACCTTGCGGATGCCTTCATAGCCAGACGCCAGAAATGGTGCGCCAAGTACGCCAAATTCGTTCTGGAAAACGCCCAAACGGCCACCGTCAACAACCACAGCTACCGGCGCACCGGCGCGCGCTTGCTCTAGAACATCTTCATCTGGACCCAACTGGGAGTTCGGGAACAGTTTGATTTCCAGACGTCCGTCGGACGCTTCAAGAATGTTTTCTTGAAAGGCTTCAAGACCGGCATAAAGCGGGTCGCTGGTGGCCAGTGCTGTGTTGATATTCAGTGTATAATCTGCTGCAAAGCTGGCAGTGGCCGTAAATGCCACCGCTGCTACAGCCGTGAGTGTAGTTTTGAAATCCAATTTATTATCCTCCGTTAGATTGGATTGGGCCCTGTGCAGATTATTCCATAAACTGCTCAGGGTTTGCTTTTGCGATCTCGGGCAAGTCACTGACAACGTTGTTCAAATGAACACGCATCACTGCCTCGGCCTGACCGGGGTCTTGACCAGCAATTGCCGCGGCAATCGCGACATGCTGCTTGACCAGTGCCGCAATCGGGAACTGGCGTAAACTTAAGTACCGCACACGGTCGAGCTGGGCTTTCAGCCCGTCAACGACTTTCCAAGCGTGGCCTTTGCCAACACCCTCAGCCAATGTGCGGTGGAATTTATCATCGAGACTGATGAACAGGTTCACGTCGCCGTCGATGCATTTTTTCTGTGCGACGATCTGTTCTTGCAGGTCGGCAACGGCGGCGGCGTCAAAGGTTGTTGCGGCCAGTTTGACCACGTCCGCCTCAATCGCTTCGCGCACGAACCGCGCCTCATTCACCATCGAGATCGAGATTTTGCGAATAAAAGTACCGCGCTGCGGGCGGATATCAATCAGGTCTTCCTCAGCCAGTTTGATAAAAGCTTCACGCACCGGCTGGCGGCTAACGGACAGCTCGCCTGCAATTTCGGTTTCTGAAACCCGGCGGCCCGGCTCCAATTCGCCCCGAATAATACG
>JAESRG010000223.1 GCA_016764785.1 Paracoccaceae bacterium
TTTGGCATCGACCAGACACTCCTGGATGCCCGGTTCGGACTTCGCGGCCGGTTCCTCCATGGCCACTTCGATCGCCATCAGGCAGAAGTTGACCGGTTCTCGGCTATGGCGGCCGAGTGGTGGGACCCAAACGGGAAATTCAAACCACTGCACATGCTGAACCCGACTCGGCTGGATTATATCGTTGGTCAGATCAACGGGCATTTTGATCTTGATCTTGATCCAAAGGATTTGAAACCGTTCGAAGGCTTGCGGATTTTGGATATCGGCTGTGGTGGCGGGCTTTTGTCTGAACCTATGGCACGTCTGGGCGCCGACGTTGTGGGCGCAGATGCCGCTGAAGGCAACCTGCCGGTGGCGCGCATTCACGCCGAACAATCTGGCTTGACGATTGATTATCGCCACACCATGGCTGAGGCTTTGGTCGATGACGGTGAACAATTCGACGTGATTTTGAACATGGAAGTGGTTGAACATGTTTCTGACCCGCAAGTGTTTATCGACGCGTGCCGCGACCTGCTAAAACCGGGCGGGCTGATGATTTGTTCAACCATTAACCGCAATCCGAAAAGCTATCTGGTGGCGATTATCGGCGCTGAACATGTGATGCGCTGGCTGCCCAAAGGCACCCATGAGTTTGCAAAGTTTATCACCCCCGACGAGCTGTGCGAGATGATCGGCGTGGCCGGGCTAAAGTACACCAACCGCAGCGGTTTTGTGTTTAATCCGATTCTGTGGAAATGGTCGATTTCCGAGCGCGATCTGTCGGTGAATTATGTCACCGCAAGCGTGAAGCCCAAGTAATTACTTTACTTTTAAGATAGTCTCTGTTGAAGTTATCACTGTAAAATGGGTGTATTTTTACCCGCTGACCAAGTAACGAGTGGAGCAAAAATGTCAGATAAAATATGGTATTACGAACAGAACGGCGATCGCAAGGGACCGGTTTCCGTTGAACAAATTGAAGCATTGATAGATGCTGATGTGTTAACTGCACAAACCAAGGTGTGGTGCGAACAACTTGATGATTGGCAAGCCATTCATCGAACTGACCTTAAGGCGTTGCTGCCCGAAGGGCCGATTGCGCCGCCGCCTTTGCCAAGCAAACAAGAAGCCGCTCCCGTTAATCCGGTGCCGCAATTCCAAACTGCTAACACGGACACCAACACCAACACCCGACAGCAGTTCAAGGCAAATGTGGTGAGCAATTTCAAATCACTGTCGGTTCTAAAAGTATTTGTGCTCATCTCGATGTTCCCTATTTTTCTGTTTTGGATGGCCGCAGGCGTAATGATCTGGAAATCTGGCAATCTACATAAAAAGGAAGCTTGGTTCGACGCGGTCAATAACGATCAAGGTTTTCTTGTTCTTCAGGGCGTATTTATGATTGCGGCAGTGATCACTTTTTGCATGTTTGTGTATCGTGCGGCATATAACGCACAGCTCATGTCAAATACGAAGCAAGATATTTCGCCGGGATGGTGTGTCGGCTGGTATTTTATTCCAATCGCTAATTTATGGATGCCTTGGAAAGCTATGAAACAGATATGGAGAAGTTCAGACGGGTCGGAAAGTGGACAAACAGGTATTAATTTTTGGTGGTGGTTTGCGATTGTCGCGGCCATCGTAGAAGTTATTGCTGTTGAGGTCGTTTATGGCGAATATACGAGTCTTTATTCGTCGGCTTCTTCTAAGGCAGGTGTGATGAATGCGTATGCGTTTACTGCAATTCTTTCCGCATTATCTGTTATGGTAACAATTGAACTCGTGAAAGAAATTGAAAAACACCAAAATGAGAAACTGCGGGAAATCAGTATTTCTTAGGACTAAATTTATACGGTTATCGGAATCCTTAAGAACCCGATGGCGCAGCCGAGGGCCTGGCCCAAAGGAAGGTTGGCTCTTGGCGTAGCAAAGACGTCACCGGACTGCGGGAGGGCGTCGTTATTGGTGAAAAGAGGGCTCCCGCCTGTTGGCGCCAAATCCTGACGGATTGGGCACAAACAGTTGGGCGTGGCCTCGCCTGCGGCTCGGCAGATGGTATGGGCGGCCGCAAAGCAATCAATCGGTCAAAAGAATCGTGCGGAGTTCGCGAAGCAAAGGCAGCATTGCGCGAATTTTTTCAGGCCCCAGCCTTTCGATCACGTCTTCAAATACCGGATCAACGGCCTGTACTGCACGATCACGTGCCGCGCGACCTGCCGGGCTGATGCTAACGCGTTTACGGCGTGCGTCGTCCCAATCTGGGCGGATGTGGACAAAACCTGACGCCGATAATCGCGCCAGCGTATTGGTCATTGCACCTTTGGTGACGTGAAATATCCGGGCTAATTGGGCCGGCGTTTTCTCGCCTCCCAAATGCGCAAAATGATTTAGAATCGAGAAGTGCGACAGCTCCATTCCTTCGGGCAGGGCTGATTTCAGGCGGCTGCGCCCAATTTGGTCTACTGTGGCGATTTCACTAAACAGGGTGATGGCGAGGGGGTCATTGTTGATGGTCATCTGGCTGTTTGAACTCTCGATCATGGGTCAGGGCCGGAATTTTGGCCCGTACTTCTTGCGGCAGACTAAGGTCCAGATCAGCAAAAGTCACGCATGGCGTGTTTTCGGCTTGCGCAAGAACGCGGCCCCACGGATCAATAATGATAGAGTGGCCATAGGTTTTGCGATTTTTGGTCGTATCACCCTGATGGGTGCCACATTGCGCAGGGGCCAGAATGAAACTTCCGGTCTCAATCGCGCGGGCACGCAGCAGCACTTCCCAGTGGGCTTGTCCGGTTGGAACCGTAAAGGCGGTGGGGGCTGTGATGATAGACGCGCCCAATTTTGCAAGGGTTCGGTGCAGATGTGGGAACCGCAGATCGTAACAAATGGTCATACCAATTTTGCCAAAATCAGTGTCGGCAACTACGGCCCGATCACCGGGCTGAAACTGGGCGGATTCGCGATATTGTTCACCATTGCCAAGCTGCACGTCGAACATATGGATTTTATCGTACCACGCCACAATTGTGCCGGTGGGGGAAATCAGGAAACACCGATTGACGAAACGCCCATCTGCCGCGCCGGATTTAAGCGCCAATGAGCCGATCAGCAGCCAGATTGACAGCTCCTCCGCAACAACGCGGAGCCGTTTTAGGGTCGGGTCATCGGCCTCGATCGACAGAACCGTGCTCTGGTGGTCACGGTCGCTGGTGATGATATTGCTGACTTCGGGTGTCAGGATGAATGCCGCGCCGCCCGCGTGGGCCTCGCGGATCATCCGTTCCAGCGTGATCAGGTTTTCAGCAGGATGGTCGCAGGAGCAAAGCTGAACAAGGCCGACGCGCACGGTGCTCATGCGGCTAGCATCGCATCCAGTTTGTCGTCGTATTCCAATTCGTTCAGGTCATCAAACCCGCCGACATGGTCACCACCGATAAAAATCTGCGGCACCGAGGTACGACCGCTGGCGCGCTGAACCATCTCGATACGTTTATCGGGGTTGATCATCAGGTTGGTTTCCTCATACGTCACGCCCTTTTTGGTCAGCAGACGTTTGGCGGCGTGGCAATATCCACAAAGCGGCGAGGTATAAATTTCAACTTTTTTCATGACAGTCCTTATATATTCATTTTGCTGAATATAGGGAGTTCAGCCGTCACGTTCAACACGTGCAAGAACACATACGTCAACATTTTTGGCACCAGATGCAAGGCAAACCTCGGCGCAGGCCGATAATGTGGCACCGGTGGTCATTACGTCGTCAACCAAAAGTACTGATTTCCCCTGAATTTCGGTGATAAACCGTGGTGATACCACAAACGCACCCTGCTGATTCTCACGGCGCTCAGCCATGGTTAGCCCATCTTGTGAACGGGTATGTCGGGTGCGCAGCAACAGATCGGGGATCGATTTTGTGTTGCTCAGCTGTGCCAAAATTCGGGACAGTTCAGCCGACTGATTATATTTTCGTTTCAACAGTCGCAGACGGTGCAGCGGCACCGGGGCGATAATATCAGCCCGCACCAGCAGGTCGGTTGCTGAACGTTGTATCCAGCGGGCCATTGTTGGGGCAAGGTCAAGCCGATCGCCGTGCTTGAACGCCAAGATCATGCGGCGCGCGCTGCCCTGATACGTTATCGCCGCGCGGCCCTGATGCCACACCGGCGGAAAGGTCATGCAGGTATCACACAACAGGTCTTCGCCCTGACCCGGCAGTGGCATACCGCATTTACCGCACGCGGCCCCCGAGATAAAAACCGTGTCCGACCAGCAAGTCGGGCAAAGGCCACGCGGCGTTTCGGTGTAAACCTCGCAAATCATGCAACGCGGTGGGTACAAGGTGTCAAAAGCCCGTTTGGGGAGTCGCCCCAGCTTGGTCTTTTGATTTTTGATCCAATGGGCTATGTCAGTGCCAGCCAGAGGTTTTTTTAATGCAGCCATCGCAACACCTTTTTAATCGGGACATTCTTGTCCAGCACCGACGTCGCGCCACCGCAAACGGGTTGGCAGACTTTCTGCATCGTGAAGCAGCGGCGCAGGTTTCAGAAAGACTGCAAGAGATTAATAAATCGTTTACCAAACCGGCTTTTGTCGGGTGGTTGCCCGAGGTTTGGCAGTCGGAAATCATGCCGATGGCGGTTGTCGACGATACCGACACCATCCCGCTGCAAGTCGGTGCGCACAATCTGGTGATACATGGCTTAAGCCTGCACAACGCCAATGACCCCGTGGGGCAATTGGTGCAGGCGCGGCGCAGCCTCGAACCTGACGGGCTGATGATTGCCGCGCTGTTTGGCGGGCAAACCTTACACGAATTGCGCAGCAGTTTTGCTGAGGCTGAGGCCGAGATTGAGGGCGGGATGTCGCCGCGGATCAACCCAATGGGGGATATCCGCGACCTTGGTGGTTTGATTGGCCGCGCTGGGCTGGCATTGCCAGTTGCTGACAGCCAACGTCTGACCGTAACCTATGAAACACCGATGCACTTAATGCGCGATCTGCGTGCGATGGGCGAGGCAAATTGCCTGACGGGGCGCCGAAAAACCTTTCTGCGGCGCGCCACGATGGACCGCATGGCTGAGATTTACCAAAATAACTTTGGTCAGACAGATGGTCGCATTCCGGCCACTTTCGAGATTGTTTTCTTGACGGGGTGGGCGCCATCTGCGACGCAACCCAAACCACTGCGCCCAGGTTCGGCCACTGCCAGTCTGGCAGAAGCATTAAGGATAGATGAAACATGATAGGCCGTTCGGAAAAAGAACCTGAGAGCCTCGTTGCGGTTCGGCAGCCCAAAATCGGCATTTTGTTGGCCAACCTTGGTACGCCCGACGCTACCGGTTATTGGGCGATCCGTCGGTAT
>JAESRG010000224.1 GCA_016764785.1 Paracoccaceae bacterium
GCGCATTGCAATGCGCTACGACAGATGCCCGGAGCTCTTCCTCTCAGCCATTATTCTGGCTTCTATCGTGTTATTCTGGTTATGAGTCCTGACCCTAGCGTTGCCGCCAACATGGGCATATGTGGATTTCATGAAAATTGAGGAAACGTCCTATATGGATATTCCATTCAATTACGTTTTTTCCATTCTCGTTATCTTCCTGGGTGTTTCGATACTGCGATATTCTTGGATATTCTTTTCTGCAATGACTCGGCGCGAAGAGCGATCAATTACAGAAACAAAAACAGGAAAAGATGCCGCGTCATGAGTTGGGAATTTCAAGTCACATTGGCTATTATTGTCGTAACGGCCGTTGTGGGCCTACCCATCGGACACGCGCTGTTTGGCGCGTCAATAGTTTATCTCTATCTTGGTGGTTTCGATCTATCGATCGCGGGTGAAAATATAGTCCAAGGACTCTATGGGTCTTATGTTTTGCTGGCCATTCCGCTGTTTATCCTCGCAGCAGACCTCATGAATATCGGCTCGCTTTCTGACCGATTGTTGGACTTTTGCCGCGCACTTGTTGGCCGATTCCGCGGTGGATTGGGGCATGTGAACATCGTGTCATCATTGATATTTTCTGGCATGTCGGGGTCAGCGATTGCTGACGCTGTCGGCATGGGGCGTATCGTCATTAATCTTATGACGAAAGACGGCAAATACTCTCCTGCCTATGCGGGTGCAATTACCGCCGCTTCGGCAATAATAGGGCCAATCATACCACCCTCAATTCCAATGGTTCTCTATGCATTGGTCTCTGACACCTCTATTGGGTTTCTATTTTTGGGTGGTGTTGTTCCCGGTCTTATTCTCGGAATTTTACTGATGGTAATGAACGCGTGGATGGCGCGAATACACGATTTTCCGGTTGAGATACCTGTACCTGTAAAGGAGCTGCCGCGTGCAACATTGCGCGCAACGCCCGCACTTATGATGCCGGTTATCTTGTTGGTTGGTATTTACGGCGGTATTACGACACCAACTGAGGCCGCCGCCCTTGCCGCCCTCTATGCATTCACAGTTTCGGCAGTTTTCTATCGATCAGTCAGCGTCAAGCAAGCATGGGCTACATTAAGTCAGAGCGCGCGCTCGACGGCTTCGGTTGGTATTTTGATCGCTGGTGCGCTGGCATTCAACTATGTCGTAACGGTAGAGCAAATCCCTCGTGCAATTCAAAGCGCATTATCCGGCACAGATTTAAGTCTAACAGGGTTTTTGCTGCTTGTTAATATAAGTCTGCTTGCACTTGGATGCCTTCTGGAGGCCAATACAATTCTATTGGTAATTGTTCCAATATTTCTTCCCACCGCAATCGCTCTTGGTATTGATCCTATTCATCTCGGTGTTGTTGTTGTCGTCAATACGATGATCGGACTTGTGACACCGCCTTACGGGTTACTTCTCTTCGTTGTTAGTGGAATTACCAAAGCGCCGATCTGGGATACTATTCGCAACCTCCTCCCATTTATTGCAATACTAATTGCAGGACTTGGTATCATTACATTTGTTCCCAGTGTCGTTCTTTGGTTGCCTCGTCTTTATGGATATGGCGGATAGGTTCAGTGAATCCGATTCTTCAAACTGAAGTAGTATAAGCAGTACTGTCCAGTACTTTGACGCAAACTCGTCGAATTTCGAGGTGGTTGGCCCGCTGGTTGGATCGATTAAATCGGCAATATTTTCACCAAAAATTGAGGAGCATTTATGCATAACTTCCGTGGGAGTGTATTGATCGAAGATGAGTTCCTTCGTGATGGCCTTCAAAATGAATCGCACTTGTTCACCATTGAGCAGAAACTGAACTTCCTGTCGGATTTAGAAAACGCTGGCGTAAAGCGTATTCAAGTTGGATCGTTTGTTCACCCCAAATGGGTACCGCAGATGGTTGACACTGATGAGCTGTTTACCCGCCTTTCACCGCATGACGGTGTTATTTATACGGCGTTGGTTCTCAATAAAGTTGGGCTTGATCGTGCCCTAGCGGTCGGCGTTAAACATTTGTCGATGTCGGTATCAGCCTCAGAAACCCATTCGATGAAAAACACCAATAGAAGTGTCGATGAAGCACGAGCGGCCATCGCACCGACAATTGAAAAGGCGTTAGGTGAGGGTGTTTCAGTGCGCGCTGGTATACAGTCAGCACTTGGCTGCGGTTTTGAAGGGAAAATCCCCGTAGATAGAGTGATTGATATTGCGCGCAGCTTTTCGTCAATGGGCGTTCAGGAAATCAATATAGCAGACACGGCAGGACTGGCCAATCCTCGGCAGGTTTTCGACATTTGTCTCAGGCTGCGAGATGCAATTTCATCTGACACAAAACTATCTCTGCACTTGCACGACACGCGCGGCCTCGGGATCGCAAATATGGTCGCAGGCCTTCAGGCTGGTGTGCGTATTTTTGATGCAGCACTTGGCGGTTTGGGCGGGTGCCCGTTCGTGCCTGAGGCAACAGGGAATATCGCAACTGAAGATGCAGCATTCGCATGTGAACAATTGGGCTTGAACACCGGGATAGACTGGCATGCCCTGCGGGCACCCGTCGCCAAAGCCGAAGCCATGCTCGATCGACGGCTTCCAGGACGTGTCAGTCATGTGCCGACACCGCCGTGGCAAAAGGATGAGCTGGTTGGAGCGGGTGTTGGGTGAAGGATGTGCACAAATTTATCTTTTGGGTGAGGCTTGATTTCGGCGCGTGAAACGGAAGAGGTATCTTGCTTTGATGTGCTACCCAAAGTGCCCCCAATTAAGGCTAGATTTTCTGTGCTTTGATCTCGCAGACCGGCTGGATGCGTCTGATAATTTCATCAGTGCCGCCGGGACTTTGGTCCCAATTGCGCTGCGCGGTCTTACTTCGTTGTGGTCTCTCCCGCTGCCCGGCGGCGAATGCAAACATTCGCTGAGGGGGGGCTAAGCCTCCAACTTTTCGGCCGTATCTTCAAGCCCAATGAACCAATGCGCGTTCACGTCCTAACGCGTCGCGCTCCAGCTCGCTGAAACGTTGCGCCGCGTATAAAACTCACCCATCATGCCGATCATGATCAGCGCTACCGAGACCAATACCGGGTAGATGACCGAGCTATTATGCGGATGATAGTTGAGAAACACAAAGCCGCGGGCTTGGTCGATGGTGTGAAACAGGGGGTTCCAGTCAAAGAATGGGAGCAGGCTGGCGGGCAGTGAGTTGGCGACAAACATCTTGCCGCTGGCGACCATATTTGCGCGCGAATAGATGGTTGAGACCAGCATAACAAAGTCAGGCGCCCAGGGCTTGACGGCCAGCAGCATCATGCCGATAGCCAGCCCAGAAAACCATGACAGCAGCACCATGCCGATAGCGCCCAATGGGTCGTTGATGACGATCGGGGTGAAGATGACATGGTACAAAAACAACACAACAACCAGCGTGAGTATTTGAATATAGAGTGAGCTGATGGCCGCCGCGCTGATGGTGATCACCGTATTGAGCGGCGCGTGTTGCATCATTGGCGAGGCCGGGCCTTCGGATTTTATGACGGCTGACAGCGCTTTGGTATGGGTCAGGAACAGGAAGATGCCTGACATCAGGTAGAGCAGGAAGTCACCACGCAAAGAGGCGCCGCGTGCGCCGATTATTGAAAACATCAAGTAAAATGCGGCAATAAAAACAAGGGTCTGGACGATTGACATGATCAACCCGACCATCGCATTGCGGTGGGTTTTGCGAATATCGCGCACGGCAGAATGATAGATAAGATCCATCATCACCAGCGCGCTACGTATTTTTGACGGTTTCTGCATTGTCTGAATCATTACCCAGTCTTGCCTATTTGCCTCACTTATATGCACGAAATTCTTGCCGATTTCTTGCACGGGCAGCATAAGAGGCGCGCACCACCATATCAACCTGCCGCATCGGAGCAGGGTAGGGTGGCAATATTATGAGGCAAGGGCTGCAAAATGGATTTTGAAAAACTTACGATTGTGATGCGCAAACTGGCATTGGAAGCTGGCGACAAGATTATGGAGATCTATGCCCTTCCTGACTTTGACGTGCGCTCAAAGAGCGATGACAGCCCGGTGACGGCGGCGGACGAGGCGGCTGATGAGATTATCTCGGCCGGTCTGCGGGCGGCGTTCCCCGATGTGGCGCTGGTGACTGAGGAGCAGGCCGACAGCCACAGCCAGAATGTCTCGACGTTTCTTATCGTTGATCCGCTGGACGGCACCAAAGAGTTCGTGCTGCGGCGCGGTGATTTTACGGTGAATATAGCCTATGTCAAAGACGGCGTGCCATTACGCGGGGTGGTGTATGCACCGGCTAAGGACCGTTTGTTCTACACAGATGCAACGGGCAAGTCGGTTGAAGAGACCGGCAGCTTTGCCAAGGATACTGCCGGACCGACGGCGCCAATATCTGTGACCAACCCGGACAATAGCGCGCTTATGGTGGTGGCGTCCAAGTCGCACCGCGACCAAGCGACAGATGATTACATCGCCAAATACGCGGTAAAGGACATGAAGAGCGCGGGCTCTAGCCTCAAGTTCTGCCTGATTGCGGCGGGCGAGGCAGATCTCTACCCACGGGTGGGCCGCACGATGGAATGGGACACGGCAGCGGCCGATGCTGTATTGCGCGGCGCTGGGGGCAGGGTTGTCAGGTACGACGATCACACCGACCTCGTTTATGGCAAGCCGGGCTTTGCCAATCCGTTCTTCATTGCCTATGCGCCGGGCGTTGATCTAAAGCCAGCATAATGGCGGTTCTTATCACTATTCCGGCGCGCTACGCCTCGACCCGCTACCCCGGCAAGCCACTGGTGGAGCTGCGCGGGGCGGGTGGTGCGTCCAAAAGCCTGATCCAGCGGTCTTGGGAGGCGGCAATGGAGGTGCGCGGCGTTGACCGGGTGGTTGTGGCCACGGATGATGTGCGCATTCAGGCGGCGGCAGAGGCGTTTGGTGCGCAGGTGGTGATGACCAGCGAAGCGTGTGGCAATGGCACAGAGCGTTGCGCCGAAGCGCTGGTGAAGCTGGGTGGCGATTATGACATTGTCGTCAACCTGCAGGGCGATGCGCCGCTGACCCCGGCTTGGTTTGTTGAGGACTTGGTGAGCGGGTTGCAGGCAGCACCTGACTTTGACGTGGCCACGCCGGTGTTGCGCACTGACGGGGGGGCGCTGCGCGGGCTGCTTGAAGA
>JAESRG010000225.1 GCA_016764785.1 Paracoccaceae bacterium
CCATGATGCCAAACAGCGGTTCGGCGATGGTAAAAGCCGCGTCGCTACCACCCGCCATAAAGGTCAAAGTGCCAGCATCCGCGCCGCCGGTGCCACCGGAAACTGGCGCGTCAACGGCCAACAGGCCTGCCGCGATGGATTGTTCGGCAACCGCACGCGCCGAGTCCACATCAACGGTTGAACAATCGATGAAACAGGCACCGGATTGCATCACCGGAATGATCTCATCGGCAACCGCCCGCAAGATTTGACCATTGGGAAGCATGGTGATTACAACGTCTTTGCCCGCCGCTGCGTCGGCTGCGGTTGCGGCGCTATTTGCACCGTCAACTGTTACGCCAGCCACATCAAAACCTGTGACCTGATGCCCTGCTGCAACCAGATTTCGCGCCATATGCGCACCCATATTGCCCAGGCCGATAAATCCGATTTTCATTGTATTTCCTTTATAATTTCAGCGCATTTGCACCAAGCGGTTGCAGCATTTTGCTGATTTGCATCAGGTTAACGGCCTCGAGGCTGGTATGTTTCCACTGCGGATTTCGGTCTTTGTCAATGATCGCTGCTCGGATCCCCTCAGCAAAATCGCCGTCTGAGGCTGAACGGTAGGTGAAGCGATATTCCATGTTCAGGGCGTCTTCAATACGGGTAAAACCGCGCACCCGACGGATGAGCTCCATCGTGCAGGACACAGAAATCGGAGAATTTCGACGCAGAGTTTTCTCAACCTTGTTACACCAATCGGACCCGTCCAGCATGTTGCAAAACGACAGCATATCAACGGCGCTGAAATGATGGTCGATTTGCGGCTGCATTTCTTTGAGCTTGCTAGCGGGGGCTGGCTGGCCGGCACGATCGATTGCTTCCCAATCTCCGGTTTCGATCAGGGTTTCGGTAAGGACAGGCCATTCGGAAAAAGGGATATAATAATCTGCGAAACCGGCATAAATGGCGTCTCCGGCATCCATGCGGCTGGCGGTGGTGCCTAGATATTCGCCCAGAAATCCGGGGGCGCGGGCTAGCAAAAGCGAGCCGCCAACGTCGGGCACAAGGCCGATGCTGCATTCAGGCATGGCGATTTGGCTGGTTTCACAAACCACACGGTGCGAGCCGTGGCACGACACGCCAACCCCGCCGCCCATGGTGAACCCCTGCATCAGGGCCACAAACGGTTTGGGGAAATTGGCCAGCTTGGCGTTCATGCGGTATTCATCAGCCCAGAATCTGCGGCCATAGTCAAAATCGCCAGCTTTGGCGGTGTCATACATTTCCTGAATATCGCCGCCTGCGCAAAAGGCCTTTTCACCGGCGGCATCAATCAACACCATTTTAACGGCGTCATCATTCGCCCAATCGTCCAGCGCGATCTCAATGTCGAGGCACATCTGATAGGTCAGCGCGTTCAGCGCCTTGGGTCGGTTTAAGGTGATATGGCCGATTTGGCCAGATTTGTGGATTAGGATGTCAGTCATCGGTAATGGCTTTCAGTTTGGCTTGAACTTCGGCCAGTTTCTCGTTTGCTTTCGGCGTATCTAAATTTTGCCGCCAATTGATATGGCTATTCCA
Source organism: Paracoccaceae bacterium (assembly GCA_016764785.1). Taxonomy (GTDB): domain Bacteria; phylum Pseudomonadota; class Alphaproteobacteria; order Rhodobacterales; family Rhodobacteraceae; genus UBA3077. The sequence continues at coordinate 1,567 of JAESRG010000225.1, forward strand.
GCGTCTTATTTTACTAATACCAAAAAATCCCACCGGCGCCAGTATCAGTGCCATTAAAAGCATTGAATCTGAATTTAGTCCAATTTGGAAATGACTGAGCGCGCTAATTGCTCCGATTAGGAGTGCCGAAAATAGGAGGATTGGCCCGAACAGCCAAATATATATTGTAGTGCTTACAAGACTTGCATTGTCAGGGTTATCAAGGCTTTGGTTTAGAATCCACGCGTAGTGACGGTAGAATCTCATCTGGATATTCCGCCAAACTATCTTCATCACCCGCGATCCCGCTCAGCTAACAAAGCCCGTGCCGTGATCATTCGCATGATCTCATTTGTGCCTTCCAAAATTTGATGGACCCGCAGGTCGCGCACGATTTTCTCAATGCCGTAATCAGCCAGATAACCGTATCCGCCCAGCATTTGCAGGGCATCGTTGGCAACGGTAAAACTGGTATCGGTGACAAACCGTTTGGCCATCGCGCAGTATTTGGTGGCGTCGGAGGCTTTTTGGTCCAGCTTCCACGCGGCTTGGCGCAGGAAGATACGCGCGGCCTGCAGTTCGGTCTCCATATCGGCAATGCGGAATTGCAGGGCTTGGAACTGGTCGAGGGTTTTGCCAAATGCGGTCCGTTCGCCCATGTAATTCAGCGCGATGTTGAGGGCGTTTTGTGCGCCTCCAAGCGCGCTGGCTGAAATATTCAGACGGCCGCCGTCAAGGCCCGCCATAGCGTATGAAAAGCCTTTGCCTTCTTCACCAATCAGGTTGTCAGCAGGGATGACGCAATCATCAAATTGCACCTGTGTTGTGGGTTGGGCGAGCCAGCCCATTTTGCGCTCTAATGCGCCAAATGACAGGCCTTTGGTGCCTGCCTCAACTACTACGGTTGAAATGCCTTTGGGGCCGTCAACGCCGGTACGGACCATGGTTAGATAGACGTCAGAATAGCCACCGCCCGAAATAAACGCCTTGGTGCCGTTCAGGGAATAGCCCGCGTCGATGCGCTTGGCGCGGGTGCGCAACGCACTGGCATCAGAGCCGCTGCCGGGTTCGGTCAGCGCATAGGAAAATATTTTTTCCATGCTGCACAGGTCTGGCAGCCATTTCTGTTTGGTTTCTTTTGAGCCGAATTTATCAATCATGCCGCCACACATATTGTGGATCGACAGGAACGAGCCAACGGCAGGGCAGGCCATCGCCAATGCCTCAAATATCAGGGTTGCATCAAGACGCGTCAGGCCTGACCCGCCGTATTCCTCTGACACATAAATGCCGCCCAACCCCAGCGCCGCGATTTCGGGCCACAGGGTTTTGGGAATGGTGGCGTCTTGCTCCCACTGGCCGGCATGTGGGGCGATTTTGTCTTGGCCAAAGTCATAGGCCATATCGAAAATCATCTGTTGTTCATCGGATAGGGCGAAATCCATGAGGGTTATCCAGTGCCTAGAAAAAAGTAATATAGAAAGATGGGGCCGAGCAAGACTCCCATCAACAGGGCCATCTTCTTGGGAAAGGCTCGAAATTTTTTAAGGCCGAGCGGATCTTTGAAGCCCGCGTTTTCCTTGCTGAAATTGCGGAATTCAACATCGTCACCAAGGAACTTGCTGTTGAGCACTGCAAAGGCAATGAACGAAGCGATCAGGATGATAAGTTTTAGGCTCACGCGGGGGGCTCCGTTGCTAAATGAATGAGTGTTCAGTTTATTATATATAGCTAGACAAATTTTGGAAGTCTCAATTTAGAAGTCTAGTCGGAGCTTTTCGATTTTATCCATTTTTTGATAGTTTCCAAAGCTTTATTTGCTTCAACATTCAGAGTTTCAACCGGAATTACATACACTTGGTCAGGAATTACAATAATTAAGTGATTTTTCCAAAGCTTGATAAGAGTATGTTTCGAGGGCCAAATATATTTACGATCGCCCATTTTTGACCGAAGTCTGCTGCCCGATCGGGTAAGCGTCAGCTCAAATGGTTCATTCTTATGCAAATCGAAAACATTGCGAAATACACCAATTTTGGATCGGTAATTAATGAACCCAAGAATCATGGATGAAATTGATGTAACGAATATGACCAGCCCAGTTAGATGCACTAAAAATGCTAGCTCCAATCGAGCAAACGGCGCATCAAAAGGAGGTGGTTTTACCCACAAGATCCATGAAACAAATAAAAGTGCCGTTAAAAACCAATGAGCATTGCCAATAGCTAAGCCAATGCTCTTTTTCACCCAGCCCCGATATACCATCTTTTGCGTATAGAAAGTATTTGCATGGCAAAAGGCTGCGAAATCTTTGTTTTTCCACTCGTAAGTGGCGGTTATTTCTTCAATTTCATCGGTCATTCAAAAATCCACCGTATGATAACTACGCTAACCTACCAAAAGATAGAATGTGCGCAATCAAAAATGCCTGTAACGAATGTGTAGGGTGGGTGCTCGCACCCACCGTTATTGTATTTGGTTTGGAATGGTGGGTGCGAGCACCCACCCTACGTTACTCCATCGTCGGAATAGAGAACTCGGCGCCTTCTTTGGTGCCTGATGGCCAGCGCGACGTCACGGTTTTGGTGCGCGTATAAAACTTGAACGCGTCCGGTCCGTGTTGGTTCAAGTCGCCAAACGCCGATTTTTTCCAGCCGCCAAAGGTGTGGTATGCCAACGGCACAGGGATTGGCACGTTGATGCCGACCATACCAACATTAATGCGGCTGGCGAAATCACGGGCGGTGTCGCCGTCGCGGGTGAAAATCGCGGTGCCGTTGCCGTATTCGTGGTCCATCGCATACCCAATGGCCTCTTCATAGGTTTTGGCACGCACGGTGCACAGAACCGGCCCAAATATTTCCTGTTTATAGATGTCCATATAGGTGGTGACATTGTCAAACAACGAGGCGCCAACAAAGAACCCGTCTTCATAGCCCTGCAATGAGAACCCACGTCCGTCGACCGCCAGTGTTGCGCCCTGTTCAATGCCAGATTCAACCAGTGCATTGATTTTTGCCTTGGCAGCGCCGGTGATAACCGGACCAAAGTCAACGTCTTTGCCCGCAGTGTATGGCCCGATTTTCAGGCTTTCGACCCGTGGGGCAAGTGCTGCGATCAAACGATCAGCCGTGTCTTCGCCAACGGGAACCGCAACCGAAATTGCCATGCACCGTTCGCCAGCAGCGCCGTAGCCTGCGCCGATCAGCGCGTCGACAACATTGTCCATATCCGCGTCAGGCATAATGATGGCGTGGTTTTTGGCCCCACCAAATGCTTGCACGCGTTTGCCTTTGGCACAGCCACCGGCATAGATATATTGCGCAATCGGGGTGGAGCCCACAAAGCCGATCGATTGAATAACCGGGTGGTCAATAATCGCATCCACAGCCACTTTGTCGCCGTTCACGATTTGCATAATACCTTTGGGCAAGCCCGCTTCTTCCATCAGTTCGGCCAACATAATTGGCACTGACGGGTTGCGTTCAGATGGTTTCAAAATAAACGCATTGCCACACGCAATCGCGGGCGCAAACATCCACATCGGGATCATGGCCGGAAAATTAAACGGAGTAACACCAGCACAAACGCCGAGCGCCTGTTTCATCGAATACATATCAATGCCGGGGCCTGCGCCGTCGG
>JAESRG010000226.1 GCA_016764785.1 Paracoccaceae bacterium
ATACTTTGGCGGCAAGGAAATGATGAAAGCGGCATGATAACCAAACCCGATACACCTTAACTTAGCTGCGAATCTGTCCTGGAAAGCAGGACCACTTCACATCTTGCCTGTCGTTAAACGGAGTATTTTTCAAAAACATTTGGAAGCTTTTGTTTAAATTGCCAAACTGCATAATATTTCCGTCTGCGTCTCGTTTTTGCCCAAACCAAACCCAGTCATTTTTCTTTTTGTACGGTGTAATCTCCCGCCACTCTTTTAAAGTTTTGTTGGCTGTTGGTTGTGTTTGCACATTACGGGCTTGTCCTTTTTTAGTCTCCTTGCTTACACGCACTTCAGCAATGAGATCTTCCAAGCCTTCAACTTAAATATCAAACTTAATATCACTCCAACGCATTTCCCGTACTTCGCCAATACGCATGCCGCTGTTCAAACTAAACAAAACTAAGTGATACAGCTGCTTGCGTTGCAGACGGTGCCAAGAATTTAGACGGGTGCCCTTAAAGCGCCCAGCACAATTCTTGTAGCTACGTAAGTTGCTTATAAGCGTTGCAAGCTCGCTCCCGCTCTCAAAATTTGGGCGTCTATTCGTGGTCCTGCCTTTTACATTAACGCGCATTCTAATAACTTGCTGTAGGCGCCCGCCCTCAGCAGCATCAAAAAATATTTGATTAAGTGCGCTTTGCTCCATCTGCAGTGTTTTGACAGCCGGATTTTCTTTTGCATTGCCTGTGCCAAGTGTTTTGGACCCACGTCGCTTTGGATTGTAGTCACGCAGTTTAATGGCCTTATCCTGCTTCCAATAATCTTTGCGCCAATCCCAGTATTTAGCTGCGTATTGTGCTGTAATATCATTAAGCAGCATCGAGCTGTTATCAGCATTTGAAAAGTGATCTTTAAAGTAGCGTTTGAAATAATTCTCGTGCCATTTTGCACGTTCAGCTTTCCAAGTGCCGTTACGCTTGTTGCGCTCAAACCAATCGTTCCAGTGTTTTTCAAAAGTGTATTCGTCCATGCTATGCCCAAGATTTGCAGCATGTTGCAAGCGTAACAGTTCGCCCATAGCAAACGTATATGCATCTTCGTACTTCGTCAGTTTCGTGCTGCGCGTTACGTAGCTTTTTCGTCCAGCAATTTTTAGACGCATATACCATGTTGGCTTTCGGTGATTCTTGCTGTTAGGAACGGCGACGGCAAGGTCACGTGTAAAAAGCAATAATGCTCCGTCCATGTGTTCATAATACGCCATGCAAAACCCGCCAAATACATACCTGCAATGCTATCCTTATGCTAAAAGCGCCAAACCAGTTAGTCAATGATATCAACACGCTGCTAATAAACTGCTATCCATAAAAAAAGGGCTGCAAAAATGCAACCCTTTGTAATTGTTGTATATATTGTACGTTCGCACTTAGCGTTTCGAGAACTGGAAGCTCCGACGCGCTTTACGTCTGCCGTATTTCTTACGTTCGACAACACGTGCATCACGGGTCAGGAAGCCAGCGGCTTTCAAAGCGGCACGCAGTGATGGTTCATAAATCTGCAGTGCTTTGGAAATGCCGTGCTTAACCGCACCAGCTTGACCAGAAAGACCGCCGCCTTTAACGGTTGCCATCACGTCAAATTCACCAACCACACCGGCAACTGAAAATGCTTGATTGATCAGCATTTGCAGCACTGGGCGTGCGAAATATGCGTTCATTTCTTTGCCGTTTACAGTGACTTTGCCTGAACCTGGTTTGATCCAAACACGGGCAACTGCGTCTTTACGTTTGCCGGTTGCGTATGAGCGACCAAGGTTGTCACGCACTGGCTCAGGCAGGGGTGCTACTGCTTCTTCTGTAAGAACAACAGCGCTTTCGGCTACGGCCTCTTTCAGGTCGTCGAGCGATTTGATTTCATCATTCATGATTAAGCGCTCCGGGTATTTTTAGGGTTCATGGATGCAACATCCAGAATGGTTGGCTGTTGGGCTTCTTGGCCGTGCTCAGCACCTGCATATACGCGCAAGTTGGTCATCTGTTGTTTCGACAGCGGACCACCGGGCAACATACGTTGAACAGCTTTGACAACAACACGTTCAGGAAAGCGACCCTCAAGGATCTGACCTGCGGTACGGTGCTTGATGCCGCCCGGGTGGCCTGTGTGCCAGTAATATCTTTTGTCAGCGCGCTTGTTGCCGGTCAGCTGAATTTTTTCAGCGTTGATAACAATCACGTTGTCGCCCATGTCCATGTGTGGTGTGAACGTAGGCTTATGTTTGCCGCGCAGACGCATGGCAATGATGGATGCAAGACGGCCCAGAACAACGCCTTCAGCGTCGATCAAGATCCATTTCTTGTCAATATCGGCCGGTTTGGCTGAATATGTTTTCATTGTTTTAGTTCCGTTTTCGGAGTGGAATGCGCAAGAACAGCCTGCGCGGAATCTGATAGAGGGGTTTTAACGGATTGGAACGCACAGTCAATTGTAAAAACCATCAATTAATCACGCAATTTCAACACGTTACAAATTGGGTATTATATTACCCCATATCGAACCCGCAATTCGAACAACAATCCGGCACTAAACGTCGCCATCAAGGGTGATGCCGCGATCCCTGCATCGCGTAGAACAATCGAGACCCAGTTATTGCACGTCATAAACAAGTGGTATTGCCCAACACCATTATAGAACCGCGAAATCGCGTACAAGCCTGATCCGGTGGGCACCATCGACGCAAAGCTATTTCCGATCGTATCCAGCATTTGGCGCATCGCAAGTTCAGACAGCTGTAATGAAACCGGATTTAAGGGGCTAAAAATAGCAGCCGGGTTTCCAAAGCCCGTTGCGACATGCACAACGCTATCGGTTGGCCACAGCAAGGCACGGCTTGCCATTGCAAAAGACACGTCGGAAAAGGTCGCAGCGCTTTGGTAAAACCCTTCGTCGCCCCAGCCAAATTCAAACCATTCAGCTTGTGGAAATTGCAACAGCAGCGCCTGTATATTCGGTGCTGGGTGCGTTGAAAGTTCTGCACGCTCAAATACCAGCCCAGCATGCAGGCCGTGGTCAACAACCAATACCACCCCGCCATTTGGGTCAATGGGCTGACCTTTTTCGCGCGCCACGCCAAAATATAATGCCAGCGTTAATATTGTCAAAAGAATGTATCGAAACCTGATCATTTAGAAGGAGGAATCGAATAGGTAACGCTGGCATGGGCCACCGGTTTGTCCAGCCCTTTGGAATATAGCGTCACATCGCCAACGCTTAACGACCGCCCCAATTTCAATATCCGCGCCTCGGCCCGAAGATCAGTTGGGGCTGGTTTACGCATGAAATTGATGGTGCAGCTGGTGGTGACGGTCAACGCTTTTGGCCCGATCATCGCCAGTGTGGCAATGTAAAACGCCACATCCGCCAGTGCAAACATCGCGGGGCCAGACACGGTTCCGCCGGGGCGTAGGTCAGATTCACTGATGCGCATTTCAACCGTTGCGCCCATTTCCGGCAGGGTTGTGACGTTAAACCGGTTGTGAACCTGCGGGAAGACCTCGTCGAGAAAGGCGTGGATTTCCGGAATTGTCATCTTAAGTGTCATTTGCGCTTTCCGATCAATAAATTCTGCGCAACACTGTCGAGAAACAAACAAAGGATCAAGGCCCCATGACTGATCTCCTGCTGCGCAGCGACCAAAATGCCATCGCAACCCTGACGCTGAACGCGCCACAAAAATTAAATGCCCTGTCCGAAGAAATGCTGACAGCGCTACAAATGCAGTTGGACGCACTCGCGACTGACCCTGACATCCGCGTCGTGGTCCTGAAAGGTGCAGGCAAAGCGTTTTGTGCGGGCCACGATCTGAAACAGATGACCGCAGCGCGGCAGGTTACGGATGGTGGCAAAGCTTATTTCAACGATCTGTTCGCACAGTGTGGCAAGGTGATGACCAGCATAACCCAGCTGCCCCAGCCAGTGATCGCACAGGTGCATGGCATCGCTACCGCTGCTGGCTGCCAGTTGGTCGCCAGTTGTGATATGGCCGTGGCGGCCACAGGCACACGGTTTGGCGTTAACGGCGTTAATATTGGCCTGTTCTGCTCGACGCCGATGGTGGCGCTAACCCGTAATATCCCGCGCAAACAAGCGTTTGAAATGCTTACCACCGGAGAATTCATCGATGCGGATCGTGCGTTAACCTTGGGGCTAATCAACCGTGTGGCCGACATCGACGATCTTGAGACCACAACGCAAGAGCTTGCGGCGCGGGTTGCCGGGCAACTTGGTGTGGCGGTTAAAATCGGCAAAGAAGCCTTTTACCAGCAGGCCGACATGACGCTTGAGGACGCCTATGCCTATACCGGCGCGGTGATGGCCGACAATATGTTGTTCCGCGACACTCAAAATGGGATCGCTGCATTTTTAGACAAACGCAAACCCGAATGGGATCAGTGATCTTGGGTAGGCGCCCAACCACTCACCCGCGCGCGATTTTTTGCTCGACTGGATAGGCCGCCTGAAACCGTGCCCGCAAGGTCAGCACAAATAACACAACCGCGCCGATTTGATGGGTGATGGCCACGTCTAGCCGTGCCAGATACAACACTGTGACAATGCCCAAAACCACTTGTGCCAATAGCACAATCATCATCACCGAGAAACTGCCCCGCACCGATGTCATCGCACTGCGACGGCTTTTCAGCCAGACGATCAGACCCAACGCAAAGGCAATGTATCCCATCAGACGATGGTTAAATTGAACCAAGGCGGCGTTTTCAAAAAAGTTGCTCCACAGCGGCGTGTATCCAAAACTTTCCGAGGGCAAAAATTCACCTGCCATCAACGGCCAAGTCGGAAACCCGCGGCCCGCATCAATGCCCGCGACCAACGCCCCCAGCAATACCTGAACGAAGAGAACGGCGGCCAAAACAGTTGCCAGCCGCATCAACCCGACCTCTCGCCGCCGCCTTGCTTGCAACAGCTCAGCACCGTCGCGGCGCAGTTCCAGCACATACCACGTAATCAGGCCCAAAATGATAAACGCTAAGCCCAAATGCAGCGCCAAACGATACGAGGCAACGTCAACCATACGCCCCGTCAGCCCGCTGGAAACCATCCACCAGCCAACCGCGCCTTGCAGCCCGCCAAGCGCGCCGACAAGTACCAACTTGCCGGTCCAACCCGTTGGAATG
>JAESRG010000227.1 GCA_016764785.1 Paracoccaceae bacterium
TTGCCAGTCGGCAATAACGCCCCGCAAACCGACCCCGCCGTGTCGGCAAATTCAATGGTAACAGGGCTGGCATAGCCCGGTACACCGTCAATGCTGGCCGAGCCGTCATAGGTTACTTTACCACTCGGCGTCTCGATCAGCGCAGTTGCGATCTGGTTGGTATTTTGCATGAAAATTGTGACTTTGGTCTGGGGGTCAGCGGCGATAACCAAGCCGCGGTCAATCGCAAATGGTCCAACGCCTGACAGGATATTACCACAGTTCTGCGCATCAGATACAAGGCCAGTATCAACAGCCACTTGCAAAAACAGGTACTCCACATCGACGCCGTCCCGCATCGATTTTGATACCACTGCCACCTTTGAGGTCAACGGATCAGCCCCGCCCATCCCGTCAATCTGACGCGGGTCGGGCGAGCCCATTACCCCGCGCAAAAACGCATCACGTTTGTCGATGTCGGTGGGCAGATCATCGGCCAGAAAATATGCCCCCTTGGACGTTCCGCCGCGCATCCACATACATGGTGCTGACTTAGACATATTTCAGACCCATCTCGGCCAGACGTCCGCGCATGTCGTACATATCAAGGCCCAGCTCTCCGGCCTCAAAGCGCGCACGCTTTGAGGCCTCAAGGGCTTCGCGGGCAAGGGATTTTTCCAGCACATCAGCGGCATCTTCGCGCCGCACCACACAAACCCCGTCATCGTCAGCCACAATAATATCACCAGGGTTAATAAGCGCCCCAGCGCAAACAATCGGCACGTTTACCGACCCCAGCGTTGCCTTGATTGTGCCTTGGGCAAACACCGCCTTTGACCAAACCGGAAAATCCATTTCCTTAAGATCACGCACATCGCGCACCCCTGCATCAATAATCAGCCCCTTGCATCCGCGCACCTTGGCCGAGGTCGCCAGCAGGTCACCAAAATAGCCCGCATTTGACGGCGAGGTCGTGCCCAGCACCAAAATGTCACCAGCCTGAAGCTGCTCAATCGCAACATGGATCATCCAGTTATCACAAGGCGGCGCCAGAATTGTCACCGCCGAAGCGGCCACCCTCGCACCGGGATAAATCGGGCGCATATAGTCGGCCAGCAACCCTTTGCGCCCTTGCGCTTCATGCACGGTTGCCACGCCACATTTGGCCAAACCGTCGATAATAGCCTGATCGGCGCGCTCAATATTTTGAACGACAATGCTCATGTTATGTCTTCCCCCAAGTGTCATCTGGTGCTGGTGGCGTGCCGTGGGTGTGGAAACTTTCAATAGTTTTCAGCCCCCAAGCCTGCCCTTTCATCCGGTCAGCTTGTGTCCAGATTATTGGTTCCCAATCCGGCGCAAGGATAAGCCGCGCCCCGGCGTTGGCGATTTCAACACGGTTGCCCGCTGGCTCATAAACATACAGAAAAAACGTGCCCTGAATCGCATGTTTATGCGGGCCGGTCTCAATATGAATACCGTTTTCAAGGAAAATATCAGCGGCGCGCAAGATTTCCTCGCGTTGATCAACCGCATAGGTGACGTGGTGAAACCGCGCCTCCATCTCGGTATGATCAACCGTAAAGGCGATGTCATAGGTCTTGTTGTTTACGGTAAACCAGCAGGCCGCCAGCGTGCCGTCATCCAGCACGATTTTTTCGGTTACCCGCGACCCAAGCGCCTGTTTCATGAACAGTTCAATCGCCTCAACATCCTGCGCCAGCAGGTTCAAATGATCGAGCCGCCGCACCCCGACACCGCGCCCATGGAACCGCTGCGCGATATTTTTCAGGGCTGATTTCTCGCCCTCGGGCGCGACGTATTTGTTGGTGTCGAAATAGATTTCAAACACATGGCCGTCGGGGTCGTTAAAACGATACGCGCGGCCGTGGCCAAGGTCTCCGTCAACCCAGCCAATCCCGCAGCCCATTTCGTCAATCACCGCCACCCGCCGATCGAGCGCGGCCTGAGAACTGGCGCGATAAGAAATATGGCCAACGCCAGTACTGTCAGATTTGGTCAGTTTCAACGTGTGAAACTCATAATCATCAAAAGCCCGCAGATAGACTGAATTGCCCTCACGGCCACTTTCGGTCAGACCGTATATATTGACAAAAAAGTCGAGGCTTTCCTCAAATTTATTGGTCAGCAGTTCCACATGGGCAAGGTGGGCGATATCAAAACAAGGTTCGGTCATGGGTTAAAGCTCATCAACGCAAGCGGGATAAACGGCCTGAAATCCTTCGGCATATTGGCTGGCACGACCACCGGACTGCCCGCCTGAATTACGCCGGAAATGGTTGCCGCGATTTTCGGCAACATTGGTGTAAAAATTCCACAGGTGTTCTTGCCCCTGCATACATTCAATGGCGGCACGTTTTTTATCCCAAACATCGGTGATGTCCAGAAACACGTTTGGTTTCCAGCCCATTTGTTCAGTTTGATGGGGTTCAAACAGGTAAAGCTGCGGCGCACCGAGCACTTTTTGACCGGGGTTATGGCCCCACGCCTGTGCGATCATCCGCACCTCCATCGCCAGCTCAGTGGTATACATATGGTCGGTGTTATAGGGGTCATACGCCGAGTGGGACATCATGAAACTGGGCTGAACTTCGCGGATGATATCCACCAGCTCAAACTTTTCATCGCGCCCCAAAACCAGTGGGTAATCGCCGTAATCCATGAATCGAATGTCATTGATGCCCAGCGCTTTAGCGGCATTTTCGGCCTCTATTCGGCGCGCGGTTTTAACCTTGTCCAAGGTCATGCCTTCTTGTTTCCACAGCTTTGCGCTTTCGCCGCGCTCGCCATACGACAGACAAACGACCGTCACCTCATAGCCCTTGGCCTGATGCAACGCGATGGCACCACCGGCCCGCCAAACAAAATCTGCCGCGTGGGCGCTGATCACAAGTGCTGTTTTTTTATCGGACATGATGTTGTTTCCCTTTAGGCCGCTTTTGCCAGTTACAGTAGCGGCTTGACTTGGAATAGCTATTTCAAAGGATGTATCCTGTATTCAATTATCGCATATCTGGAAAAAGGCGGGCACCTGAATGCCCGCCCGATTTATTTAGCTTTTAGTGCGCCAGCTATCGGCGTAATTGTCACGCGCCTCAGCCGAATATGGTGTGTCAGAAACCCGCACCCGAATTTCGGCCTGCTTGTGCCGCTCGGTTGAGGTTTTGCCGGAACCGCCATTCGGCTCGCCCCAGGTCAGAGTCAGCACGTCGCCGATTTGTACGTCCGCATCGACAATGCCCAACGACAGCATGCAGCGTTCGTTATAGGAATAGCCGTTGAACATCGACATGCCAACCATTTTGCCGTCGCGCATGATCATATCGGCTGACGTAGACGCATAGTTCGGCTGCGGGAAATCGATCCATTTGTAATGGTCTTCACCCGGTTTGAAGGCCGATGCGATCACGTTGACCACGTCATCGCCGTTCCATTCAAACGTCACCTTTTTACGGTGAGTTTGGCCACGCATGGCGGTCAGGGCTTCTTTACCAATAAAGCTTTCTTTCTTCCAACCGATATAGAAATCATAACCCATCTCGAAGGGAGTCACAAAATAGTCGGCGATATTGTCCGAAACGAATGAACCGCCGATAGCGCCGGTGGCTTCGTAGCCGTTGGCTGGCAGCCATTCGCGGTATTCTTTCACCATGCCATCGCCTGCATAAATGCCGGGCAGTGGCGACGGAATCCAACCAGATTCCAGCGTGTTGGTTGAATAAGCACGACTGCCGACCTCAACCATATTAACGCCAGCCGCCTTGGCCGATTCCATGATCACCGAGTGGATATATTCCTTGTCCTCATAAGGACCCCAGATTTCCAGACCCGGAGCGCCGGCCATGCCGTGACGCAACGCACTTACGCGCTTAGAGCCAACATTGATGGTATCAATGTGGAAGAATTTGATGTCCTGAACCGGGCCACCATTCATTTTTTCAAAAATGGCATTGGCTTGCGGGCCTTGGATCTGGAACCGGTAATGGGTGCGGATCACGCGCTCGCCGTTCGGGCGCGACGGTGAGCGCGGGTCGTGCGTAACCCGGATCGACCATTTGCCAACCGCAGCGCAGAATTTCAGCCAGTTGGCCGTCGGGGCGCGGCCCACAAGGATAAACTTGTCTTCGCGTTCGCGGAAAATAATATGATCACCAATAATGTGGCCGGCCGGCGTGACAGGCACATAGTGCTTGGCGCGGTTCAGGCCAAAATTGGCAAACGAGTTGATACCATGTTCAGACAAAAACGCCTCAGCGTCCGGGCCTTCAATGATCAACTCATCCATGTGATGGCATTGATCAAACAACACAGCAGTGTCGCGCCATGCGCGCTGTTCATCGCGCCAGTTGGTAAATTCCGGGGCCACAACGGGGTATACATACATCCCGATTTTTGAATTCCGCAGGTGTTCGGCAATATTGCCGGTGTCATTAATCACGTCTTGTAGGCTTGAATTAGCCATTCTTGTTCCTCCCAATTGGCATACTATGTATACATCATTGCCTCGAAGTGGGCGCAAACTCAAGCTAAATCTACTAAAATAGCCAAAATCTGGAAGGAAATGTATTCATTAGGTGGATTTAGTCGACAACAATCGCAAGGCTCGGCAATTGCGAGATCAGATCGCTGCGCTCGCTCAGAACGAATTCAAGATTGTTCAGGGCGATTCTTGCGTGTTCCCGCGCAATCGCCTCAGCGCGGGCACCTTCGCGCGCTTCAATGGCAGCCACCAGCGCGGTGTGTTGGTTCTGGGCGATAAACAACGACCGAGTAAACGCGGTGATATCCAGCTTATCCGGTAAAAATGCCGAGGGCGATGCAAAGGGCAGCGCCTTGGCCCGTTCAAGTTCGCGGCGCAGCACGGCTGACGGGCAAAGATCTGCCAATTCATCATGAAAAGCAGCATTTAATTCAGCGTAGGTATCAAAATCCACCTTATCTGTAAGGCTGGAAAAACAATCGTCGAGCAGCGCTAAAGTGGCTTTGATATCAACAAAACCTTCGGGTTTTATACCGCTTTCAGCTGCGAGTCTGGCCGCGGTTCCTTCAAGAACGCCCCGGAATTCGATGGCATCAATGACGTCGCGATAGGTGAATGAGCGCACCACGAAGCCGCCGCCCTTGGCGCGTTCCAA
>JAESRG010000228.1 GCA_016764785.1 Paracoccaceae bacterium
ACCAAAGAGGATGTAGCCGCATATCTAGAAGCCGTATTTGAAGATGGCGATTCCACGCTTATCACGCATGCGCTGGGTGTCGTTGCGCGTGCTGAAGGCATGACCGAAGTTGCGAAGCAAACCGGCCTAACCCGCGCCAGCCTTTACAAGGCACTGTCGGGTGATGGGAATCCTGAATTCTCCACTGTGCTCAAGGTTGTCCAAGCTCTTGGTCTCAAGATGACTGTTGCTGCTTAAGTAAGTCTTTCTGATGTGATGCTTGGTCGGCAAACGGCCCATTCCTGCCGTTGACATCATGTGTAGTTGAATCGTGAATTTCCCTAAAGCGGTCATCGAGCTATTTAAAGGAATTGACTGAATTTTTGCGAAAGAGGAAAAACGAGCTGCTTCGCACGTGTGATGTTCGGCATACCGGCACAACTCTAATTTGCCAATTATTGAAGTTTACAATAGCCAAAGATGGTACAAATCTATTGGTCCCGGAGCGGTGCCATTCACGCTAGGAAGGTATTCAAAGCTACGTTTATGCTGAGAATGATGGACGGTTGGATTTATATCAGGTCTTGGTTGAGGTGGCACTAAGGTTTGAAAGGGATCGGGTTTTATACTCGCTTTACTGGTAAGATATGGACTGAGTTTACCTGACACAGTAGACCCATCACGGACGTAACCAAGCATCATTGCTTGACTCGATGCCCAAGCATAGTCGCCACACACAAATCTTGAAATTCCCTCTAAACAATACAAGCGCGTTCCTTTTTTATTTGGTTGATCAATGATCTTGCATTCGACGACCATGGGAAAATTACGATTTCCGTATAACAGAACTAATGATACATCTGGTCTTTTTTCAAGCTTAGCACCATTATGGTTTATGGATTCTCGACCACGCTGAACCGAATGTACGACATCTCTCCATAGAGGTAAGGATTGGCAGTATTGGTTCAATCTGGCTTCAAGAAGCGCGCTAACTTCGGCTTCGCTGCCCAGTTGAAGCAAAGAACTCTTGCTGCTTTGCAATTCTTTCCAAGCTTTGATAATTGCCTCCATGATTACGCTTAGATGTGCGTCCTTAATTGGCACCAGCGGCAATCGCGTGCCTCGTGTTAGCTCTGCTATATGATCGGGTCGCGATTTGTCCGTGTGGCCATTCATTCTGCAAGCTTACCCGATAAAAAATCAATATTTTCCCAAATGATACGTCGAGCTGCTAAGCGGGCTTGGCTGATTGACCAGTAACGAGCTTGATTGAGGCGACCAAGGTAGAGACAGTCATTTTTCACATCTAGATAGACGATTTCACTGGATGACAAGCCGTCAGCAGCTTCTTGGATAGCATGCATAAGTACCTCGTCATATGAAACCCATTGATCAATTCTTGCATCGGAACTGATTGCCACAAATTGCCAAGGCGATAAGGGCGAAGTGTCGATTGGACGAACACTAAGTTTGCGATCAAAGCGCGCTCCCCAGCTTTCAAGTTCCAATTCAAGGCGTACTGCGTAGGCCTTTTTCGACTTAGCGCTTATCGGGGCTTGAGCTGCCTTCTTGTTAGCCGCAAACGGTAGTGCAAAATCTAAAGTATCCGAAATCGTCTGCACGTCGTCTGGAGTCATATCGAACAGTGAGCCTACCCACTCATCCACCTTCCGCCACTTCTCAAAAGTTTCACCTTCGGCAAGTTCATCAAACATGATATTAACTTGATTTCTATCTTCTGGACTAAGTTCGCTGAACGGTGGAAGTGGGATTTCTTGAATGATATATTTCTCAATCACATCCCTTTCAAAGCCAAATTCGCCACTTGTCATCAAACTATACCATAGAGCGAAATTGCTACTTACAACCAAGCTTAGATATTTGACTAAGTCAGCTGCCAATTCGTGTGAATGAGCAGTGTAGCCATAGAACGACTCATTGAATACCATTTGGGTTAGCGATACCGCAGTTCGGATACGACCAGCATCAGCAGGTGGTGATTTATGAACAACAAGCATCGGTCCGCTGTAAAGGCTCAGCGGTCTAGCGCGGTCAAGGCGAGTAAGACCTAGCGTTTTGAATTTTTGATAGTGTTCCGTATCAAGGAGGATGGAGCTAAAATCCGCATTAGGTAAAATTGGAAATTCAAACATAGCTTCCGCAGACTGACCAAGCTTATCATTGTCTGCTGAGTTTGGTTGGCTACCAGCATGGAGGAGTTTGTATCCCATACCAGAATTCTTAGGGCGCTTTTCAGTTCCCCCATGCATATTTTGCCATGTCCTTCCGAACGTCGGATAGCCTTTAGCCGCGACACGGTCATAAATTTCAAGGTCTAGAGTTGTACCTCTGAATAGAATCTTGAGTAATTGCGGACGCTTGTTCAGGTCATCGACGGAAACGCAGGTTGACTGACCAACGTCAATTCGCCAACCACCTGCTTGATTGAGCGGGCCTTCAAGATGTGGGCTGACAAAGCGGAAGCTCGCACCGGGTGGTGGCGTAGTATTTCGTGCGAATAAAAGACAAAATGGTGCGCCGATATTTGGCCAAACCCTAGACTGACGGACCTCGGAGCCGTTAATTATCCCGGTAATGTCTATTGACTGACAAATCGCTAAAAGCGCCTTGTCCATACCTTCTCCACGTTGAAATAACAAACGCGCGTGGAGTGCCAAGGCTATTTGCCCTGATGGCTTTACCCATTCCATGGCTCTCCAGACAAATGGTAAATCGAGAGCTTCGTTCGGCAGAGGAGCAGTGATTTTTTCATTATTTGAGCGGACGCGCGCAATCTTTGAAACACGATATTTCACTGATTGCCAATTTTCCAAATTGGTTGCAGATGCCCAAGGTGGGTTGCCGATGACTAGGTCATACATGCCATTGTGTTCCACGCCAACCTCGTCACCAAGGCTACCTAAATCTTTGGAGCCGTCGAGGTTATCGTCTTTGCCAAGCTTAAAAATTACAGTCTGGCGTAGGTCGCGCTCAAATCTTAATTTCTCCACTGGTTTCGGAGAAGCGTCCAGCTCTATTGAAATTAAGTAAAGCCCTAATGCCGCAAATCGGAGCGCCGAGTCGTTAATATCAAAGCCGCGTATTTGCTCATAAAGTATCTCACGCAGTGCCTTAGTGTCAGGTCGCTGACCATCTTGTTCCCAGCGCTCCTTGACCAATCGTCTGAAGGCTGTAATTAAAAAAACTCCGGCTCCCGCTGCAGGATCTAGTACCTTAGCACTAACTGCCGTACCCTGACGCTGCAGCGCTGCAAACGAGGCGTGAACCATCAAATCCGCAATGTGTCTGGGAGTATAATAACTTCCCTCCTTGCGTTGTTTTTCTTTTTGATGGTGCCCCAAATAGCGCTCATAGGCTTGGCTCAAAACACCAACTGGGATGTGCGAAAAATCAAGCTTCGCCCAATCTTCAGACCAGTCTAATGAAAGCTGACCATCTACAGCGCGATCCAGAATATTACTTACCAAGCTGAAAGCTTCATGGGGCAATGCTTGGATTTTTTCATCTGAAAGCGGGAGAAAGTCTCCATTGAAGGTCTTGTCTAGCCAATATGAGATCTTCGACACACTCTCATGAGAAACGAACAAGGTGTGAATTCCAGATTTGCCAAGTTCAATGGCCTCATCTGGAAGCAATCCTCTATCACCAAGAAAGCGAGTGAACAAAGCGCGACCCACGAGTGAAATTGCGTCGCCATCATCGACCCCAATCCGGACCAATCCATCGAGGGCTTTCGTAAGTAAGTTCAAGATAACATCGTGAATCCAAGTTATCTTTGACGCAGAGCTGGGCCGATTGTGCACTAGAAATGGAATGACCATTCCGACATCTTTTATGTCGTTGTTAAAAGCATGTGTTTTATCAAAAGAAGTGTTATCCAACCCAACGTTATGAAAGGTGAGACTTCCCGTTCGGTGAACCGCTAAATAAGGTGCATCACCTCGCATGGCAACGATTCGACGTAACTCTGAAAGCTTGTTTGGATCATCGCCAATCGCTTCTCCGTCCACAAGCATGAAGAGCGGTCCGTTTTGCCACTCGTACACGCCTACGATAGCAGACAGAGTGACCGAACTTCGAGCCGCAGTAAGTGTTGCGTATGGCAGGAGGTTTACTTGATCTCCGTCCTTTTCAAAACCAAGGAAGCTGGCGGGGTCACCTCCATGATTTGCAACAATTTTACCGTAGTCAATCATTTGAGCCGCAAAGGGAAAAGCTTTTGTTTAACCGAAACAGAGCTGCTGTCATTACCATCCAAGTGAACATACTCCCTTCCGCTTTCAAGTTCTTTTTGTATATGTACCCAACAATTGACACAAATATAGGCAGGTGCCGACTCAGGCAACCTCGCTAAATAGTTTAGACTCTATTCAGGCCTTGGCCTAGCAATATCTCCGCATATTTCATCATCCATTAGGGCTATTTACAACACTACAGACTAAAAGGCGGCACTTGAGGGCTAAGTGTCTTCCCATTGCTATGAGGAGACTTTTTGAAAAAAATCACTAATAAATGGCTCGACAATGATGGAAATGGAGATTGCAGAGAGGGGGAGGAGGAACAATCGTTCTTCTCAGAATAGACATAGAAATTGATCTTATATCCAATAAATACACAATACTAAGCGTATTAATTTTAGGGTGAAATGCTTGGCTCGGCGGCGACAATCAAAGCGCGACATGGAAACGGGACATCGGAAACAATGCTTCTGCTAAATACGTGCCGAAGAATTCTCTCCTCTGCAAGGTCTGCTTTCTAATATGCAATTTCTACCAGTAGCAAATACCCAACGGCTCCTTCCCCCATTCTTGCCGTTTAGGGAGCCGTTGTTGTTGCTTAATTGAATATCACAGCACACGGTTTATGGACCACGCTAGCCCATCATGCATCGGTATGGAAAAGCCCGGTTCGACATCGGTCGTTGCGAGCCCCCGCAACCAATACCTTTAATGAATATCAGATCAGACTAACGTGATGTGCACTTCGGCGGTATCATCGTATGTCGCCGATATCGTGCAGGGTTCCCTGACCGGAAGCATACCTGTCATGGATCCGGTACTGATCGTTGATCCGGCTTTTAGG
>JAESRG010000229.1 GCA_016764785.1 Paracoccaceae bacterium
ACCGCACGATCATCTTTAAGGTCAAGATACATGTGCCCCGAGGCAGGCCGCGACACACGCCCAACCTCACCGCGCACCCGAACGTGGCTAAATTCACCCTCAACAACACGTTTGATCGCGCCCGATAGCTCGGATACGGTGAATTCCGGCGCGTTCCCCGCGCCTTCGTCATCAAATAGTTCGGACATGGTGCCTGCTTGCAACTGCGTTTGCACGACCTTAGAACGGCACCAACCAAAACCCAATAGGGGAACCGTGATGAACATCCTAATTCTTGGCTCAGGTGGCCGCGAACATGCGCTGGCATGGGCGATCAGCCAAAATCCAAAATGCGACAACCTGATTTGTGCACCCGGAAATGCGGGCATGGCGGCGGTGGCAACCTGCCTGCCGCTCGACATTATGGACGGCGCAGCAGTGGTGGCCTTTGCCCAACAACACCACATCGACTTTGTGATCATCGGCCCCGAGGCCCCGCTGGCGGCAGGCGTTGGCGATGCGGTGCGCGGCGCAAACATCCTGTGTTTTGGCCCCAACGCTGACGCCGCGCAATTGGAGGCCTCAAAGGCGTTCACCAAAGAAATATGCGCAGCCTGCAATGCCCCAACCGCGGCTTACGGCCATTTTAGCGATGCAGCTGCGGCGCGGGCATATGTGCAGACCAAAGGCGCACCGATTGTGATTAAGGCTGACGGGCTGGCCGCTGGCAAAGGCGTCATCATGGCAATGACCCTGCCCGAGGCCCTTGCCGCTGTTGACGATATGTTTGACGGCCAGTTTGGCAATGCTGGCACCGAGGTGGTGATTGAAGAATTCATGACCGGAGAGGAAGCCAGTTTTTTCATTCTCAGTGATGGTAAGAACATTCTGCCGATTGGCACCGCCCAAGACCACAAACGCGCTTATGACGGTGACAAAGGCCCAAATACCGGCGGTATGGGTGCTTATTCGCCCGCTGCAGTGATGACCGATGCCGTCACCCAAAAAGCTATGTCTGAGATCATCGAGCCAACCATCGCCGAAATGGCGCGGCGTGGTACACCCTTTCAAGGGGTGCTGTTCGCGGGGTTCATGGTCGAAAACGGCCAGCCTAGACTGGTCGAATATAACGTGCGTTTTGGTGACCCTGAATGCCAAGCGCTGTGCATCCGCTTGGGCGCGCAAATGCTGGAGGTCTTACTGGCCTGCGCTGAGGGTACATTAGACAAAACACAGGTAAACTGGGCTGACGATCATGCGCTGACCATTGTTATGGCCGCCAACGGTTATCCCGGAGATTATCAAAAAGGCAGCGTGATTGGGGGATTGGATTGTGCTGATGACGATCCAAAAGCCCAGATATTCCATGCTGGTACCAAAGAAATTGATGGCAAAATCACCGCCAATGGCGGTCGCGTGCTAAACATCACCACGCGCGGCGACACATTAGCCGAGGCCCATGAGCGCGCCTATGCGCTGATCAAAAAGATCAACTGGCCTGAAGGGTTCTATCGCAAAGACATCGGCTGGCGCGCACTTTAACGACAGGCCAGTGCCGCAGAAAAACTATCTTGGTCGGTGAACTGGCCAAGGGCTTCGGAGATGATCTCTCCGTTTTCCATGCGTGAGGCAACTATATTTTGCCAAGCACCATCGGCGGTAATAATTTCAGCGCCCTGCCCGCAATCGCGCACCCCGCCCGAAATGAACCCCTGACCGAACCGATGATTGCTAAGACCTGACCGCGCAGCCAGTTGCACTAGCGTGCCGTCCCGCAGGGACCATATCCGCAAGGTTTTACCCAGATGCGGGGTTTCAATATAGGCCACGTCCAGCTGACCATCACCGTTAAAATCTGCAATGCCCGCAGGGGCCAACCAACGGTGGGTACGACCAATAAACGGCGTTGCGGCAACCAACCCGTCAATGCTGTAAACCGACAGACGCGCGCCTTGCTGGCTGTCGGTTTCGACCACGACCACCTCGGGCGTGGCATCGCCGTTCAGATCAGCAAGTCGTGGCGCAAGATCTTCAAACACCCGCGATTCAGGCAAAATGATGTTCAGCGTGTTCACGGTATAGGCAAAACAGCGATAACAGGTGTTATAGATAATCGTCAAAGTACCAAACGTAACATCATCACCAAACACGCCATGTTGATACCGGCGTGTCGGCTCTGAAAATTCGGCAGAAAGAATAACCGGCTGACCGGCCCGCGGTTCAGCATGTGCCGCAATGGGCAACAGTAACCACATGGCCAGCCAGAACCGCATCAGATTTGCTTTTCGGGCATCCGCACAATCAACCCGTCCAGATCATCGGTTACCTTGATTTGACAGGTCAGTCGCGACGTCACGGTGTTGGGCTCAAACGCGAAGTCGAGCATATCTTCTTCCATCTCGTCTTTTTTGGGCAGCTTCTCAACCCATGCATCATCAACATAAACATGGCAGGTTGAACAGGCACAGGCGCCACCGCAATCGGCCTCAATGCCCGGAACGTCGTTATCACGCGCGCCTTCCATGACCGTCAGACCATTGTCGACGTCAACGATATGCTCAGTGCCGCCATATTCAATATAGGTAATTTTCGCCATTTAGCCCTCGCTTATTTAAAGTCACACAAATATTTAGTCGGTTTTGTTCAAGCTTACCAGTGGGCAAATACCAATATCCGATTTGACACAAATTTTGCCAATTTTCGACACGTATTTGACTCAATTTTTCCGCAGATTTAGATCTTATTTTAGTATAATTTACCACGACTTAGCCATTAACCAATGGCTAACATTTAGATAGATTTTTAGGGAAACTTTTGGCAAATTGATAAACATCGAAACGGAGGGTTTAACATGACACGCATTACCATCACAGCAAACGATCTTGGTTATTTCACCAACTCGCCAATTGGTGGCCCGTTAGCCCCGAACGTTTTCCTAAACACCCGCGTCAACGCAACGGGCACTGTGTTAAGCTTTGACGGCATTGACTGGACGTCAGCCGAAAGCCTGCGCTATGCAGACCAAGATATTTTTGTAAAAGCCGCCAGCCTGCCCATGACAGGCATCCAATTAGGCGCAACCGAGATAGTAACAGTAACGAGTATTTCTTATTACCGCGTAATCGACGGCGACATGACCGTGATTGGCGTCATGGAATTGCCGGAACCAATGGAGGTCACCGCGACGTATCAATCCTTCGGGATCGACGATATTCCGGCATGGCACCTTGATCTGGGCACAGCGCTGGCCGACGTTTTGCAAAACGATGGTTTTAAATTTATCGGCGGTGATGGCGATGACTATTTTGCTCCGCACATGGGTCTGATGCCCTTTCGCGGTCAAGCCGTGATCAAAGGCGGCGCGGGTAACGACACGTTGATCGGCTCTCTTGGGAATGACCGGATCAAAGGCGGCACTGGCAATGATACGATTTACGACCCGGACGGTGCCAACAAAATTCGCGGCGGATCAGGTGATGATCTTATCGAAGTTGGCGATGCCTCAAACGGCAGCTTCCTGCACGGCGGCTCTGGCAATGACACATTGGTTTCCGGCCGCGGTGATGACACGCTCAAAGGCGGGTCGGGCCATGACACCTTAGTCGGTGGACGCGGAGACGATGTTCTGCTGGGTGACGGTGGCCGCGACATTCTGGATGGAGGCAAAGGCGATGACATCCTCAATGGCGGGCGCGGTGCCGACATATTGACCGGCGGCGCTGGCAACGATGTTTTTGTATTCACGGCAACCGAACGTGGTCGCGACACCATCACTGATTTCACTGACGGCGAAGATATGATCCAGTTTTCCGGTCTTAACGGATTTGCAGACCTGTCCATCAGCCAACACGGGTCAGACCTGTGGATAGAACATGCAGCCGGTAACGGCACCATCGTTCTGGAAAACATCGACATGGCGTTAATTGACGCCTCCGATTTCCTGTTTATCTAAAATTTTAGAAAACTTCGGGTAAAAAGTTGTTAAAAAGAGCGCCTAATTTGGGCGCTCTTTTTACTTATTTCCGCCCAAAGGCACATTATTTAGGCTGCTGGTAAAAGCTATTCGGTCAGTGACAGGGCCACAAAACGGCCCGACCCTTGCGAGCGCACCAACAGTAAGATTGAGCGCCGCCCAGCATCACGGGCCGAATTGATCCGCTCCAACACTTCTGACGGTGTTGCCACCGCAGCTTGGGCGACCTCGACAATCACATCACCGGGGCGCAAGCCTTTTTCGGCCACTTCAGACCCATCATTGACTTCCAAAATCACCACGCCAGTGCTGTCATCGCCAATCATAAACCGGTCACGCATTGCTTCGGTCAAAGCGGCCAACACCATTCCATGTGTTTCAAGCTGCTCAGGTGCGGGGGTCAGCGGGTTTGTTTGATCGGTTTCGGCTGCGGCCAAAATAGCTTCTTCCAGCAAGCCCAACGTCACCAGAACGGTCTGGGTATTGCCATCACGGAAGATCACCACACGCACGGTTCCCCCAACAGGGGCCTCAGCAACAATGCTGACCAGTTCACGCGTGTCGGTCACTTCTTTGCCATCGAATGTCAAAATGACATCACCGGTTTCAAGACCTGCATCAAGGGCTGGGCCTTCGGGCACGTCGGTAATCAAGGCACCGGCGACGCTTTCCAGCCCCATTGTTTCGGCAATTTCCTCAGAGATATCCTGAATACGCACGCCCAACCACCCGCGACGGGTTTCGCCAAATTCGCGCAGCTGGTTCACCACGTTTTCAACCACGGCCGAGGCCATTGAAAAACCAATGCCGATTGATCCACCACTTGGCGATAGAATCGCGGTGTTCACCCCGATCACTTCACCTTTCAGGTTAAACAACGGGCCGCCCGAATTACCGCGGTTAATCGCGGCATCTGTCTGGATAAAGTCATCATATTTCCCCGACAATGTACGCCCACGCGCAGACACGATCCCGGCTGATACTGAAAAACCCTGCCCCAACGGGTTGCCAATGGCCAAAACCCAGTCGCCAACCCGCATGGTGTCGGAATTGCCAAAGCTGACAAATGGCAGCGGGTGGTCGGATTCTACTTTGAGGACGGCAATA
>JAESRG010000003.1 GCA_016764785.1 Paracoccaceae bacterium
AGCTCTCGGGTTTGGGCAATGTCGCCGCGCACCACTTCGGGCGGAGCGTTTTCACGGCCCGCGCGGTCGGGGTCCACAAGGTAGTTGGCAATGCCGCCACCACTGCCCGCGCCGCCAAAGAATTTAATCAGCATCGCGCACCTCATAGGCTTTCCGCAGTTTTGCCAACTCACGCTCAATGCTCACAAGCTGGGCTGTGATGGCAAACGTGTTCGCTTGACGCTGGTCGCGATTTACCCATCGAGCCAGCTGGTTGAGGTTGTTGCCAAGCCGCGCCAACTGGCGAAGCAAGGCAGGGTCAATGCGGCGCAGCTGGGCGCGGCGGCGCACAGTGATGCCGTCCAGCGCTTGGCGGGCCAGCTCCGAGAAATTGACGCCCTTGGCTTCGGCCTTGGCATACCACACGGCGCGCTGTTCTGGGGTGGTGCGGAGCTTCACCCACATGAGCGGCTCCCATTTTTGAGGGGAGGCACTGCCTTTGAATCGGCTGCAAGCCGATTGAGGGGTTCGAAGGGGAGGCGCAGCCACCCATCGCCAGCCTTTTGGCAGCCAAAGCATCGCGTGGCCACAAAAGTATGCTGGCCACTCACTCTAACCAGACTCGACTTCCTATTGCTCTGGTTAAACCTCATTGCCTAATCCCCGCAGAAATCAACATCGTTTGGGTGACGTCGCCCTTGGCAATCAGCGCTTCAATCTGGGCTTTGCTGATGTGCGCGCACATCGAGCTACGGTTTGAAATCCAGCTTTTGCAACGCTCCAGCGAATCCTGCAAAACAAGCGCATTGGATTTTTCTGCCTCGTTCCGTGCCGTCACATGCTCCACCCAAGAAGTGCTACGAAACCAATTATCAGAGAATTTGACTTTGCCGCGCGTGTAACCCGCCGTAGTTTGAGCGTAAGTCTGAACCGCTGCGAGAATATCCTCCGGCGTTACTTCTTGCGATATCGCCTCCTCAAATATTTGCTGACAGGTTTCCTTGTTGCGCCTCCGGTCTTCAGGAAATGCGCCCCAGACAGTTTCAAATTCTTTCGAAGAAAAAACCTCCTCCGCCCCGTCGCGCTTGCGCGTAGGTGGTTTAGGGATGGTTAAGGGATGGTTTGGGGTTCGTGGTGAACCCCCTTGAGGGTGCACGGTGGACCCCCTTCGGGGTTCATGCTGAACCGGGTTCACTGTGACCCCCGTCGTTTCCGGCAGCTCTTTGGTCAGAGGAAGCTGCGCTACCTGATCAAGATTGATGCGATATTCAACCGTATATCCGCGACTGTTAGACCGCTTGCCGGTTTCCAAAATGATGCCCTCGTTCAAGAACTGGGTAATGGTTCGCTTAACTGTGCTTTTGCTCAGCTCAGTGCTTTGCGCGATGGTTCCTTTTGAGCACCAGATACCCGACCCGTCATCGCTAGCTTTGTCGGCTAAGAAACTGATAATCTGTTTGCGTGTGGCTGATCCGAATTTGCGCAGTGTACAAGTTGAGGTGACGTGAAAGCTCATGGCTTCACCTCATCCAGCGTAGAATTTTGAAGGGACAAAATCTTCGCGAAATGCGTGAAAACAGACGTAGTGCGTACATACTGCGTACAAGCGTCAAATGGACGAGATCGACCAGCTGCGCAAGTCACTGTATTCAAACGGAAAAAATGGTGCACCCGTCGCGATTCGAACGCGAGACCTCTGCCTTCGGAGGGCAGCGCTCTATCCAGCTGAGCTACGGGTGCAGATTTTATTGTCTGCGACTACAATTTCGAATGAAAAATCGTGCAGATACTTTTCTGACTAGAAAATTCACTCGAGATCCCACCTAGTAAACGACTTTGCTGGATTGTTGAAGCCCTCAAAACATCATTTTGTTAAGCAACGATAATTCAACCACCTTTTACCGGAGTTGAGTAGCGCAGATTCGCAATTTGTCACAAGACGGCGATAAAATCTGTATGTCTTGCTACAGTTTCTGGGCAGCAATCAAAAACTCTTTGTTCCCGTCGCCACCAAGAATCGGGCTGTCGGCGCTATGCGTGACCTGCCAGCCGGAGGCACCCAAAAAATCACCGATATGTTCTCGCGTTGCTTCGTGCGCGATCGCATCCCGCACGATCCCACCCTTGCCAATCTTCCCGCGTCCGACCTCAAATTGGGGTTTAATCAAGCCGACAAAAATAGCCCCCGATCGGGCCAGCGATAACGGACGCGGCATGGCTTTGGTCAGGCTGATAAACGACACGTCCGTCACAATCCAGTCCAGCGGTGGCAGCAGCTCGTCAGGAATACCTTTGGCGTTTATTCCCTCCAAGTTCACAACTTTCGGATCGTTTTCGATGCGCGGGTGAAGCTGCCCGTGCCCCACATCCAGCGCATAAACCCGCGCTACCCCCGCGTTTAACAGCACTTCGGTGAAGCCTCCGGTCGAGGCACCGACATCTAACGCGATCGCGCCTTTTGGGGAAAGATTGAATTCCCGCAGGGCGAAATTAAGTTTCAGCGCCGCGCGGGAAACAAACGGGTTCGGGTTTTCGGTTAACGAAAGCACAACGTCAGGGCCAACTTTTTGCGCAGGTTTCTTAGCGGGATCGCCATCAATGCGCACCACACCTGCCCCAATCAAGGCCTGTGCACGACTGCGGCTATCAGCAACTCCGGCGACAACCAGTGCTTGATCCAGTCGCATCATTCGGGGGCTTCTGCGTCGATAAATCCACCCGATTGACGGCTCCAGAATTGGCTATATTGCCCGCCCAAAGCCAAAAGCTCATTATGAGATCCCTGTTCGATAATCTTACCCGCGTCCAGAACGATGATCCGGTCCATCTGGGCAATCGTAGAAAGCCGATGCGCGATGGCGATCACGGTTTTGTCTTTCATCAAGGTTTTAAGGGTGTCTTGAATGGCGGCCTCAACTTCACTGTCTAGCGCCGAGGTGGCTTCGTCCAGCACCAAAATGGGTGCATTTTTCAAGATCACCCGCGCCAGCGCGATACGTTGGCGTTGGCCACCAGACAGTTTGACACCGCGTTCACCAAGGCGGGCATCAAACCCTTTGCGGCCTTTACCGTCCTCAAGGTTAACGATGAATTCCATGGCTTGGGCTTGTTCGCACGCGGCGATTAATTCTGCCTCCGAAGCGTCAGGACGGCCATAAAGGATGTTCTCACGGGCTGACCTGTTGAACATTTCAGTGTCTTGCGTGACCATGCCAATTTGCTTGCGCAGGCCGTCTTGGGTCAGGTCGCGCAGGTCGGTATCATCAAGGCGAATCGATCCGCTCTCAACATCTCGCAACCGCATCAACAGCGACAAAATCGTTGATTTACCAGCACCGGACCGGCCTACAAGCGCCAGTTTTTCACCGGGTTTGATGGTCAGGTCAAACCCGTTCAGGCCACCACCATCTTTGCGACCATAATGAAAGCCAACATTGTCGAAGGTGATTTTTCCGGTCACATTTTCAGGTGGTTTTGCGGTTGGGCGATCCCTGAGGGTGTACTCTTTGGCCAGCAACGCGATGCCATCTTCCGCAGTGCCGATATCGGAAAATAGCCCCATCAGCATAAACGAAAACCAGCCGGTCATGGCCCCAAGCCGCGACGCCAGAATGCCCGCAGTGACAATCGCGCCGGTTTCGGAATCGCCAACATACCACAGCGCCACAGCGGAGCCGATCAACGCCACCGGCAACATCCCCGCAAGGATCGCAACCGCGATGCGAAACTTGAAAACCTGACGGCCAAAGTTCAGCGCGGCGTTGCGAAAACGCATCAGAGTTTTATGCGCGTTATCGGCTTCGCGGTCGGTGTGGGCAAACAGTTTTACGGTGGAAATATTGGCGATACTGTCGACAAAATTTCCCGAAATCGCCGAACGTGCCTCAGCCCGCTCTTTGCCCAGCGCGCGAATACGCGGCAACCCCCAGCGCAGCACCACGATGTAAATCGCCAGCCAGCCCAGCATCACCAGCGACAACCGATAGTCGGACGAAAACATCACCGCCGCGCCGCCAAGCACCATTGCACCAGCAAAAGCCACGGCGTTCAACAGCTCCATTAACAATTCACCCAGCGCCGCGGTGGTCTGCATTTGTTTCTGGTTAATACGGCCTGCAAAGTCATCTTCAAAGAAATCAAGACTTTGGCCAAGCGTATATTTATGCACACGAAACAGGCCCAGCACCGACAGGCCCGGTCCGAAAGACAATGAATTCAGGCCAGCCTGAAATAGAATCAAGATCGGGCGCAGCACCAGCATAAACGCCACAATGCCAACCAGCGGCCAGATGAAACCGTCAAAAAATACGTCGCGCCCTTGGGTGGTAATGCGATCAATGATCACCCCGACAACCCAGGCGGCCACGACCTCGGCCAGACCGATCAAGGTTGAAACAACCCCCATCATCGCGACGGCTTTGCCCGCACCGGAAAACAGCCATTTGCCAAAGGCATAAAGGGTTTTGGGGGGGGCGCCATCTGCCGGTGCAAACGGATCAAACAGGTTTTCGAAAAATTTCATGTACTCTCCGTGCTGATAAAGCCGCCCGATTGGCGATTCCAGAAACTGGCATATAATCCGTTCTGCGCCAACAATTCCGAATGCGACCCTTGCTCGGCAATTTTTCCCGCGTCCAGCACGATGATACGGTCCATCTGCGCAATGGTCGAGAGCCGATGCGCAATCGCGATCACGGTTTTATCCTGCATGACGTGATACAGGGTTTCCTGAATCGCGGCCTCGACTTCGCTATCCAGTGCCGAGGTGGCTTCGTCCAGTACCAGAATTGGTGCATCTTTCAGGATTACACGGGCAATCGCGATACGTTGGCGCTGACCGCCTGACAGTTTCACACCGCGCTCGCCGACATGGGTATCATAGCCCGTGCGGCCGACATTATCCTGCAAGGTTTGAATGAAATCATGGGCCTCTGCACGTTGTGCGGCCGTGATGATCGCATCGTCTGATACGTTCTCCCGCCCAAAATCGATATTATCGCGGACTGATCGGTGCAGCAGCGCGGCTTCCTGCGCGACCATGCCGATGCTGCTGCGCAAACTGTCCTGCGTGACCGACGTGATGTCCTGCCCATCAATCGTAATCGTCCCTTTTTCGACCTCGTGAAACCGCAACAGCAAGTTAACCAGCGTTGATTTTCCAGCCCCCGACCGGCCAACGAGGCCGACTTTTTCGCCGGCTTTGATCGTCAGTGACAGGTTGTCCAGGCCGCCCGCGTCTTTGCCATAATGATGACTGACGCCGTCAAACCGAATTTCGCCAGTCTTTAATTGCAACATGGGCGCGCCCGCACGGTCTTTAATCGCGATTGGCTGGGCAATTGTTTTCAGTTCTTCACGCAGCGCGCCGATATGACCAAATATTGATGAAACCGCGCTCATCATCCATTCGATCATGCCGGTAATACGCAGCGACAATGCCAGTGCCGAGGCCACCAGCCCCACCGTTCCGGCCCCGTTTTGCCAAAGCACAATCGCATAACCGACCAGTCCAACCATGATGACGCCGTCCAGCACGGTGATGGTCATGTCGAACGCCACCTCAACCCGTTGCAGCGCAAAAAACGCCTGCCGGGTGTTTTCGACCTTGGTTTTGGCCTCGTTTTCCTGCGCGTTCCGGTCCGCAAATAACCTAACGGTGTCGATATTTGCATAGGTATCAACTAACTGTCCGGTCAGGGCCGAGCGGGTTTTCTGGAACTTTTCAGTCGCCCGATCAAATGCAGGGATCAGCAGGCGCATCGTTGCAGCGTACAGCCCCAGCCACAGTAATATCGGCCATAAAAGACGCAAATCAGCGCTGGCCATCAAAATAATAATGCCGATCAGATAGGCCGATACATAAGCCACCGCGTTCAGGGCCGAATAGATCACGCCCGCCGCGTCTGAGCCAACCTCAACCACCCGTATCGCGGTGCGCCCCGCAAGGTCGTCTTGAAACCAGCCAACCGATTGTTTGCCAACATGCGAAATGGCGCGCCAGCGGAACAGCGTTGCAGCGTTGGGTTTGAGACCAAGGTCATTGGTGCCTTCGCGCAAGAAATGCGAGATCGGACGCAAGACCAGCAACAGCACCGCCACGCCGGCCAGTTCCAGCCCGATTTCAGACCACAATTGCCCCGGGGCAATTGTGGTCAGCGTGTCGATCAGACGTCCAGCATAGCCGATCAACCAGACCTCGATTGTCGCGGCGATCACGGTAAACACCAGGCTGGCCAGAATAACCCGCCGCAGCGGTGCCATATTGGCACGAAGGTATCGCCAGACCCGGGTTTCAGGTTTCACCGGTGTGTCCACATAAGGATCGGCAAGGTTTTCAAGCATTGCAGCAAGTCTTAGACCAAGGGTTCTAAGGCTCATTCTGTTGGCTCTACCCCGATAAATCCACCGGATTGGCGGTTCCAGAAACCCGCATAAAGCCCGCTTTTTGCCAGTAATTCGGCGTGTGTGCCTTGTTCTGCCACGCGGCCTGCGTCCAACACCACGATGCGATCCATTTGAGCGATGGTGGAAAGGCGGTGCGCAATTGCGATCACGGTTTTACCTTTCATCACGCCGTAAAGCGTGTCCTGAATCGCGGCTTCGACCTCGCTATCCAGCGCGGATGTCGCCTCGTCCAGCACTAAAATTGGTGCGTCTTTCAGAATAACCCGCGCAATTGCGATGCGCTGGCGTTGACCGCCAGACAGTTTCACGCCGCGTTCGCCGACTTGAGCGTCATAGCCGTGATTGCCGTGCGGGTCTTGCAGGTCGTGGATGAAATCATGGGCTTCGGCCCGTTTGGCGGCCTCAATCATCATGGCTTCGGTCGCGTCGGGGCGACCGTACATTATGTTGGCGCGCACCGAACGGTGCAGCAAACTGCTGTCTTGCGTGACCATGCCGATCTGACTGCGCAGGCTGTCTTGGGTCACGTCGCGCACCGACTGACCGTCGATCAGAATGTCACCATGTTCCGCATCGCGAAACCGCAGCAGCAGGTTCACGAGGCTCGATTTACCCGAACCTGAGCGCCCAACCAGCCCAACCTTTTCGCCTGCCTTAAAGGTCAGATTGATATGATCCAACCCGCCCACACCCTTGCCGTAATGATGCGAAAGATCGTTCAGAACGATCTCGCCTTTGGTTAGGGTCAACGCGGGCGCATTCGGCGCATCTGTAACTGAATGCGGCACGGCGATGCTTTGCAAACCCTCGCGCATGACACCTGCATGTTCAAACATCCGCACCGTTACCCACATGATCCAACCGGTCATCCCGTTCAGGCGAATGGTCAGGGCCGCCGCCGCCGCGACCTCGCCGATCGACACGGTGCCGTTTGTCCACAGCCACACGGCTGGGCCAATAACACCAACCATCAACACGCCATTAAGGCTGGCCAAACTGAACGTCAGCCGCGTCATCAGCCGTAAAAACCGCAAAAAGCGGACCCGGTGGCGTTTCATAGCCGACAGCGCATAGGCTTCTTCACGCTTGCCATGGGCAAAAAGTTTAACACTTTCGATGTTGGCATAAGCGTCAACAATACGGCCGGTAACCAGTGATCTGGTCTCGGACATCCGCTCCGATGCCTTGGCAACTTTGGTGGCGATCCGTTTCACAAACAGAACATAAACCAACAGCCAAATTGCCATTGGAATAGCCAGCCGATAGTCAATCGCGGCGAGTACCAAAATCGCGCCCAGCACATAAGTTGCAGCATACCAAAGGCCTTCAAATGCCATATAGGTGCTGTCCTCAACTGCGGGGCCCATCTGCATCACGCGGTTCGACAAACGGCCCGCAAAATCATTTTGAAAGAATTCGGTTGATTGGCCAAGCAGGTGTTTGTGGGCGCGCCAACGGGCCTGATCTTGCATGTTTCCGGCAAGGGTTTGTTCTAAAAACAGGTGGTTAGTGGTGATGATGATTGGGCGCAGGAACAGCACAAACAATGCCGCCAGTAACAGCTCAACCCCATGAATAGCCCAGATATTTTCAGCGCCAGCGGTGGTCATCATGTCGATAACACGGCCCGAATAAAAGATCAGCCCGCTTTCCATCAACGCGGTAATCACGCCCAGAACAGCCATCACCGGCAGCCATTTTTTGAATGGCGCCAACTGGGTTTTAATATAGGCCCACAGGGTCGCGGGCGGCGTGGTTTGCGGGTGTTCTGCAAACGGATCTATCAGGTTTTCAAATATTTTGAACATGGAATGCCCTTTCTTGGGGCGAAAAAGACTGTAAATAAATTGATGTGCAGTGGGCCGTTATAGCCCCGAAATCCGGAGCCTAAACGGCGTGATTATCAATCCGGATTTTGAACATTGCACTTCCTCCACCATGTTGGTTTCTCAGCTATACTGCGGGAAATTGTATCGGTCAATTGTGCTAATCAAAAACATTGTACCCGACACATTTCTTTGATCACGCCAAAGTCGGGGCCTGGGTAGATCTGCAAAAAACCCAAGAGTGGTGCCGTATGGACTAATGTTTATCTAAGCGCCGAACCAGCTCCCTACCGGCACAATATGCCATTCGAAGGGAGCTAGACAGAAGGTTTCTTAGGTTTTGTTGATCGAATTTCCGCCATCGGCGATCAACGCGCTTCCGGTCACAAAGCTAGCTTGATCCGACACCAGAAACAACGCCGCTTGCGCGATTTCGCGCGGCTCAGCCATCCGTTTCAGCGCATGTAGACCGGCAACAAACTCGTGATATTGCGGGTCATCGCCCGCCATTGCCGTTTTGGTGCCGCCCGGCAGCAGAGTATTCACGCGAATGCCCTCAGGCCCATGTTCGGCCGCCAGCACTTGTGTCAGGCCGATTAGACCAGCTTTTGATGCTGCATAGGCCCCCATTGACGGCAATCCAACAGTATGTCCAACAAACGATGAGGTGAACACGATTGAGCCTCCACCCCGCGCCCGCAGTGCCGGAATCTGATGTTTCGCAGCATAAAAAGCGCTATCAAGGTTTGTCCGCATGACCAGACGCCAGTTTTTTGCGCTCATGTCCGGAATCGGCCCTAAATCACCCACGGTCGCAGCATTATTAAACGCCCCGTCTAAGCCGCCAAATTCGGATTGCGCCAGTGCCACCAACGCGGCGGCGAATTCCTCGTCCTGCACATCCCCTGCTAACGTTACCGCATGCCCGTTGCTCTGGTTGATTTGGCCCGCGATTTGGTCCAATTCAGCCCCTCGTCGAGCGCCCAGCACGACATTTGCGCCCTCAGCTGCAAACAATAATGCGGCCGCGCCGCCGATACCGCTGCTGGCCCCTGTAATGATAATCGTCTTGTCTTGAAGTTGCATTTTGATCTCTCCGTAAGGTTAATACCCTTGCGGTTTACGAAGACCAATCAACCTGTTCGACCCGATTCATGCTGAAAGATCAACGCCGTCCCAAAACCCAAAACCGCCCGAACAATACTGCAAACGCGACCTCAACAACAATCGCCAGCCAAATCCCGATCCCGACATAGCCACGCATGAATTCGAAAATCCCCGTCGCCGCTAGCCCTGCCATCGCGATAGCCATTGCCACAGAAACGGTCCGTCGCATCTCAGAATCTTCAGCATTCCGTCCCAAGAAACAAAGCACAGCAAATCCCAGAAACAACATCGCCGCACGCCGCGCCAGAAAATCGCTGACCTCGGCTCCGGTGATATTGAACAGCCAGTAGATAACGTCCGGCAGCAACAGCAAGATCAAGCATAACAACAGGCAAACGACCGAAGCCGCCAAGCTAACCACACGATATGTCATATTGACCTCCAAATTGGTGTACATGCCGAATACACCCCGAACCCCAAGATGCGAACGCGACAAACCGTCCGTGCGCCTCCCCCTTGGCAACAAATCCCTCACCGTTTAAACAAAGACAACTCAAACGTCACAGGACGCCGCCCATGCAATCCGAAAAATCCCGTGCCTCTGACTGGTTCAAATCTTTGCGCAACCAGATTTGCAGCGCTTTTGAGGCGTTGGAAGACGCGCAAGACCAAGGTCCGTTTGCTGATCTGGCCGCTGGACGGTTTGAGCGCAAACCGACCAAACGTGACAGCGGCGATGGGTCAGATGCTGGCGGCGGTGAAATGTCGGTAATGCGGCAAGGGCGGGTTTTTGAAAAAGTCGGCGTCAACATCTCAACGGTGTACGGAGAATTGGGTGCAGCGGCGCAGAAGTCCATGTCGGCGCGACCCGGGCTTGCAGGGCTGGCCGAAGACCCACGTTTTTGGGCTGCCGGTATTTCGCTGGTGGCGCATATGCGGTCACCCAAAACCCCTGCTGTTCATATGAATACTCGCATGTTTTGGACACCACATGGCTGGTGGTTTGGCGGCGGCGCAGACCTGAACCCGATGGTTGAGGTTCCCGAAGACACCGCATTTTTTCACAAACAACTGGCCAAGGCATGTGATGCCCACGACCCCGATTATTATCCGCGCTATAAAAAATGGGCTGATGAATATTTCATGATCAAACATTGGAACGAGCCGCGCGGCGTTGGCGGTATTTTCTATGATGATCACAACACCGGCGATTGGGAGGCCGATTTTGCCTTTACTCAAGACGTTGGCCGCAGCTTTCTTAAGGCCTTTGTGCCGCTGACCGAAAAACGCATGTTTGAGCCGTGGACCGATGCTGACCGTGAGGTTCAGCTGATCAAACGCGGGCGTTATGCTGAATTTAATCTGGTTTACGATCGTGGCACTCAGTTTGGCCTGCAAACCGGTCACAACCCCGAGGCGGTGCTGATGTCGCTGCCGCCGGAATGTAAGTGGCCTTAGTGATCCAAAAATAACAGGGCGATGCCCATCACGATCATCGCGGCCATGATCAAGTTAAAAATCTTGAACCGCAGCGCGGTGTTTAGCCAGCGCTGCATCCACACGCCAAACCACGCCCAGCCATTGGCTGAGGTGATTCCGGCACCCGCCGCAATTCCGGCAGCAATGCTGGCCTCAAGCAATGGATTATTGCCCGTGACGAAGGTTGAAACGATACCGATCGCCATCGCCCATGCTTTCGGGTTGATCCACTGAAAGGCCACGGCCTCATAAAACCGAAACGGGCGACGACGCGCACCAGCCTCACCGGGGCGTTTGCTGGTGGCGATTTTCCACGCGACGTACAGCAGCAGGGCTGCGCCAACCCAGCGCAGGGATTCTTGAAAAATGGCGGATCGCAGGAAAATCTCGCCCAGACCAAAAGCCATGGCAAACAACATCAGCGGAAAGCCAAACGCCACGCCCAGAATATGTGGGACGGTAGCGCGATAGCCAAATTGCGCGCCCGATGCCGATAGCATCGCGTTATTTGGGCCGGGGGTCCAGACCATGGCAAACAGCAGTGCTGTCAAAGGAAGTAAGGTGTCAAAAGGCATAATTGGGCTTTGGTTAGGTAAGTCTTGGTGACCATTTCAAAGCAGATCGGTATTGTCCAGCACAAAGCCCAAATGCGCCCGATTATTGTGCGACTATGCCTGTCATCATTTGCTCTGGCTTTGAGGGTTTAAAGTCAGGTATCAGTCGCGCCAATTTTGCCCCGTCAAGACTGTGTGGCGTATTCCAAAGATACCGCATTTCCTGCAATTCTCGCGCCAGCACCCAGACCGGAGACAGCAATTTCATCAACCACCACGGAAACTTGGTTAGCGTCAGATTTTTTCCGCTGACTTTTTGCAACAGGCCCGTCAGGTCGTTCCCGCTAATGGTCAGGCCGTCAAATATTACGTCTTCAAATTGCGCCAATGTAGTGCGTATTTCAGCCAGCATAACCGCTGCCCGGGCCATATCAGGTAAATATGCCCACGCGTGCGGAATATCAGGATTACCCGGATAAGAAAACTTACCTTTGCCGATTTTTGCCCCTAAAAAGTCGATAAAGTTTCCGCTTGGATCTTTGTCGATATAATCACCGCCCCGCAGGATAATAACCTGAATGCCATTTTTTTGCGTTGCGTCGTACAGAATTTTCTCCATCTCAATTCTGACTTTACCCTTTATTGTCTGGGCAAGATGGGGCGTGTCTTCATTCCAGTCGCCTGCATGATTGCCGTAATTGTAAACATTGCCGGGCTGAAGAATCGTTGCGCCACTGGAAATTGCAGCACCGACGACCAACTTAGTAATCCGGGGCAATTCCACCGGCCAGTTTTTGTAATTTTGCGGGTTTAGGCCATTAACGATGACATCAACGCCTTGGGAAACCACAGTGATATCATCGACGTCTCGCCGGTATTTCCTCACTGACCAACCAGCCTTGCTGAAGGCCTCAACGCAGTTGCGCCCAAAACTTCCTGAAGCGCCCAGAACCAATACTGTATTTGTCATTTGATAATCTCCTATTTGATTTCCTAAATATAGAGATGCGTTTGTGAATATGAATTGCCTAATTCTTTTGCCATGCTATTCATAAATGAATGGATAACTTGTTTGAAAATTTGGATTGGGCCTTGATACAGGCCTTTGTTGCGGTCGCCGAAACCGGATCACTGTCAGCGGCCGCCCGTCAAACGGGCCACAGTCAGCCAACATTGGGGCGTCAGATTAAGCTGATCGAAGCGGCGCTGGGCAGCAGCCTATTTACCCGCCAGCCGCGCGGCTTGCAGCTTAATGACGTGGGCGCAAAAATACTGCCAATGGCACAGGAAATGCGCGAGGCTTACCGTAAGTTCTCATTGATCGCTGCGGGGCAGTCGCAGTCGCTAAAAGGCGTGGTGCGCATTACGGCCTCGGTCTTATTTTCGCATTACACGCTGCCTCCGATCATCGCTCATATCCGGCAACAAGAGCCTAAAATTGACATTGAACTAGCCCCAAGCGACACAACCGAAAATCTGCTGTTCCGTGAGGCCGACATCGCCATTCGTATGTATCGACCAACACAAGAAGACCTGATCGCGCGCAAACTCGGCGAGCTAAAAACCGCCCTGTTTGCCAGCAACGACTATCTGGCACGTCGCGGCGAACCCAAGTCGTTTGAAGATATGCCCAACCATGATTTTGTTGGTTTTGATCGTGAAACCCTAATTATAGATGGCATGAAAGCGCTGGGTATTCCGGCAACACGCAGTGATTTTTCGGTGCGTTGCGATCAGCAGGCAATCTATTGGGAGCTGGTGCGCGCAGGCTGCGGCATTGGCATTGCGCAGCTTAAACTGGGGCGGGGTGACCAGAATATGACCCAAGTCTTGCCTCAAATCCCGATGGCAAACTTGCCGGTTTGGCTGGCAGCCCCCGAAGCATTGCGCATAACGCCCCGCATCCGGCGGGTTTATGATTTATTGGCCGAGGCCATAATGCCAATTTGTGATGCTTGAACTTTCTGGTGCAACCCGATACCCCAAGATCAACGCATTCAGTGAAGGAAACCCAGATGAGCAACCCCTCAATCCTAATCCTGCCCGGCGATGGCATTGGCCCCGAAGTGATGGCCGAAGTCCGCAAAGTTATTGGCTGGTATGGCGAAAAACGCGACCTGAATTTTGACCTGTCCGAAGATCTGGTGGGCGGCGCGGCTTATGATGCGCACGGCACACCGTTAACCGACGAAACCATGGCCAAAGCCCAAGCGGTTGACGCGGTTTTGCTCGGTGCTGTTGGCGGCCCTGCTTATGATGATCTTGATTTCAGCGTTAAGCCCGAACGTGGTTTGCTGCGTCTACGCAAAGAAATGGACCTGTTCGCCAACCTACGCCCGGCGCAGTGTTTTGACGCGCTGGCCGATTTTTCCTCGCTAAAGAAAAACGTGGTTTCCGGCCTTGATATTATGATCGTGCGCGAACTGACCTCCGGGTCATATTTCGGCGAACCGCGCGGTATTTTTGATCTGCCAGATGGGCAGCGCGAAGGCATTAACACCCAACGCTACACCACCAACGAAATTCGTCGGGTAGCACGCGCGGCGTTTGAGCTGGCTAAAAAGCGCGGCAACAAGCTGTGTTCAATGGAAAAAGCCAACGTGATGGAAAGCGGAATTTTGTGGCGTGAAGAAGTCACATGGGTACATGAAAATGAGTATCCTGAGGTTGAGCTGTCGCATATGTATGCTGATAACGGCGCGATGCAGCTGGTACGTTGGCCCAAACAGTTTGACGTGATCGTCACCGATAACCTGTTCGGCGATATCCTGTCGGATTGCGCAGCGATGCTGACTGGTTCACTGGGCATGTTGCCTTCGGCCAGTCTTGGGGTGCTGATGGAAAACGGCCGGCCAAAGGCTATGTATGAGCCGGTTCACGGTTCCGCACCTGATATTACCGGGCAGGGCAAAGCCAACCCGATTGCTTGTATTCTGTCATTCGCAATGGCACTGCGCTATTCATTCGATCAAGGGGCTGAAGCCGAACGGCTGGAAAATGCCATTGAAACAGTGCTGGCAGATGGGGCCCGTACCGCTGATTTGCTGGGCCCTGAGGATGGCTCGCCAATTT
Source organism: Paracoccaceae bacterium (assembly GCA_016764785.1). Taxonomy (GTDB): domain Bacteria; phylum Pseudomonadota; class Alphaproteobacteria; order Rhodobacterales; family Rhodobacteraceae; genus UBA3077. The sequence goes on from JAESRG010000003.1 coordinate 14,423, forward strand.
CAACGGGTGAAATGGGTGATGCAATCATTGCAGCTCTTGGCGCAAGTCTATGATTTATCGGGTCGCATCACTTAGGTGCGACCCGACTAACCTTTGAACGAGGCAATGGCTTTGATCTGGCCAATTGCCTTTTTCACAATAAACACCGACTTTTTCTCAAACTGCGGGTCTTTGGCAATTTTCAAGGTGCTGGTATCAAAACCTTTAAATTTCTCAAAGTCTTTCCAGAACTTGGCGCGGTAATTCTGCAACTGGGCTAACGAGTTTGAAACGCTCCGCCCCTGTTGCTTGATATTTTTACCCCACGAGGCCTCGGTCGGGTCAGACAAAAACGCTTTTGCTCCGGCTACAAATTTTGCCAGCGCCGATTTTAGCAGCTTGGCAGCAATTTCGTTCTTTTTCTTGATGTCGGCCTTAACTTTCTCAATCGACCCATTCATATCAAGGCTTTTGCAGGTCACAGCGTAATTCGACGCGGATTTGGCAACGGTTGCTGCTGCCTTTGCGGCGCTTGCACCCATGGGTGTTTTCTTGATTTTCTTCTCGGCCTCGTCAGCCTTGGAAACAATTACAAAAAGCTGTTTGCGGATCGGTTCAACTTTGGACGCATATTCTTTTTTGGCCGCGATCACTTTGCGCGCCAGTTCTTCTAGGGTCTTTGAGGGGTTACTGGCGGGGTCAAGTGTTGCCAAATCAACTTTTTTCAGCATCGATTCAAGCTTTTTCAGCTCTGCTCCGAGGCCGGTCTTGATGAGCTTTCCAACTTTGCCTTTGGCTTTTTGCCAGTGGGTGTTTTTGATTTCCACCGGGCACCTAATAACTAACTCAGACGGACGATTGCCGGCCATATTGAACTCCTAAAAATCAATTTGGAGTAATATAGGCTGAAAATTGAAAACTTGGCAAGAAATTCATGTTGTTACATATCACAAAGGTGTTGGTCAGACGACCGCCACCCATTCTTCAGGTAATTCAGTGATTTTTATTGAGGCTTGAACGCCGCAATGGCTTTGACCTGACTGACGGCCATTTTAACAATAATGGCTGCTTTTGCATCAAAATTTGCTTGATCAGCAATCTTGAGGGTATTCCGGTCAAACCCTTTGAACTTTTCAAAGTCCTTCCAGAACTGTTTGTTATACGCTTCGAGTTGTTTGATGCTGTTGGACACGCTGCGGCCTTGCTGCTTGATGTTACTTTCCCAGCTGTCCATTGTCGGGGTCGATTTAAATGCTTTGGCGCCGGCAACAAATTTTTGCAACGAGCCACCAAGGAATTTTTTCGCAATCATATTTTTTCTATCGATCGCACTTTTGGCGGTGGCGATGCGCGCATCAAGGTCCAGACTTTTGCAACTAACACCATAATGGTCAGCGGCTTTGCTGACCGCAGCTGCGGCTTTGGCCGCACTTCCGCCCAAAGGTTTTTTCCTCAATATCTTTTCCGCTTCAGCGGCTTTATCACGCACGATATAACACTGTTTCTGCATCGGCTGAACGTTTTTGGAATATTCGGCTTTGGCCGCTTTTACCTTTTCCGCCAGATCCGAATAAGAACTTGACGGAGACGCCGCAGGATCCAGCAAACCAACGTCAATTCTTTTCATCAATGCCTGAAGTTTTTTCAGCTCGGCACCAACGCCTGTTTTAACCAATTTTCCGATTTTACCCTTTTTCTTTTGCCAATCTGCGTCGGTCAGGGTTTTGGGGCATATACGAACAAGTGAACTTGGGTCAATTCCGGCCATAATTTTAACTCCTAATAAAATAATAAATTGTGTTTGTAAAAATAATATAGGAGCCAATTTCGACAAAGCAAGTTTTTCTTATTGAAAATAGTAGTTTAACTATGACATAATTATGAAATTGCTTGAAAATGTAGATGAAAGCGTCACAAGAATTCTTTTGGATTGTTAGGATTCATGAAATTTCTAAAAGAATCATCTGTTTGATTTGCCTCTTTTTTCTGCTGGAAAAGTTGTCTATTATCGGCACGATAGATCAGAGGTGAGCAGAATGTCCGACAAAATCGATTATCAACAACGTATGCAGACGGCCATGAACGCACTGATGCAGGTGGCCATGAAAAATATGGTTAAAGAGTTGTTGGAGGAAGTTGCAAAAGACGGACTGCCGGGAAATCACCATTTCTTTATTGCTTTCCGAACAGCGCATCCCGGCGTAGATATCGCGCCGTGGCTCAAAGAAAAGTACCCCGATGAAATGACCATCGTGATGCAAGACTGGTTTGATAATCTGGCTGTCATGTCTGACAGATTTACCGTCACGTTGAATTTCAATAATACCGCTGAACCAATGGTCATTCCGTTTGATGCCATCACGTCGTTTTCCGACCCTTCTGTTGAATTTGGTCTGCGTTTCGACGCGACAGAGCCGAAAAATGACAAAAAACTTGAGGAAGTATCAACCGAAGTCGAAGAACCGCACAGGGATGCCGAGGTTGTCAGCCTAGCCGCATTTCGAAAACCAAAGAAATAGGTCCAGATCAGGGTAAAACCCGTTTCCCATTGAATTTTTCACCATTCCCGCTAAGACGGTCCTGACTTAAAAAAACAGGAGCCGCCCAATGACGACCCGCACCGAAACTGACAGCTTTGGCCCTTTGGAAGTCCCTTCGGACAAATACTGGGGCGCGCAAACCCAGCGCAGCTTGATCAACTTTCCAATTGGTTGGGAAAAGCAGCCAATCGCTATTGTGCGCGGGCTTGGCGTGATCAAAAAGGCCTGTGCGCAGGCGAATATGACCCTCGGAAAATTAGACAAAACCATTGGCAACGCCATTGTTGATGCGGCTGGCGAGGTCGTTTCAGGAAAATGGGATGACAATTTCCCGCTGGTGGTTTGGCAAACTGGGTCGGGTACCCAGTCGAACATGAACGCCAACGAGGTGATCGCCAACCGCGCGATTGAAATGCTGGGTGGGGTGATTGGGTCAAAAGATCCGGTGCATCCAAACGATCATTGTAACATGGGGCAGTCGTCAAACGACACGTTCCCAACCGCGATGCACATCGCTGTGGCCACCTCAACACATGAAATTCTGTTACCGGGCTTGGAAAAACTGCATGCTGCGCTGGTTGCCAAGGCTGAGTCTTTCAAAGACATCATCAAAATTGGCCGGACCCACACCCAAGACGCCACCCCACTGACTTTGGGTCAAGAATTTGGCGGTTATGCGTTTCAGGTTGAACAGGGCATTGCGCGGGTGCGTCATGCGCTGATTAATATCTATCCGCTGGCGCAGGGCGGTACTGCGGTGGGCACCGGCCTGAACACCGAAAAAGGCTGGTCCGAAATGGTGGCGGCCAACATGGCTGAAATCACCGGCCTGCCGTTTATCACTGCCCCCAATAAATTTGAGGCCTTGGCCGCGCATGACGCGCTGGTTGAATTCTCGGGGGCGCTAAAAACCGTTGCTGCCAGCCTGTTCAAAATCGCCAATGACATCCGGCTGCTGGGTTCCGGCCCGCGCTGTGGTTTGGGTGAGCTGATGCTGCCAGAAAACGAGCCGGGCTCGTCGATCATGCCGGGCAAAGTGAACCCAACTCAGGTTGAGGCCATCACGCAGGTCTGTGCGCAGGTCATGGGCAATGACGCGGCGGTTGGTTTTGCGGGCTCACAAGGGCATTTTGAATTGAACGTCTATAAGCCGATGATGGCGTATAATGTGCTGCAATCCATTCAATTGCTGGGCGATTCCAGCGTTGCCTTCACCGATAACTGTGTGGTCGGCATTGAAGCAGACGAAGACCGGATTTCAAAACTGATGTGGGAAAGCCTGATGCTGGTGACCGCGCTGGCGCCTGAAATCGGGTATGATAACGCCACCAAAGTTGCCAAAACAGCCCATAAAAACCGCACGACTCTCAAGCATGAGGCCATCGCGTTGGGCTTTGTCGACGAGGAAACTTTTGATCGAGTCGTACGGCCCGAAAATATGATTGGTCCAAAAGACTAAAATGACCGGCAAGGTCATAAACCTGCGTCAAACGCGCAAAAAGCTGGTCAAAGTGGCCAAGCGAAAAGTGGCAGACGCAAATTCTGCCACTTTTGGGACACCCAAGGATGTTCGTGATCTGAATTTGGCTCGGGCCAAAAAAGCGGCGCGCGATTTGGACGGGCATAAACGCGATGACTGATGCGCGGCCGAAAAAACACTCGTTAACCCTGCACGGGCATCGCACATCGGTGTCGCTGGAAACGCCGTTTTGGCAGGCATTTCTGCGCATCGCCAAAAGCGAGGGCAAAACCATTAACGGGTTGGCTGCCGAAATCGACGATGCACGGCTTGGCTCATCGGGGCTTGCGACCGCGATCAGATTATACGTGTTGGCGTGGTATGAGGCGCAGTAGAATGCCGTTTTTGGCCCGCACCGTCAGATAGGCAACCGGCACCGGTTCCTCAACAATTTCGAACCTGAATTTTTGGGTCAGCATGGCCAATAGCAAGACGCCCTCAGCCATGGCAAAACCAGCGCCCGGACACACCCTTGGCCCAGCCGAAAACGGGATATAAGCCTCGCGCTGACAGGTTTTACCATTTTCAGTTTGCCACCGATCTGGGTCAAAATCATCAGGCTTATCCCAAAGCCGTTCGTGGCGATGCAGGTGCCAAGGCGACAAAATAACCATTGATCCTTTTTTGGCAATGCGATCACGAAATGCCTCTTTTTTGGCAGTTTTACGCACCATCATCGGCACCGGAGGGTATAAACGTAAGGTTTCACGGAACACTGCGCGGGTGAACGGCATTTTTGAAAGTTGAGAAAATTGGATATTTTCCATGTCTATGCCTTCAACTTCAGCGGCTACCCGTTGCTGAACCTCGGGGTCAAAAGCCAGCAGATACAGCGCCCAAGACAGTGCCGACGCAGATGTTTCATGACCCGCCAGAAAAAAGATCGCAACTTGATCTATCATTTCGTCAGCGTCAAAACCACGGCCCGTTACGGGGTCTTTCGCGCACATAATCTTGGTCGCAAGATCATCAGGGGCCACGCCAAGCGCAATGTTTTCCTGCCGCGCGAGAACCAATTTTTGCAACAAATCACGGATTTTCCGCGCGGCCTCCGCTGATTTTTTTGATCGAAACCTCGGAATCCAGCGTGGCAGTTGCAGCAATCCGGGTACATTCCACAGCGGTTGGGTGCGCTGATAATCTCGGAATGCCTGAAATACGTTGGCGGCGGTCTCATCCGCGATCGGAATCGAAAACAGCGTGCGAAAAATTACGTCTGCGGTTAGATGCGAGGTCTCGAATTCCATCTCGATCTCACCCCCGTCACCCAACCGATCTAGCGCAGCCAGACCTGCGGCACGCATTGCCTGAAACGCGTCTTTCAGGCGGCCACCTTCAAAGGCTGGGTCAATAATGCGGCGTTGTTGTTTCCAGACCTCACCATTGGTGACAAACACCGAATTTCCCAATAATTGCCGCAAAGTATCATGGATAATCGGCGATTTTGGAAAGTCGTCAGGGCGTTCTTTCAGCACCCGTTTTACCAGATCAGGCTGATTAATCAGATAGCTGCTGAAAAACGGCGTGCGGGTGACGGCCATCCAGGCGCGGTACAGTTTTGCGGGTTGTGACGCGAAAATATCTTGCCGAAACAGTTTGATACGCCCGATCAACCCGACTCCGTCGGGGCGCGAAGCTGGTTTTGCAGGTCTTTTAGACATCTGCCATATCCGTGTATCTTGAATAACAACGAGTCTGGATTGAGGGGGAATGTCCACGTCCATCATAGCGATCACACAACCGTACCGGCCCAGCTGTTAAGGCGAAATAGTCATATATTCCGGGCTGGTCGAAGCTGCATAAATACTGGAAATGCTGCCGAAAAAACCGGTTTTTCTGTTTAGCATGACGTTCGGCAGACATGTTTTGCGAAAAGGCGGCTGACAGAACTTTAGGGCCGGTTTGTGTGTCGGGTGCTATGCCGCTGGACGCCACCGGATCACAAAGCGCAAAACAAGCACCGTCGCCGGGGGCTGAAAAATCAACCCAAGAAACCACGTCAGACCGCGCCAGATCATGCAAATTACGACGTAATAGTTTGGCATCAGGTAAATATGAAACCATCGGCACAACCTGCCCCAAAGTTAATAATCCAATACTAGCTTTTGAGCATAACTGCCCGTCACGCTCCATTTCAGCCAATATTTCGACAGCCAAATGCGCCCCCGAGGAGTGCCCGACGATAAGAACTTCGTCATTGTCGCTGGCCAGAGCAGTAACGATCCGCGTCTTGAATTCTTCAAGCCGCGCGCGCAGCGGCGCTGGATGTCCGGCCGCGTTCCAAGCCGAATAGGCATAATCATACAGCAGATAATACGCATAAATCCGGGCATCATGTTTTTTGAATGTTATCAAAATGAACCCGACACCCCCCAGCCCGACGACCCAGCCAACTGGCCCCAAGATCAACCCAATCAGCGCGGCAACGGCCCAGCCCGCCAACACCGCCACCAGCAATTGCCCCAGTAACACCCCAACCGGATAAAGCGCGGCAATCATCGGCGCTGGCCGCAATCGAATCAACGCCACCAATGTGCCGGTGCGCAAATACAACCACAAAGTGCGCAACATCAGCCAATAGGTCGCTGGAATATTGGCCTGCATGGAATCTTGAACGATATCGCTCCACTGCAAAAACTCGACCGTTGTTGCTACCGCGTGACCATCCATCTCGGTCACAACCTGCCAATTATACGGCCCGTTTTTAACCGGCTTGGCGCTGATCGACAGATCATACCCCGATATTTGCGCCTGCTCGGCCCCCTCACGGCGGTACATCTCCCGATATCGCCGCGGCGGCATCGGGTCGTACCCCGGCAGATAAAAGACATGCCGTTTTTTTACAGATGTATCGGTCACATAGGTTTCCATCGCATTTCAACGCATCATATTGCGCGCTTAAGCGTTTGGATAGGCTTAACCGATGGCCGCAAGGCTGGGGAACTGTACTTGCAACCAATATGCCAGATCGGAAAAACTGCCGGTCAGCATCATCAACCCGATGGTCCACAGCAAAACACCTGAAATTCGCTCTATTCGACCCATGTGTTTTTTGAATCGGTTCATCAGCACCATTGATCGGCGAATAAACACCGCTGACAACAGAAACGGCAGGCCCAGACCAATGGCATATGCCGCCATCATGAATATGCCTTTTGAGATCGACCCCTCCTCAACCACCAAAAACAAGATGGCGCCCAGAATTGGGCCAATGCAGGGTGTCCAGCCAAAGGCAAACGCTACGCCAAGAATATATGCGCCGATGATTGATCCACCGCGGTTGCTGGCTTCAATACGTGCCTCGCGGTACAGAAACGGAATGCGGATGATGTCCAGAAAATGCAGACCAAAGATCATCACGATGATGCCACCAATGATGGTCATAGCGCCTTGGTATTGCAAAATTGACCGCCCCAGCGCGCTGGCGGCGATTCCCATCATGATAAAAACGGTTGATAACCCGAGCACAAAAAACAGCGCCGCGACGATGACTTTACGGTTTTTGCCCGACTCGACGTCCTCCATCGAGACTCCAGCCATATAGGCAAGGTAGGGCGGCACTATCGGCAAAACGCAGGGCGACAGAAAGCTAATTACACCTGCAATTAGCGCAACAAGCATTGCTGGCAGCAGTGCAGCATCTATGACATCAATTCCAAACATTACGGGTTCCTTTTTGTCTCCCCCCTACATACCGATGGTTTTGGCAAAGGTCATGCCTCGTATTGTCACATTCTCGTGGACATCACGCACGCGCGTGTTAGCAAGCGGTATGGAATGGGATCAAGAATTAGATGCACAGGGGTTATTATGCCCACTGCCAGTGTTAAAAGCCCGAAAAAGGCTGCTATCTCTGCCGGTTGGCGGCGTATTACGTGTGCTGGCGGATGACCCGGCCGCAATGATTGATTTCCCGCATTTTTGCAATGAACAAGGGCATTTGTTGCTAGAGATTGAGGAAATCGCCCCACCTCTGCATGCCTTTCTGGTGCGCAAGGGCTAGTTACTCAGCGGCGATACTAGTTGGCGTGTCTGAATCCAGCGCTGCAAGCAAAGCCTCACGCTCTTTGGCGGCGTTTTCGACGGCAGCCAGTTTGACATGCCCAAATCCGCGAATTCTCAACGGCAATTCGGCAAGTGTTACTGAAATATCAAGGTTTTCAGGCGTCAAACGTTGGGCAATCTGATCCATATCTGTCTCGTATTCCGTAATCAGCGCACGCTCCATTTTGCGTTCAGCCGTGCGGCCAAACGGGTCAAACACGGTGCCACGCAAAGGTTTCATTCGCGCCAGCAGGCCAAAAGCCCGCAGCATCCACGGTCCAAATTCCTTTTTTATCAAATGCCCGTCGGCATCTTTACGCGAAAACATCGGCGGCGCCATATGGAAACGGATTTTACGCACATTCACAAAATGATCGTCAATTGCAGATTGCAGAGTTTCTCGGTGCAGACGCGCCACTTCATACTCGTCTTTATAAGCCAATAACTTATGATATCCCTTGGCGATCGCCATCGCCAGTTCAGGGTTTTTGGCGGCGTCAACGCGTTGGCGATATTTCTGTGCCAAAGCCTTGTTTTGGAATTTTTCTAAATATTTAGCGCGTGTGTCCACAACTTCATCAAGCGTTTTATCAGCGTCAACTGAATGACTTTCTTGGGTTTGTTCCGGAAATGCAATCGCCCAGCGGCCAATTTCGATCGCACGTAAATTTCCTGCGACGCCCGCGCCGTTTAGCTCAATCGCCCGCTCGATCGATTCTAACGACAGCGGAATTAACCCCGCCTGCCACGCAGCGCCCATCATTAAAACATTGGAATAAATCGCATCGCCAAGATACTTTTCGGCAAGGGCCGTGGCGTCCAGCATCGCCAATGCGGTTTCGCCCAACCGCGACGTTAGGGCGATGCTCATCTGGTCGACAGGCAAGGTAAACTCAGTATTTTTGGTGAATTCGCCAGTGATAATCTGATGAGAATTACACACAACGCGTGTTTTGCCCCGTTGCATCAGCGACAGTGTTCCTGGCCCCGATGTGGTCACCAGATCACCGCCGATCACCGCGTCTGCTTCGCCCAAGGCGACCCGCACCGCTGAGATATCCTCGGGCGTGTTAGCGATCCGGCAATGCACCAGCACCGCGCCGCCTTTTTGCGCCAGACCGGCCATTTCCATCATGCCGGTGCCTTTGCCCTCAAGATGCGCGGCCATTGCCAACAGCGCGCCGACGGTCACAATACCTGTGCCGCCAACGCCGGTGGCGACGATGTTAAACGTACCGTTGATTTCAGGAATCTTCGGATCTGGCAGGGTCGGAATATCAAGCGTTGCCAGTTCTGTTTTTTTTACCTCTGCGCCTTCCAGCGTCACAAAACTGGGGCAAAACCCGCTGATACACGAGAAATCCTTGTTGCAAGACGACTGGTCAATTTCACGTTTGCGCCCAAATTCGGTTTCCAGCGGCAGGATCGACACACAGTTAGATTGCACCCCGCAATCGCCGCAACCCTCGCAAACGGCGGGGTTGATAAACACCCGCTTATCGATATCGGGAAAAGTTCCGCGCTTACGGCGACGACGTTTTTCAGCGGCGCAGGTTTGGATATACAATATCGCAGAAACGCCTTTAACCTTGCGGATGTCGCGCTGCACATCCATCAGATTTTCGCGCTCAACCAACGCCATTCCTTTGGGAAATTGCGATTTGTCGACATTTTCTTTGGCGTCATAAACCCCGACCAGTTTGGTCACGCCCATCGCCAGTAATTCACGCGCAATTTTTGGTGCGTCCAAATCGCCCTCATTGGCCTGACCGCCGGTCATTGCCACCGCGTCGTTATACAATATCTTATAGGTAATCGTGGTTTTCGCAGCGATCGCGGCCCGAATCGCTAAAACGCCCGAGTGGTTGTAAGTACCGTCCCCCAGATTCTGGAAAACATGTTCGGTTTTTGAAAACGGCGCCTCGCCGATCCAGTTTGCGCCTTCGCCGCCCATCTGGGTATGGCCCAGCGTTTCACGGTCCATCCATTGCACCATATAATGGCACCCAATGCCAGCATAAGCCCGTGACCCATCTGGCACTTTGGTAGACGAATTATGCGGGCAACCCGAACAAAAATAGGGGATACGTTGCGTAATCGGTTCAGAGTTATCAATAACAATCGCCGCGTCCAGCGCCGCGCGGGCCGCGGTAAGCCGATCATTTTCACAACCTTCTTCAACCAGCACTTCACCCAGTTTTTGGGCAACAAGAATGGGGTTGAGCGCACCTTTGACGGTGAACAGCTCGTCGCCATGTTCCTTTTTCCAGCCGATCACCCGCCGTCCGGCGCGATCATTAAAAATCGTTTCCTTGATCTGGACTTCCAGCAATTTACGTTTTTCTTCAACCACAATAATCAGGTCCAGCCCTTCGGCCCACTCCCGAAAACTAACGGTATCCAGCGGCCAGACCATAGCGACCTTATAGGTGGTGATGCCCAGTATCTCGGCCTGTTCTGCGTCGATGCCTAACGTTTCTAGCGCGTGCGACGTGTCGAGCCAGCTTTTGCCCGCCGACACAATGCCAATTTTGGCCCCCGCCTTACCGTGCATCCGTTTGTCGAGCTTGTTGGCCCGCGCAAACGCCTCAGCTGCGAACCGTTTATAGTCCAAAATACGGGCTTCTTGCTCGGTCCGATCATCAACCAGCCGAATGTTCATGCCGCCCTCGGGCTGCGCAAAATCGGTTGGGATAACGGTTTTAATGCGCATCGGGTCACCGTCGATAACTTGCGTAACCTCGATGGTGTCTTTCACGGCTTTTAGCCCGACCCAAAGCCCTGAATACCGGCTAAGCGCAAAACCGATGATACCATAATCAAGCATTTCCTGCACACCAGCAGGCGACAGAATAGGCATCAGCGCATCGACGAATGCAAACTCAGATTGGTGCAGCGTGGTCGATGATTCGCCGGTATGGTCATCACCCATCACCGCCAAAACACCGCCAAGCGCAGATGTTCCGGCCATGTTTGCATGACGAAACACATCGCCCGACCGATCGACCCCCGGCCCTTTAGCGTACCAAAGGCCAAACACGCCATCATGTGTGCCTTCACCGCGCAGTTCGGCCTGTTGGGCGCCCCACATGGCGGTGGCGGCAAGGTCTTCATTCAGCCCAGGTTGAAAAATCACATCGGCAGCCATCAGCTGCATTTCGGCCCGTTGCATCTGCATATCTACTGCGCCAACTGGCGATCCACGATAGCCCGTTACATAACCAGCGGTATGATGCCCCGCCGCCATATCGCGGGCTTTTTGCATCAGCATCAGCCGCACCAACGCCTGTGTGCCATTTAGCAGCACAGCCTTTTTCGAAAGATCATAACGGTCATTTAGTGAGACAGGTTGCAGAGTCATGGGCGTTCTCCTTAACATTCAGCATAGGTCAGCTTTTATGACCAATCCAGTAAAATCTTTATGATGCAGGTAATGAATTGAACGCGGCGCGGTTTTGGCCTATCTTTGCCCGATGATAAAAAGGAAAACTTGATGGATTGGGACAAACTCCGCATTTTTCACGCGGTGGCGGACGCGGGCAGCCTGACACATGCCGGCGAAGTGCTGCATCTTAGCCAATCTGCCGTTAGCCGTCAGATCCGTGGCCTTGAGGAATCGCTTAACGTCATTCTGTTTCACCGCCATGCGCGGGGGCTGATCCTGACAGAGCAGGGTGAATTGTTATTTGACGCCGCAAAATCAATGTCGAAACGGCTTGAGGCCGCATCAGCCCGCATTCGCGATTCTGAAGACGAGGTTTTTGGCGAACTACGCGTTACGACGACCACGGGTTTTGGCAGCCTGTGGCTGGCCCCACGCATGCGTCATCTGTTCGATAAATACCCTGATCTGAAAATTGACCTGATGTTGGAAGAACGGGTGCTGGATCTGCCCATGCGTGAGGCTGACATCGCCATCCGCATGAAAGAGCCCTCACAGGCTGATCTGATCCGGCGGCGGTTGATGGACGTGAACATGAAATTCTATGCCAGCCCAGAGTATTTGGCCGAACATGGTACGCCGAAAAAACCCGAAGATATGCAAAAACACCGGATTATTAGCCAAAATTCAACCGCACCGCAGGTCAGTGCCGGGGCCACTTGGATGGCTCCGTATTTGGCTGATAATACCCAGTCGGTTTTGACGGTAAATAACTATTTTGGCATCCTTCAGGCCGTCCGCAGTTCATTGGGCATCGGCGCCTTGCCAGATTATCTGACCGCCGACTTTCCTGAATTGGTGAACGTGCTGCCAGACGAGGGCAGTGCCCCGGTTCCGGTCTATCTGGCCTATCCAGAGGAGCTACGACACTCAAAACGAATCGCGGTTTTTCGGGATTTTGTATTAAGTGAAGTTATCGAGTACCGCAGGAAAATGCGGGATCTCTGAAGTATTCACATAATATCAATGATTTGACCTTAGCTATGCAAGTAAGTGATAACGGGTATGCATGGTTTTTAACGTATTTCTATTGAATGGTCAGGAATGCATCCCTATATCACCTATCGAAGCAGACGGGATTTCCCGTTTTCGTTTCATACCTCCCTGTTGGACTTGGGCCGAGCATT
>JAESRG010000004.1 GCA_016764785.1 Paracoccaceae bacterium
GATGTTTTTCTATGGCCAGAATAGCAGATCCTATCTGATGGCCGCAAAATTCTCGCCGACCCTGCGGCAGGGATTATTGATGCACGAAGTCGCGCGCAGCCTGAATACCGATATGCGCCCCATTATTGGCGACACGCTTGCCCATGACGATCTGATCGGGCTTGGCCTTGATCCACGCGGCTTGGCAGCACATTTGCGCGCCCACACGGTTGCTTTGAAAAACACCGATAAATGACAAATGCACCGATTATCTGCATTGGGTCTGCCTTGTGGGATGTGATCGCCAGCGCAAGCGTTGAAATGCAGCCAGGCAATGACATTCCCGGTTTGATCAGGCGACGTATGGGCGGGGTTGCCCTGAACGTCGCGGTTGCCCTAGCGCGGTCTGGTGAAAAAACCCTGCTATTAACTGCGATTGGGTGCGATGCCGAGGGCGACAGCCTGATTAAATCGTTGATGGCTGAGGGGATCGACTGTTCATATATCACCCGTTGTGATGATCCGACCGATACTTATTTGGCAGTAGAGCAACCAAACGGGAATATTTTTGCCGCAATCGCCGACTGCGCGTCGCTGGAAAAAGCTGGAGAAAATATTCTGACACCCTTGATTGACGGTAGACTTGCCTCGGATGCCACGCCTTGGGTGGGCGCAATTGTTGTTGACGGCAATATCCCGGTGCCGGTCATGGAAACGCTGGCGCATATGCCGTCGATTAAAGACGCCAACCTGTCATTCGTTCCGGCCTCGCCCGGCAAAGCCCGCCGGATGCGCGCCGCTTTGAAAGCAGCACATGCCACATTGTTTGTGAATTTGGCTGAGGCTGAAATCATGTGCGACTCGCAATTCGCTGACAGTAATATTGCGGCCTCAGCATTGCTGGCCCTTGGGGCCGCGCGCGCCATTGTCACCGATGGCCCCAACAGCGCCACGATATGCACCCGTGAAACCAGCGTGACGTTGGTGCCGCCAAAGGTTAACGCCCACAGCACCACAGGCGCTGGTGATGTTTTTCTGGCGGCGGTGATTGCCGCTGAACAGACCCCCGAAACCACCCTTCATTCCGCCCTGCAAGCCGCCATTGACGCCGCTGCTGCGCATATATCTCGGAAACCCGTATGACTGCTCCGTTAAAATTCTCAACCGAAATTCAAGCTGCCCGTGCCGCAGGGCAACCGATTGTGGCGCTGGAAAGCACCATCATTACCCACGGCATGCCCTATCCACAAAATGTGGAAACGGCCAAAGTTGTTGAGCAAGATATCCGTGATGCGGGCGCCGTTCCGGCCACCGTCGCTATCATGGCAGGGGCTATTCATATCGGCCTAAACCCAGATGAGCTGGAAACGCTGGCGCAAGCATCAGACGTTGCCAAGCTGTCACGCGCCGATCTGGCGTTTGCTTTGGCCACGGGGCAAACTGGCGCAACCACTGTTGCCGCCACCATGATCTGTGCAAATCTGGCAGGCATTCAGGTGTTTGCCACCGGCGGTATTGGCGGCGTACATCGTGGCGCCGAACACAGTTTTGATATCTCGGCAGATATTGAGGAACTGGCCCAAACCCCCGTTACCGTTGTGGCAGCTGGGGCAAAAGCCATCCTTGATCTGCCCAAAACCTATGAGGTGCTTGAAACCCGTGGCGTGCCGGTGATTGCCTTTGGTCAAGACACCCTGCCCGCTTTTTGGTCACGCGACAGCGGCATGCCAGCGCCGCTGCGCGCTGACACTGCCGCCGAAATCGCAGCTAGCCATAAAATGCGCGGCCAGCTTGGCCTGCCCGGCGGCCAACTGGTTGCCAACCCGATACCGGCCAACGCCGAAATATTAGCCGAAATCCTGCAACCTCATATTGACCAAGCCTTGCTTGAGGCGTCGCAACAGGGCATTTCCGCGAAATTGGTCACGCCGTTTCTGCTATCGCGGATATTTGAGCTAACCGATGGGGCGTCTCTGACCGCGAATATCGCGCTGGTGCGGAACAACGCCAAACTTGCCGCTGCCATCGCCAAAGAACTTATTTAGCCGTTAACCTTGCTCTTTGGCCTCAATGCCCCTAACTCAATATCGTCTATAATCCGGAGCAAATATGGCCACGAAGCCTAAACTTACAAAACGTAAAAAGATGCGTCTTTTCCACCGCACCCGTAACAATTTCCTGACCGGAGTTGTGATCGTCGCGCCGGTGATGCTGACGTTTTACCTGATTTGGTGGGTAATTAACCTTGTCGATGGGCTGTTTGTGCCGTGGGTTCCGGCAATGTATAATCCGTCGACCTATCTTGGCGTCAACATCCCCGGGTTTGGCGTGGTGGTTTTTCTGGTTTTCACCGCTTCGGTCGGGGCTTTGACCAAAGGTCTGTTTGGCCGGCAATTGCTGAAAACTGGTGAAAATATTGTTGACCGGATGCCGGTTATCCGGTCGGTTTATAACGCCCTCAAGCAAATTTCGGAAACTGTTCTCAGCAAATCAAACGCCTCGTTTCAAAAGGCCTGTCTGGTCGAATATCCGCGCACGGGTATCTGGGCCATCGCTTTTGTCTCAACGGAAACGGGTGGCGAGATTGCGCCAAAACTTGGCGAAACCGATATGCTGTCGATCTTTTTACCGACAACCCCGAATCCAACATCGGGGTTCTTGCTGTTTGTGCCGCGCAAAGATCTGGTTATTCTGGACATGTCAGTTGAAGAAGCTGCAAAACTTGTGATTTCCGCCGGGCTAGTCACCCCCCCAACTGCCGACGAAATCGCTGCTGGTGAAAAACCGGTCAATACAAAACGCAAGTGATCGCAGCTTTTTCATCGGGTTTTTTCACGTCTTTTGCCCTAATCCTTGCCATTGGCGCCCAAAACGCTTTTGTGCTGCGTCAGGGCATTATACGCAGTCATGTCTTTTGGGTTTGTCTGGTTTGTGCCGTGTCAGACGCCATCTTGATTGCCGCTGGCATTGCCGGTTTTGGTAAGATTGTTGCGATGGCCCCAAGTCTGCCAACAATCATGCGCATCGGAGGCGGTGCATTTCTGGTGGTTTACGGCGCTATGCGATTCTGGGCAGCCTATCAGGGTGGCCACGAGATGAAGACCGACGGCAAACAAACCTCGTTGCGCAACACGCTGATGATCTGTCTGGCGCTGACATGGCTAAACCCGCATGTCTATCTGGATACCTTGGGCCTTATTGGCGCTATATCCACCCAATTTATCGGCCCCGCGCGCCTGACATTTGGCATTGGCGCGGTTGCGGCCTCTGGTGTGTTCTTCTTTTCATTGGGGTATGGCGCACGTTTTTTGGCCCCAATTATGAAAACCAAACGCACATGGCAGATATTGGATTTTGGCATTGGTTTGGTGATGTGGGTGCTAGCCTTTGGGCTTTTGCGCGGAATTTAGCCGAAATACCGATTCGCAATTTGCAGCATTTGGCGTGACATCTAGGCAACACTCTTAAGGCTGAATCGAGCTTTCGCCCATAAGACCGCAGTTCAACTAGGTTTTTCCAGAAAATTAACTTGGCCTTTAGGGTTATACGCGGTATAAAGGCCTTACTGCTCGATAGGTTTCTTGCCTGTATGAAACCTGCCTCAATAACTTGCGCCCTCCTTGTGAGGGCGTTTTTTTTTGCTACTCGACTGAGGTCACCCACAAGATCACCGCATCGCGCGCGCTTTTGGAAATGATGTTATGCCCCATCGTGGCATCGTAATAGGCGCTGTCACCCGTGGCCATTTCCACGGGTTCATAAAACTCCGAATAAAACTCAATCTCGCCGCTCAGAACAAACAGAAATTCCTCGCCGTCATGGCGTACCCAACCGTCAAAATCGTCGAAATGACGGGCCCGCACAATGGCCTGATAGGGCAACATGCGTTTATGACTGATGTCGGCAGCCAGAATTTCGTGTTCATAGGTGGCGGTAATGTGGGCTTTTCCCGTCCCGCCACGTGTAATTGACCGCCGCGCCATGATCCGGTCAGATTTTGGCGGGGTAAACAACTGCGGTACCGTAATATCCATCCCCGAGGCCAGCTTTCGCACCGCTTCAAATGTTGGCGACATCTGACCGTTTTCAATTTTTGACAGGGTTGAGCGTGCCAGCCCAACACCTTTGGCCGCTTGCGCCAAGGTCCAACCGCGCGCTTTACGCAATTCGCGCACCCGCTCGCCAAGGTCCAGCGGTGCTACCTTTTCCCGCACACCTTTGTCGCGGGCAATGCTTAACACGGTTGGCTCTGGAATATCCGGCATTTCAACATCCTTTGGAAACTGTCATAAGGTCTTAGTCTGAAACCCACCGGAAAATCAATGAAGCTGTCACTTTTTGAAAACGGGGAATTCCCCACCTGCCCTATCCATTTCAATATGGCCCGTCATACGATCGGTCATAGTGTTGATGCCACAAAAACCGCATTAGAAGTTATTTCGCACCCCGGTAAAGTTGCTGAGAACTGGACCTATGCAGCGTTGCAGCAAGCCATTTTAACCACGGCGGGTGGTTTGCAAAACATGGGTATTGGCAAATCTGATCGGGTCGCCCTGTTTATGGGTAACAGCTCATACTTTCCAATTCTGTTTTTTGCCACCAACGCCATTGGCGCAATTCCGGTGCCGCTGTCGACAATGCTGACCGATAAAGAACTGTCGGATATTTTGACAAACCTGTCCCCTAAACTGGTTTGCACCGACAAACCGATCACATGGCACACAGGCGCGCAGTTGACCGGCGCGGCCATCAAAGCCCTGCGCGATTCCGCCCCCGCAGAATTTGCCGATACACTGGCCGATGACCCAGCCTATATTGTTTACACCTCGGGCACCGGAGGCACCCCCAAAGCGGTTGTGCACGCGCAACGCGCCGCATGGGCGCGGCGCATGATGTGGCGCGACTGGTACGGGCTGCAAAGCAATGACCGAGTGATGCACGCGGGGGCCTTTAACTGGACATATACACTGGGCGCAGGCCTGACTGACCCATGGGCCAACGGCGCGACGTCGTTAATTTATACCGGCGAGAAATCCCGTGGTGTTTGGGCCGAACTGGCAGCACAGCATCATCCGACACTGTTTGCAGCAGCGCCGGGGGTCTATCGGCAGATACTCTCAAGCGACCACGATTTGTCGGGAAAGTTTGTCAGCTTGCGCCATGCTATCAGTGCGGGTGAAAAACTGCCTGACAGCGTTATGCAAGGTTGGAACACCCGCATTGCCAAGCCAATATATGAGGCATTGGGCATGTCCGAGATCTCAACTTATATCTCGCACGGCCCTAATGTCACCCCGCGCACAGGCACGGCTGGCTTACCCCAAAAAGGCCGAAAAGTTGCGGTGCTGGATGCAAACCAACACCCCGTACCCATCGGAGAACCCGGTTTTTTAGCGGTCCATCGCAGCGACCCCGGCCTGTTCAAAAACTATTTGCACCACCCTGCCCCGACCGACGAATGGTTCGTGACTGGCGACCGTGTGTCGATGGACACTGATGGCTATATTACCCATTTGGGACGGGCCGACGACATCCTGAATGCGGGCGGTTATCGGGTTTCGTCACAAGAAATCGCACAAACCCTGCTGACGTTGGCTGGCATCACCGATTGCGCGGTGCTTGATCTGCTGGTCAAACAAGACACGTCGGTGATCACCGCATTTTATACTGGCGATCAACTCTCTGAAATCATTCTGAAAACCCATTGCCAAAACACTTTGGCCGCCTATAAATGCCCCAGACAGTTTATTCATCTCGATACCCTTCCGCGCAGCGAAAACGGCAAGTTATTACGCGCCAAACTTGTGCAAAAATACGGCTGGAAAGACCAACATGACAACGCTTGAAATCATCTCAGACCCAATCTGCCCGTGGTGCTATATCGGCAAAGCCAAGCTTGAAAAAGCACTGGCACAAATGCCGGACCATCCGTTTGAGATCACGTGGAAACCCTTTCAGCTGAACCCCGACATGCCCGCCGCTGGCATGGACCGACGCGAATACCTTGAGCAAAAATTTGGCGGCCAAAAGGGCGCCATTAAGGTTTATAGTCAGATCGCCCAAACCGCCGAAGCCGCAGGTCTGGACATTGATTTTGCCAAAATGCTGCGCACACCAAACACAATTGACGCCCATCGGCTGATCCACTGGGCGCGTTTGGACGGCAAGCAAAACACCGTTGTCGATGAGCTGTTTAACCGCTTTTTCAAAGAGGGTCAGGACATTTCCGACCACAGCGTACTGATTGAGGCCGCAAAAGCCGCCGGAATGGACAGCGAGATGGTCATACGCCTGTTGGCCACCGATGCCGATATCGCTGAAACCCGCGACGCTGACCAAAAAGCCCGGGCCATGGGCATCACTGGCGTGCCAACCTTTTTGATTGACGGTCAATATGTGGTTTCCGGCGCACAAGAAACCACGTTTTGGCTTAATTTAATTGAAGAAATTAGTGAAATGCAGCGAAAGACCACCGATGAATCTCAGACCAACTAAAGCAACATCGCAATTTGAATTCATCATTCTGGTTGCCCTGTTATCTTCCCTCATTGCCCTTTCCACCGATGCTATGTTGCCCGCAATGCCCGAAATCAGCCGCGATTTAGGGCTGGCGGACGTCAATCGGGTGCAATTGATCATATCGGTGTTCATTCTTGGTACCGGCGTCGGACAGCTATTTTTCGGGCCTTTGGCTGATTATAAAGGCCGGAAAACCGCGATTTCGACCGGTTTGCTGATTTTTATCGCTGGCAGCGTTATTTGCATCTATTCGGAAAGTTTTACGGTCATGCTGATCGGCCGCCTCATTCAAGGGCTTGGCGTTGCGGGCCCCCGCACGGCCAGTGTTGCGATGGTGCGCGACCTGTATTCGGGGCGCGATATGGCGCGTGTCATGTCGTTTGTGATGGGCGTATTTATTCTGGTTCCTGCGGTTGCACCCGCTGTCGGCCAAGGGGTGATTTACCTGTCGGGCTGGCGTGAGATTTTTCTGGTGTTCATCTTGCTGGCCGTCATTGCGTTTGTCTGGCTTGGCCTGCGCCAGCCCGAAACCAATCCGGTTGAAAATCGCAGCCCGTTCAGTTTTGCCAACCTGATTGCTGCAGCTAAGTCCGTTTTCTCAAACCGCGCCACCATGTTGTATACCGGCGCTGCCGGTTTGATTTTCGGGTCATTTGTGGCCTATCTCGGCACGGCCCAGCAGATTTTTACCGAGGTTTTCGGCGTTGGTGAAAAATTTCCTGCCTATTTTGCGGCCATGGCACTATCGATTGGCGCGGCCTCGTTTTTCAACGCAAAACTGGTGATGAATTACGGGATGCGTGCGGTCTGCCGCACCGCGTTTTTGTCAGTCGCTGGCATTTCAACCACCTATTTTGTCCTTGTTCTGCTGGTTCCAGCCGCACAAAATCTGACCATGTTTATGATCTGGGGTATGGCCTCGTTCTTTTGTGTGGGCATGGTTTTTGGCAACCTGAATTCACTTGCAATGGAACCAATGGGCAAAGTAGCCGGTGTTGCCGCCGCGCTGATCGGATTCGGTTCAACATTGATTTCGGTCGCGGTAGGGACGCCGGTTGGTCAGCTATATAGCGGCAATATCCTGCCGCTGATTGGCGCTTTTGCACTGTTCACCAGTATCAGTTTTATGTTGCTTTTGCTTGCCGGGCGAGTGCGGCAAGATCCTTCGCAATAGCAAATGCGCCTTTGATCCGCTCACCTTTGTTGACCCAGTCGCGCTGCGCCACAATCTTGTTGTCGCGCACTTTGGCTTTGCCGTTTTGTGCGTTGATGAAATCAACCAGACCGACAGGATTAGCAAATTTGTCGTTGTAAAACTGAATAGTCACGCCTTTTGGCCCACCATCAAGTTTTACAATTCCGGCACGTTTACAGGCGTTTTTAATGCGTACGATGTTCATCAACGTGGTGACTTCGCGTGGCAGTTTGCCAAATCTATCAATCAGCTCAGCAGCAAAACCCTCCAGCTCCACCTTGGTGGACAGGCCCGATAGGCGTCGATACAGGCCAAGGCGCACGTCAAGATCGCTGACATAATCGTTGGGAATTAGCACAGGCACGCCAAGGTTTATCGTTGGCGCCCAGCTTTGATCTGCGTCCGACAACCCCTCAAGATTACCGGCTTTCATCTGGGCAATCGCGTCCTCCAGCATTTCTTGGTACAGCTCATAACCGACTTCGCGGACCTGCCCCGATTGTTCGTCACCCAGAATATTACCCGCGCCGCGGATATCAAGGTCTTGCGAGGCAATAGTAAAACCAGCCCCCAGACTGTCGAGCGAGCCTAAAACGCGAAGACGTTTTTCGGCCTGCGGGGTCAGCGGTTTGCGCGGTTTGGTGGTGAAATAAGCGTACGCGCGGATTTTTGAGCGCCCAACCCGGCCGCGAATTTGATACAGTTGGCTAAGGCCAAACATGTCAGCGCGGTGCACGATCAACGTGTTGGCCGCCGGAATGTCCAAGCCACTTTCGACGATCGTGGTGGCCAACAGCACGTCATATTGACCATCATAAAACGCATTCATTTTGTCGTCCAGCTCACCCGCGGCCATCTGGCCGTGGGCAACAACGACCTTAACCTCGGGCACCTGTTCGGTCAGAAAATCTAGAATATCGGCAATATCCTTGACCCGAGGCACCACATAAAAGCTTTGACCACCGCGATAATGTTCGCGCAACAGGGCCTCACGAACCGTGACCTGATCGAACTCGGAAACATAGGTTCGGATCGCCAGCCGATCGACAGGCGGTGTGGCAATCAACGACAATTCACGCACACCAGACAACGCCAGCTGCAAGGTTCGCGGAATTGGCGTGGCCGACAGGGTCAGCACATGCACCTCGGATCGCAGCTGTTTCAGACGTTCTTTGTGGGTGACGCCAAACTTTTGTTCCTCGTCAATGACAACCAAGCCAAGGTTGCTAAAACGCACGCTTTTGGCCAGCAACGCATGGGTGCCGATAACGATTTCAACCGTGCCGCGCGCCAACCCGTCGCGGGTGGTGGCCATGTCTTTGGCGCTCACGAAACGCGACATTTGCCGCACAACAACGGGCAGACCCCGAAACCGTTCCTGAAAACTTTTGGTGTGTTGGCGGGCCAGTAGCGTGGTTGGCGCGATGATCGCCACCTGTACGCCTGACATCACGGCCACAAACGCGGCGCGCATTGCCACCTCGGTTTTACCAAAGCCGACATCGCCGCAGATCAATCGATCCATCGGGCGGCCCGAGGCCATGTCTTCAAGCACATCCTCAATCGCGTTCAGCTGATCGTCGGTTTCAGTATAAGGGAAGCGGGCGCAAAACTCGGTCCACAGCTCKGCTGGCGGTTCCAGCACTTTGCCCGACCGCAATGCCCGTTCAGCTGCGATGCGSATCAGTTTGTCAGCCATCTCGCGGATGCGTTCTTTTAGCGCCGCCTTTTTGGCTTGCCAAGCGCCGCCACCCAAACGGTCGAGCATCCCGTCATCGTGACCATATCGCGACAGAAGCTCAATATTTTCAACCGGCAAATACAAACGCGCGTTGCCCGCGTATTCTAGCAGAATACATTCGTGTGGTGCCCCTGCAGCGGTGATGGTTTCCAAGCCCTGATAGCGCCCGATCCCGTGGTCGATATGCACAATCAAATCACCCGGGGTCAGAGATTGCGCCTCGGTCAGGAAATTCGAGGCCTTTCTGCGTTTGCGCACAGGGCGCACCAAGCGATCACCCAGAATATCTTGCTCAGAAATCACCGTGAGACCGTCAGCTTCAAAGCCGGCCTCCAACCCCCAGATGGCGAGGCTAAGGCTGCCTTTGGGCCGGTCCACATAGGTGGCAATATCTTTGTAATCGCGCACATCGCTGTCATCTAACAGTGCCTGAAACCGCTCACGCGAGCCGGGTGAGCTGCTGGTTAGAATAACATGGCTGGTTTTGCGTTTATCAGTAATATGAACTGCGAGCGCACCAAAAAGGCTAATTTCTTCTTGCTGACGTTCTGGCGCGAATGACCGCCCTATCCGACCACCGGCATCAATAACCATTGGCCCGCTTGGTTGCGGCAGCGGCGAGAACTGACGGACCGAACGGCCTTTTATGGCCGCGTCAAACCCGTCAGCGTCCAAATACAATTGTTCTGGCGGCACAGGTTTGTATACCGTCGCCATATGGGATTTGTCATCCATCGCAGCCAGACGGGTTTTGTATTGTTCCGAAATCGTGTCCCAACGGGCGTCGATCATCGCGGTAATCTGGTCGGTCAATACCACCGGCACATCTGGCAAATAATCGAACAGTGTTTCCATATTTTCATAAAAATACGGCAGCCAGTGCTCCATGCCCTGATGTTTGCGTCCCTCGGAAACCGCCTCGTACAACGGGTCATCGCGCCCAGCCGCGCCAAACGCCTGCCGATAATTGCTGCGAAACCGTTGGATCGAGGCGGCATCCATGATCACTTCTGACACCGGCGCCAGCTCAATGCGGGTGATCTTCTCAATGGTGCGTTGGGTTTCTGGGTCAAAACGGCGAACCCCGTCTAGCACATCACCAAATAAATCTAGCCGGATCGGGCCAGTATCGCCCGGTGGAAAGATGTCAATTAGCCCGCCACGCACCGCATAGTCACCGGGTTCGGTCACCGTAGGCGCGCGACTAAAACCGGCGCGTTCAAGATATGCATACAGGTTTTCAACATTGATTTGCTTGCCGACCACAGCCGTAAATGCGGCTTGCGCAACCACCGAGCGTGCCGGAACCCGCTGCATCGCGGCGTTCAGCGTGGTCAAAATGACCGAGCGCGGGTCAAACCCATCCACCAGCATTGCCAATGTGGCCATACGTTGCGCAGATATCTCAGCATTGGGCGAAATTCGGTCATAAGCCAGACAATCCCACGCGGGAAATGCAAAAACCGGAAGATCCGGCGCAAAGAACGCCAGCGAGTCGCGCATGGCGGCCAATTGCCGGTCATCGCGCAGCACACACAGGACCGGCCCGTCGGCACGAATAACGGTTTGCGCCAACACGCGCGCATCAAACCCGTCGGGCGCGCCGCCAACTTTGGTCAAACCAACGGCTAAGGGAGAGGGAGTAGTCATGCGAATAGCACCTATCGAAAGCCCGATGGCAGGGCAAGCCGCCTTAATCAGAAGAACAGGTTATTATTCGTCAATTGATGAATAATCGCTGCAATTGTCGCGCCGACAATCGCCACCATCCCGATCACCTGATTCCACAATCGTCTCCGAAACAGGATTTTTAGAAGATCTTCACCGACGGGTTGCTGGGTTTTCAACCGATAAGCCAAGCGCACCGAAAACACGTTTGGCAAGACAAGCGGCGCCAGCAAAATGAACATCGCCTGAAAAAACTCAATATGGAAAAAATATCCGGCAGTACCAAGAGATGAAATGAAAAATGCCACAAACCCAATGATATACACGCCACCTTTATCAAAGTAATAAACCAATCGTTGGGCGTTGATATAGGCCATATCCTCACATTGCTGTGCAAACACACCGCCCTTTCGCTCTGCCGCAATCACGGCATCATGGGGCACGCCCAGCGTCCAATGTGCCGTCATCGACCACGCGACGACCATCACAATCCAGTACCAGATACTCCAGAAACTGGTCAGTTCAATGAGGTCATAGTTCAACAGTTTATTCTCCGAATTTGAATGTGTAACCTAAGGTCTTGGGCGCAGAATTCAACCGACAAATCGATGAAATAGCTTGAGAATTGTAATCCCGGCATGGCATAACCGCGCCAGCCCTAGCTAAAGGACCAGATGATGTCACTGATTACCGCCCCTTTCCCGCTTGCCCGTTCCCGCCGTTTACGGCGTACCGATTGGTTGCGTGATATGGGTGGCGAGAACCAGCTAACAGTTGATGACTTGATTTGGCCTATTTTTGTGCGCGAAGGTACCGGGGTTATTGAGCCGGTGGCCTCAATGCCCGGGGTTAACCGCCTGTCAATTGACGAGGCGGTTAAAGCCGCAAATCAAGCTGCGGCATTTGGCATTCCGTGCATCGCTTTATTTCCTTATACCGAGGCCAAAGACAAAAACCCCGACTGCACCGAGGCGTTTAACCCCGATAACCTCGTGAATCGTGCCACCCGCGCCATTAAAGCCGCAGTGCCAAATATTGGTATTATGCTGGACGTCGCGCTAGACCCCTATAATTCAGATGGCCATGACGGGCTTGTGCGCGATGGCATCATTGTGAACGACGAATCCCTGATGGCGCTGGAAAAACAAGCGCTCGTGCAAGCCGAATCCGGTGCTGATATCCTTGGGCCATCCGACATGATGGATGGTCGGATCGGCATTATCCGCCACGCGCTTGAGGCCAACGATTTCACTGATGTGTCGATCATGTCGTATTCGGCCAAATATGCCTCAGCGTTCTATGGCCCGTTCCGCGATGCGGTTGGCGCATCGGGGGCGCTAAAGGGCGACAAGAAAACGTATCAGATTAATTCTGCCAATTCAGACGAAGCCATGCGCGAAGTCGCGCGCGATCTGTCCGAGGGCGCCGATATGGTGATGGTCAAACCCGGCATGCCGTATCTGGACATCTGCCGCCGCGTGAAAGATGAATTCAAAGTGCCGACCTTTGCCTATCAGGTCTCGGGTGAATACGCGATGATCGTGGCAGCGGGGCAAAATGGTTGGATAGACCAAGACAAAGCCATGCTGGAATCGCTGATGGCGTTCAAGCGCGCTGGCTGTGACGGTATTTTAACCTATTTCGCCCCAAAAGTGGCTGAAATGCTGAACGGAAATTAGGCAATTTTGCGCCGATATCTAAGGGGCTGCTAGCATATTTAGCGGCTTCGTGGTATTTGACCTCTATTCAGCGCAAGACTGACCGCAGTTACAGGAGCATCCTATGAAGACCCTTACTCGACGCAGATTTATTGCCTCCACGGCGCTGGTTGGCGGCGCGGCATTGGCGGGTTGCACATCAGATGGCAGCATTACCGGCACCGGACAGCAGATCGACACCCATGTCGCGGTGGCGCTGCAAAGCATGTATCGTCAGTTTGACGGTTCGCAAGCCTTTGCACAACGCGCGGTTGGCATGTTGGTTATTCCAAACATTACCAAAGCCGGGCTGTTTTTGGCAGGGTCTTACGGCGAAGGTGCGTTGTTGATTGGCGGCGCAACGGTTGATTATTTCTCGTTCGCATCCGCATCATTCGGGCTGCAAATTGGCGCGCAGCAATCAACACAAGTGTTGTTTTTCATGACCAGCGACGCCCTGCGGGACTTTCGTGCCAGCCCCGGCTTTCAGGTTGGTCTGAACGCCGAAGTTGTCGCAAAAGAAGATGGTGGTAATTTTGGAATATCTTCCACAACGTCAAACAAACCCATTCTGGGCATTGTTTTTGGGCAACGTGGATTGCTGGCAGGCGCAAGCCTTGAAGGCGCAAAATATTCTAGGTTAGTGCGTTAAAAACGGTGGGTGCAAGCACCCACCCTACAAGTTATTTATCCAAAACCCGTAACCGTTTGATCAGGCTTGACGTATCCCAACGGCTTCCGCCCATGTTTTGCACGTCTTTATAATATTGATCAACGGTTGCCGTTGCCGGCAGACTGGCGCCGTTGCCGTTGGCCTCGGCCAGACAAATACCCAAGTCCTTGCGCATCCAGTCCACCGCGAAACCAAAATCAAATTCGTCGGCGATCATGGTTTTATAACGGTTCTCCATTTGCCAACTTCCAGCCGCGCCTTTTGAGATCACCTCGATTACTTTAGCGCTGTCTAGCCCAGCTTTGTCCGCAAAATGCAGCCCCTCGGCCAAACCTTGCAGCAATCCGGCGATGCAAATCTGGTTGACCATTTTGGTCAACTGCCCTGCCCCGCTTTCGCCCATTAGTTTGCACGACTTGGCAAAACAACTGATCACTGGTTCTGCCAGATCATAAGGCACGGCATCACCGCCACACATCACCGTCAGCACGCCGTTTTCAGCACCCAATTGACCACCAGATACTGGCGCATCAATGAAATCAATGTTTTGGGCTTCGGCCAGCGCGTGCAGTTCTCGGGCGATATCAGCTGAGGCCGTGGTGTGATCGACAAAAATCGTACCGGCATTCATTGCACCAAAAGCGCCAGTTTTGCCCAAAGTGATTGAGCGTAAATCGTCATCATTGCCAACACATGCAAACACAATTTGACAGCCTGCTGCGGCTTCTGCCGGTGTTGCCGCCATCTGGCCACCGTGTTGTTCAACCCACGCCTGCGCCTTTGCCTCGGTGCGGTTATAGACGGTCACGTCATGCCCCGCCGCTGCAAGATGCCCGGCCATCGGATAACCCATTACGCCTAGGCCCAGAAATGCAACTTTAGTCATACTTTTCTCCCGAAAAATGGCCGCAATCTCGCTGCGCCCGTTGCCCCTTTCGTTAGGGGCTGCTATTCGCATACCCTAACCACCGTGCCATGAATCACAACGGATAATACCCATGACCAAAGCCTTTCGCTGGATATTTGGCGGATTTATCAGCATTATCGTGATCACAGCCGTCATCCTTGGCTTTATTTACTATTTTGCCACGCGATCAATCCCTGAATACGACGCCACCCATGTCCGGCCCGAGCTAACACAAGCCGTTGAAATTGTGCGTGATTCCCACGCGATTCCGCATATTTTTGGTGAAACAGACGCTGACGTGATGTACGGGCTGGGCTTTGCACACGCCCAAGACCGTTTGTGGCAAATGGAGATGATGCGCCGCACCGCGCAGGGCCGTTTGTCGGAAATGTTTGGTCCACGCACGCTGGCAACCGATGAGCTGATGCGTGCGTTGGATATTTACGGGTTGTCGCGAAATGCTGTTGCAAATCAAACTCCGGAAACGCTGGCGTTGTTGCTGGCATATTCTGCCGGGGTAAACGCGTGGGTCGACGTTACCCGCACCCAAGCGTTGGGTCGTGGCGCCCCAGAGTTTTTCCTGTATTCCGGCGCGATTGCTGAGTGGCGCCCTGCTGACAGTATTGCGCTGCTAAAACTAATGGCCCTGCAATTGACCGACAAAGCGGCGATGGAAGTGCTGCGCGCCAAGCTGTCTTTTCGGGTGCCTGATGCCCGTATTCGTGACATTCTACCAGATTCTCCCGAAGCCATAAGCATGCCGTTGCCCGAATTCTCAGCATTGTTTCCTGACCTTGGCTTTAGTTATGCGGCGGCCAATATTGCGGATATGACGCCGCTGCAACCCGTTGGTTTTGCCGGTGCGTCAAACGCGTGGGCCGCTCTTGGCAGCAGATCAGCCAGTGGGTCAACCCTGATGGCCACCGACCCGCATTTAGCCCTGACAGCACCCGGAATATGGATGTTAGCACGGCTAGAGCTACAATCTGGCGGCGTCATTGGCGCCACCATCCCCGGTATTCCGGCAGTACTGATTGGCCGCAACGCTGATCTTGGCTGGGGCCTGACTGCCAGCTATCTTGATGATCAAGACCTGTATCTTGAACGCCTGAACCCGCAAAACTCCAATGAATACCTGACCGAGGACGGGGCGATCGCGTTCATTACCCGCCCCACTCTCATTGAAATCAAAGGTGAAGCATCTGTCACCCGCACCCTGCGTTGGACCGACCACGGACCGATCATTCCTGGCGATCA
The DNA here is from genome assembly GCA_016764785.1 of Paracoccaceae bacterium. GTDB lineage: Bacteria > Pseudomonadota > Alphaproteobacteria > Rhodobacterales > Rhodobacteraceae > UBA3077. Next base: position 15,637 of record JAESRG010000004.1, read on the forward strand.
TTTTGGCATTGCCGATTTACGATCTGCAGGCCATGAAATTTCGCTGTCATGGACAGCCCTGACGGATCAGGACCAGACCATAAAGGCGGTGATGGATCTGATGAACGCGCGATCCGTCGCGGAGGGCCGCATGGCGATTTCCATTGTTGTTGCGCCGTCAAACAACGTTATTTTGGCTGATCGTAATAGCGTCGCCATGGTGGCGACAGGGCTGGTCCCGCGCCGTGACCCAGCCCATGAAACTCAAGGACGCATACCCTCGCAGGGGTGGTTAGAGGTCAATACATGGCGAGGTTTTTATCCGTTTAATGAAAACCCGATGGTTGAAAATCCGGCTAGTGGCATCGTGGTGAATACAAATAATGCGATCAGCAACGCCCCGTTCCCAAACCATTTCAGTTTTGACTGGGGCGACACCCAGCGCATCCAACGTGCCACCGCGTTGCTGAACAACCGGCAATTTCACACCAAAAGCAGTTTTATCGCGATGCAATCCGACATTGTCTCGCCCTCGGCCCGTATTTTGCTGCCGCTAATTGGGGCAGATCTGTGGTTTGCAGATCAGAACGCCGAACCGAATTCCCATGGCGCGCGCCGTCGTGAGGCCTTGGGCCTGCTGGCAAGCTGGAACGGCGAAATGGGGCAACATGACCCCGAACCGCTGATCTATGCCGCATGGGTACGGGCCTTGCAGGGACGTCTTATTTGGGATGAGCTTGGCCAGATGTCGGCAGAAATAACCGCCGTGAATCCCCTGTTTCTTGAGCGCGTATTTCGCAATATTGACGGCGCATCGGTCTGGTGTGACGTCACCCCCACCGCAGAAATTGAGACCTGTAAGCAGATTGCTTCAATCGCACTAGATGATGCCCTTCAAGGGTTGGTCAAAAAAAACGGACGCAATATTAACCGTTGGCGTTGGGGCAACGCGCATAAGGCATTCCATGAAAATGAGGTGCTGGGTCGGGTGCCGGTGGCCGCGTGGATCGCCAACATCTGGCAGGAAACATCAGGCGGTGACAACACTCTGATGCGCGGATCAACCCGTGGCACGGGCACGGAACCCTTTACAAATGTCCACGCGTCGGGCTTTCGCGCGGTGTATGATTTTGACGATCTGGATAACTCGGTTTTCATTACCGCGACCGGCCAAAGCGGCCACTTTTTGTCGCGTCATTATGATGACCTGTCGGTGATTTGGCGGCGCGGCGAATATATTCCGATGTCGCTAGACCCCGCACTAGCGCGGGGCGGCGCTGTTGGTATCACACGGCTTATTCCGGCTCAGTAATGGTGAGATGGCAAGCACCACAACCATTTTAGGCCGTAGGGTGGGTGCTCGCACCCACCGCTCTATCCAAACAGCTCGTGACAAAGTTCCAATGCCTCGACCAGTTTATCAACCTCTTCCAGCGTATTATACATGCCGAACGAGGCCCGACAGGTCGCGCTTTCGCCCAGATGCGCCATCAGGGGTTGGGCGCAATGATGCCCCGCCCGCACTGCGATACCTTTTTGGTCAACGATGGTTGAAATGTCATGCGGATGCGCGCCGCCCTGCATCGTGAACGAAAATATCGCCCCTTTGCCCGGCGCATTGCCCTGAATGTTCAGCCAGTTCAGCACACCCAGTTTTTCCTGTGCATAGTCGCGCAAGGTGGCCTCATGTGCCGCGATATTGTCCATGCCAACGCTGGTCATATAGTCAATCGCAGCCCCAAGACCGATCATCTGAACGATGCCCGGGGTGCCGGCCTCGAACTTATGCGGCGGGTCATTATAGGTGATAACATCGCGCGAGACCTCAAGGATCATATCGCCGCCGCCCATAAAGGGACGCATTTCAGCCATGCGTTCTTTGCGGATAAAGATCGCGCCCGAAGAGGTCGGCCCATACAGTTTATGGCCGGTAATAGCGTAAAAATCACAGCCCAGATCAGCAACATCGACCGGCATGTGCACCGTGGCTTGCGAGCCATCCACACAAACAGCAACCCCGCGTTCGCGCGCGGCGTGGGAAATAGTTTTGATGTCAACAACGGTGCCCAGCACGTTGGACATATGGGTGATCGCAATCAATTTGGTACGATCGGTGATCGCGTCCAGCACTGCCTGCGGGTCCAGCGATCCGTCAGGGGCGGTTTCGACCCATTTCAGAACTACGCCCATGCGTTCGCGCAGAAAATGCCACGGCACGATGTTGGCGTGATGCTCCATCACTGACAAAATGATCTCGTCGCCCGCTTTCAGATTGGGTACAGCCCAGCCATAAGAAACAAGGTTCATCGCCTCGGTTGAGCCACTGGTAAACAGGATTTCTTGTTCAGACGGGGCGTTCAAAAACGCACGGATTTTACCGCGCACCGCCTCGTACTTATCGGTCGCCAGATTAGACAAGAAATGCAGGCCGCGATGCACATTGGCATATTCTTCAGCGTATCCGCGTGTCACGGCATCAATCACCACCTGTGGTTTTTGCGCCGAGGCCCCGTTATCAAGATAGACCAGCGGTTTACCGTTGACTTGCCGCGCCAAGATCGGGAAAACCTTACGGATTTCATTTACGTCGTACATGTTGTGGGCCTTATATTTAGGTTAAATGACGCCGGTCGCGCTCAGATACAAAAAACCCATCCATAGGATCATTGTCATCAACGTCATAGCGGCAAAAATCGGATAAACATGTTTGAATTCATGTGCTTCGGCCAGACCAGCCGAGATTAACCACACAAACGGAATCAGGCTTAACCAATAAGGGGCTTGCGAAATCAAATCATTTTGCAGGATTGGTATGCTGCTTTCAAGTGATGCAAAAGCGACTGTCACCAGCGCGAAAAACAACCCAAACGGGGCGGCAACAAAGCTGCCCCAAAACACGGCTGCACGGGTGGCTTTCCAGCCGCCGCGCCCGCCAAACAAGCGCATGGCCATGCCCAAAACAATTGAAAACAGATAGACAACCGCGGTGCGTGCGAACAACGCAACCAGCAACCACAAACCAACATCAGCCGGCAAAAAGCTGCTGGCATTATCGGTTGGTGACACCACGGCCTTAAGCGACCACGACATAAAGAAAATCAGGTCCGACATCAGGATGTAAAACAACAACCGCGCTTCGGGCGGATTTTCATCAATCAACCGTCGCGTGGCTTTGCGCATGTCCATCCACGAATCCCACACGCGCACCAACAGCGAACTGCGCTGGGTTTGATAGGTGTGACCATCAATCGAAAACGATTCTTCGCGTAAGTCGTCTAACCGGTCATTTAGAAAATCGGTTTTATCCATCATTTTACCCCGTCTGAATTAGCTGACAAACAATAGCTGAATCGCCCCAAAAAGCACCGCAAAAATTGCGACAATTGATACTGTTGTCATTATGGCGTTTTTGAATTTTTCGGCAATGCTTAGACATACGCTCCAACAATAAATAAACACAACAAGAACAGCCATGTTTCCGATCGCAACAAACTCTGGTGCGGGAATAAACGCCCGCAACACAACCGATAGCAGTACAATCGGCGAAATGACCAACAATGTCCAGAAAAACGCGAGCCGTGCTTCCTGAAATGTTGCCTTTCCACCGAACGGCTTAGCAATGAGATGAGAAAGCGCTGCGATACCGTACAGCATCAACGGTCCAAAAAAGATCGACGTGGCAAAGTTTGCACCGATAATATTTGTCATCGTCAATTCAGCATCAGATGTATTTTTGGCAACATCAAGCAACGACGGAATCCGCGCTGCAAAGAAAATCAGCGTTGCCAGCATGACATAAAGCAGCATTTTTTCTTCGCGCGCTTCAGGTGCTAGTTGTTTGCGCATCGAGGGTCCAAACCCCCGATACGCAGAAACGATGTCTCCGAGCAAGGTCATGCGCTGCGACGTTCCGTCCAATCTGCAAGACGGTCGCGAATTTCATCAGCAACGGTGTCGTCCTCAACCTCCTGAATGGCTTGATCAAGAAAGGCCATGATCAGCAAATCTTGCGCCTGTTTCTTGGGAATGCCGCGCGACATCAGGTAAAACATCGCCGCTTCGTCGGTGGCACCACAAGTTGACCCGTGCGAACAAATCACGTCATCCGCATAGATTTCCAGCTCGGGCTTGGCCAGGAAATTGGCATTTTCGTCGATCAGCAAAGCTTGCGAAATCTGATAGCCGTCGGTTTTCTGTGCCCCGGCTTTAACCAGAATTTTACCCTGAAAAACCCCGGTAGCACCGTTACGCAGCACTTTCTTGAAAACCTGACGGCTTTCACAATTGACCGCGTCATGGGTTACAAAAATCGTGTCGTCATGGTGAAAGTTACCATCGCCAACACAAGCGCCAGCCACGGTTGCTTTGGCATCGTCGCCAGTAAATTCAATCACTGCTTCGTTGCGGGTCATGCAGCCATTCACCGTTACCGTGAACGATTTGAATTTGCTTTCAGCGCCTAAACGGCCAAAGATATGCGTGATGGCCTGCCGGTCATGTTCGCGCCCTTGGGTGCGTACGTGATGAAAAGCAGCACCATCAGCCACGTCGACTTCCATACAGGTATTCAGCCGCGCCGCGCCTGCACCATTTTCAAAAATGGTTAGGTCTGCACCGGCATCAATCTTGATCACATGATGGATCATCGCGGTTGAGGCTTCAGCGCTACGCAAATAGCGAAAAGCCACCGGACGGGACACTTTACCCGTGGCGCGCAGCACAAAACCTTGCTCAGCAACAGCCGTATTCAGCGCCGCAAACGGACGAGACACTGGCAACTGCCCCTGATCTTCCAGCACACCGTAAAGATCTTTGGCCCAGTGAATGTCACTTGCCATTGCGTCAGCCAAAGTCTGGATTTCCAGATTTTCGGCCTTAAGATCATCAGACTGGTCGGGTTGATAGATGCCGTCAACAAACTCGATCAATAGCTTGTCAATTGCGTTAAAAACCGGCGCCTCGTCATCGGCAACAAATGCGGCCGACGGATCAGCCGCCAGTAACGTTTTCGGATTGGTGAATTTCCAATATTCATCACGGCG
>JAESRG010000005.1 GCA_016764785.1 Paracoccaceae bacterium
GTTCCTGCTTCATGATCTGCTTGTCTTTGGTATCGGCAAAATAGGCAACATCTTGATCTGGTGCAAAACAGATTGAATTCGAGATGGTAATCGGCGTGATAATTTTCCGAATTTCGCCCTGATAATATCGGTAAATCGCGCCGGCGTCTGCCTCGCCCTCCAGCCCCATAGTGCCGATCCAAAAACCGCCCCACGGGTCAGCACGACCATCGTTTGAGCGTGTCGCCGGGTTATCAACCTCCAACGGCACCACAAATTCGCTTTCCGCAGTTTCCAGATTAAATTTGAATAATGAGGTTTCCGAGGCGATCAGCAACGTATCGTCATCCACCCAGCCTGCCGCCGAAACGTGTTCGTCAAACTGCCAGTGATGCGGCTCTCCGTTGATTTGGGTCATGAGCCGTTTGCCCAGAATATCAAACCAGAAAAACTGTTTTCGAGTCGGATGCCAAAGCGGGCCTTCGCCCAATTGGCAAATCCGGTCGTCAAATATTTCTACAGTCATATTAACCTCATTCTTAATCTAAAGCAGCCCGCGTTTGGCCAGATTTTTCATCAGGGCACCTACGCCAAACGTCCATTCGGGTGCTTGCGTGGTTAGCGCGGTGCGATTGGTAAGCGTGCCTAATTTGTCAGATGATACCGTGACAATATCACCGATTTTATGGGTAAAGCCCGAGCCTTTTTCGCCCCGATCATCGGTTGGTGCAAACATAGTGCCGGTATATAAAATCAACCCGTCCGGGTATTGGTGGTTACGGCTAAGCGTTTGGGAAACAAGGTCTTTAACGTCACGGCTGATATGTTTCATTGAGCTGCCGTCGCGCAAAACATACCCGTCAGTTGCGCCCTCAACCTGCATCCGCAGGTCCATCTGACGCACATCTTTAAGGTTAAAACTATTATCAAACAGCCGAATGAATGGCCCCAGCGCCGCCGAGGCGTTGTTGTCTTTGGCCTTGCCCAACAGCAAGGCACTGCGCCCCTCAAAATCACGCAAGTTTACATCGTTGCCTAATGTTGCACCGACGATTTCACCGGAACTGCTCACCACAAGAACCACCTCGGGTTCAGGGTTATTCCACGTAGATTCAGGGTGCAAACCAACCTCGGCCCCTGTCCCGACCGACGCCATGGTTGGCGCTTTGGTGAACACTTCAGCGAACTTTCCGATCCCGACTTCAAGATATTGTGACCACATTCCGCGCTTGGTCAAAACCTCGCGCACACGGTCCGCATCCGCAGACCCCGGCACGATGTTTGACAGGCTAGCACCGATTTCAGCGGTAATCATCTCACGGATACTAACCGCCGCCGCTGGGTCGCCCTTGGCCTTTTCCTCGATCACCCGCTCCAACATGCTGGCAGCGAAGGTCACGCCGCTTGCCTTGATGGTTTGCAGATCAATCGGTGACAAAAACCACGGCTTTTCGGTGTCGCGCTGGTCTGGTGAGGTGTTCGCCAAAATTGTATCAATCGACCCAATTGCGACCCCAGCCGTTTGAATAACGCCCATCGCATTGGCATCGTTCAACAAACCGGACATGGTCGCTGCAACTTCGGAAATATCAAAGACCTGCCCATCGCGCAGAACCACCACTGAAGGACCATCAACTGAGGGCACCCAAGCCCGCCCGATCAGGGTTCCTGAATCGCCGTCCATCGGCAAGGTGTTTTTGACTGTAAGTATCGGAAACATAAGCAATCCTAAATGGTTAGACTAAACGCAAGACGACATGCCACCGTCAACGAACAAGGTGATGCCGTTGACATAGCTGGACGCATCCGACGCCAGAAAAACTGCAGCGCCGACCAGTTCTTCAACGTCGCCCCAGCGCCCTGCGGGGGTGCGTTTCGAAACCCAGGCCGAAAATTCGGTGTCATCCACCAACGCTTGATTAAGCTCGGTTTTGAAATAGCCCGGGGCAATGGCGTTGATCTGCAAGCCTTTTGGCCCCCAGTCGGTGGCCATGCCTTTGGTCAGGTTGCCAACCGCGCCTTTTGACGCCGTATACGGCGCAATCGAGGGCCGTGCCAACGCGGTTTGGATTGAACCAATGTTGATAATTTTTCCTTTGCCGCGCTTAATCATATGCCGCGCAACTGGCTGGCCAACGTTAAAAACGCTATAAACGTTGGTGCGCATCAGCTGGTCAAAAGCCTCAGCAGGGAAATCCTCTAGCGGTGCGCGGTGTTGCATTCCTGCATTGTTAATCAGGATATCAATGGCGCCGATGCTATCCTCAAACCCGTCAATCGCCGCCGCACAAGCAGGGTGATCGGTGGCGTCGAACACCAGCTCATGCACAGTTGCGCCACCTGCCCGCAACGCAGATGCAGCCTCGGTTAGTGTTTCAGCATTGCGCCCGTTCAGAACAATTTCGGCCCCTGCGCTAGCAAGCCCTTTGGCCAAGGCAAAACCAATGCCCCGGCTTGAACCAGTAATCAGGCAGCGTTTGCCCGACAGGTTGAATAATTCAAGTGTGTTCATCAAAGCTTCCTATCGCAAATCATCTATCAGCAACTCGTCTGGGATATTCTGATAGCAGACGGGTCGCAGGAAGCGGCGGATGGCCATGGTGCCGACCGATGTGCTGGCAACGCAGGTGCTGGCGGGGTATGGGCCGCCGTGCATCATCGCGTCCGCGACCTCAACGCCGGTTGGGAATCCGTTCACCAGAATACGCCCCGCCTTGCGTTCAAGCACCGGCAACAGTGCCCGCGCGGCATCGGTATCGGCGCTGTCCATCTGCACCGTGCAGGTCAGTTGCCCGACCAAACCATGCGCCACAGCCAGCATTTCAGCAGCATCTTTCACCCGAACAATCAAGCCAAGCGGCCCAAATACTTCTTCAGCAAAATCAGGGTTTGCCAAGAAATCAGCGCCACTGGTCACCAGCAAATCCGGCCCGTTTTCACGGCCTGCACAGCTGGAAACCAGCTTGCGGCTAGTGCCTTTGCCAAGCAAATCGCGCCCGCGTCGATAGGCATCAGCGATGCCATCAGTCAGCATTGTCTGCGCGCCAACACCTGAAAGCCCCGCCAGTGCGGCGGCCTCGAATGCGTCAGCATCCGGCCCGTCGATCACAATCGCCACGCCGGGATTGGTGCAAAACTGCCCCGCGCCCATGGTCAGCGATGCCGCCCAGCCAGCGCCRATRTCAGCGCCGCGCGCCCCAACCGCTGCGGGCAGCAAGAACATCGGATTAACCGATCCAAGTTCACCGTAAAACGGAATTGGCTGCGGACGTGCCGCCGCCAAATCAAACAGCGCCCTGCCCCCGCCCAGCGATCCGGTAAAACCAACCGCCTGAATTAACGGATGCTGGACCAGCGCCTCGCCGGCTTCGCGCGTGTTGGATTGCACCAGCGAAAACACGCCCGGATGCAGGCCCTCGGCCTTGATCGCAGCGTCGATTGCCTGCGCGATAATTTCCGATGTGCCCGGATGTGCCGGATGGCCTTTGACCACCACAGGGCAGCCAGCGGCCAGCGCTGACGCGGTATCACCGCCCGCCGTTGAAAACGCCAACGGGAAATTCGAGGCCCCAAAAACGCCCACCGGCCCGATTGGGCGTTGCATCATTTTAAGGTCAGGGCGCGGCAGAGGCGCGCGGTCAGGCAAGGCTTTGTCGTGGCGACGATCCAGATAATCACCGGCCAGAATATGGCTGGCGAACAGTCGCAACTGACCCGTGGTGCGGCCCCGCTCGCCGTTCAAACGCATATCTGGCAGGCCAGATTCGGCAGTGCCAATGGCGGTGATCGCCGCGCCGCGCGCTTCGATTTCATCGGCGATCCGGTTCAAAAATGCAGCGCGTTGAGCGCGGCTGGTGGTGGAATACGACCAAAACGCATCCTCAGCTGCTTTGGCCGCCGCGTCGATATCAGCCGCCGTGCCCGCAGCAAAAGCCATGCCTTTACCCGCAACAGGCGTCGACATAAAGCTGTCAGCACCGCCAACCCACTGTCCCGCAATCAAGTGTTTGCCCAAAAGGCCGTCTGTTCCGCTCATGTCGTGTCCTGTTCTAGTCAAAAAAGGCGTCGGTAACGTGTCGACGTCCCAACATAAAAGCATCCGCTACATGGCGTAACGGCGCAAGATCAACGTCGCTTTTCTGCGCGCTCAGCAAGTTTGAAAAATGCGCGTATATCGCCGCATATTCGCCGTCATGTCCCTCAAGTTCCAATTGACCATCACGATACATTTTGGCGCCACCTTCAGACAACTGCAACGTGCCATCATTGGTTTCAATGGTGATGTCCCATGTTTGATGCCCCTCATGACGCCAGTCAAATTCGGCTGAAATATCGCCACCATACGGGTCAAAAAACTGCAACTTAGCCGCAATCGGTGTTTCGCTGTTTGCCGGAAATTCCAGATCAGCCGAGGTCAGATGAATGGCGTGCGGCATAATTTCAGTCAAGATTGACAGCGCATTAATGCCCGGGTCAAACACGCCCGCGTTTCCGGCCTGCCATATCCAAGGTTGGTTAGGATGCCAACGACGAACGTCCTCTTTCCAGATGATTTTCAGGCTTTTTATCTGCCGCGTCGATAGCCATTTTTTGGCTGGCGCCACCGCAATCGCATGGCGCGAATGCCATGTCGCATACAATGTCAGGCCGTTTTTTTCAGCCAGTGAAATCAGACTATGCACCTCGGACAATGTCGCGCCGGGTGGTTTTTCCAACAGCACATGCTTACCAGCGCTTAGGGCATCCCACGCGATTTGGAACCGCGCGGTTGGGGGCATGCACAACGATACGATCGGAATGTCGGGCCGGTTATCCAACAGATCTGCAAGGCTGGCGAAATTGTCGATACCATCAACATTTGCATTACGACTAACCGCTGCTTCCAACGTGAAATCAGGATTATCACTGATGGATGGTAAATGTTGATCGCGGGCGATTTTGCCAACGCCAATGATCGCCAATTTATAGGGTTTAGTGAGAGTCACGACCGACCGCCTTTCCACGACAACCAATCAAAAAGTCAAAATCGGCACCTTGATCAGCGCCTTGAACATGGGTGCGGAACAAATATTCGTATCCGCCGGTTACATCGGTATCGGCTGGTTGCCATTCCGCAAGCCGTTTTTCCAATTCCTGATCCGAGATATCCAGATGCAAATAACGCGCTTCGACATCAAGATCGATCATATCACCCGACCGAACCACGGCCAGTGGCCCGCCAATCGCGGCCTCGGGGGCGGTGTGCAAAATCACTGTGCCGTAAGCCGTGCCCGACATACGCGCATCTGAAATACGGATCATATCGGTGATACCTTTTTTCAGAATTTTCGGAGGCAACCCCATGTTGCCAACCTCGGCCATGCCCGGATACCCGCGCGGACCGCAGTTTTTCAGCACCATGATGCAGGTCTCGTCAATATCAAGCGCGTCATCGTTAATGCGTGCCTTATAGTCGTCAATGTCTTCAAAAACCACCGCACGACCACGATGTTTCATCAGGTGCGGGCTGGCGGCTGAGGGTTTGATCACCGCGCCGTTCGGGGCAAGGTTTCCGCGCAGTACCGCAATGCCACCTTGTTGGGTCAGGCCCTTATCCATCGGCAGAATAACCTTGTCATTCCAGTTGCGCACACCCGCGATTTCTTCAGAAATTGTACGGCCAGATACGGTCAGCGCATCGCCGTGCAGCTTGCCGCCATCCAACAAAGATTTCAGCACAACGGGCAGGCCACCCGCATAGAAAAACTCCTCCATCAGGTATTTACCTGACGGCATCAGGTCAACAATGGTCGGAATATCACGGCCAAGAACGTCCCAATCATCCAAGGTCAGGTCAACCTCAACCCGTCCAGCGATGGCCAACAGGTGAATCACGGCATTGGTTGACCCGCCAATCGCCCCGTTGGTGCGGATGGCATTTTCAAACGCCTTGCGGGTCATAATATCGGAGGGTTTCAGATCGTCTTTGACCATATCCACGATACGTCTGCCGGTCACATGCGCCATCACCCGACGACGGCTATCGACCGCCGGAATAGCGGCGTTGCCCGACAACGCCATGCCCAATGCCTCGGCCATGCTGGCCATTGTTGATGCCGTGCCCATCGTGTTGCACGACCCAGGGGATCGCGACATTGATTGCTCGGCCTCAAGAAATTCGTCTTGAGTCATGTCGCCCGATTTCACCGCTTCGGACATTTGCCAAAGCGCTGTGCCTGACCCAACATCAGTGCCGCGCCATTTGCCGTTTAGCATCGGCCCGCCGGTGACAATGATCGCCGGAATATCAACGCTGGCCGCACCCATCAGCAAGGCTGGTGTGGTTTTATCGCAGCCAACCATCAGCACGACCCCGTCCAGCGGGTTGCCGCGCAGAGCTTCCTCAACATCCATCGCGCACATATTGCGATACATCATCGCTGTCGGGCGCAGTGAACTTTCGCCCGGCGAAAACACCGGAAATTCCAGCGGCAAGCCGCCAGCCTCGTAAATACCGTGTTTGACGCGTTCAGCCAAGTCGCGCAAATGCGCATTACACGGTGTTAGTTCAGACCACGTATTGCAGATGCCAATCACCGGCCGTCCGTCAAACAAATCGGCAGGTAGCCCCTGATTTTTCATCCAACTGCGATGATAGATATTGTCGCGCGACGTGCCGCCATACCATTCTTGTGATCGTAATTTTCGAGGCCACTCAGCGGGCTTAAAGGTCATAGCGTTATCCTAAAGAATCTGTACTTGCGTAGCCGCAGTTTCGGGTGCCGCTTGTCGCAACGGGTTTCTTAACGGCAGGCCAAAATCTGGTGCGTCAATTTCGAACACGTCGCCGTCTTGCGCCTGAATACCGTCAGCAAAAGACAGTGTCGCGGTGCCAAACATATGAACGTGAATATCGCCGGGTTGGCGAAAAACGTCGTACTTAAAATGATGATGTTCAAGATTGGCCAATGTATGAGACATGTTTGCCTCGCCCGACAGAAACGGTTTTTCCCACAGGATTTCACCATCTCTGATAATCCGCGACATTCCGTGCACGTCATCTGGCAATGCACCAATCAGAATTTCAGGCCCAAACGAGCATGGCCGTAGCTTTGAATGCGCTAGAAACAGATAGTTCTCGCGTTCGGTCACATGGTCGGAAAATTCGTTTGCCACGGCAAAACCAACCCGAAACGGCGTACCGTCAGGGCCGATAACGTAAATGCCCGCAATTTCGGGTTCTTCGCCGCCGTCTTTGGCAAACCCAGGTGACAGCAACGGCGCGCCGGGGGCCGCGGCCATTGTGCCGTTACCTTTGTAAAACCATTCAGGTTGCACCCCGATTTTTCCATCTTCAGGGCGCCCGTCAGCCAAACCCATCTGGAATATTTTCATGGTATCCGTCAGATCTGCGTCACTGGTGCTGTGCATTGCATCGCGCGTTGACGCACTGCCCAGATGGGTCAAGCCAGTGCCCGTCAAATGCATATGCGCGGGGTCAGGATGGCTGATTGGCAAACGCAGATTACCGTCTTGATAGCAGCGTTCTAAATCAATCGGCGCACCCAATCCGTGGGTGGCAATGCAGGCGCTAAGACTGACCTTACGGCTGATTGCTTCATTCACAAGGTCGAGCAAGCTGGTTGCGTCGTTGATTATAAAAGCCTCGCTGCCTTGCCGGGCAACAACCGCGTTGACATCATTTGCTAAAATAACCTGAGAGACCAACATGGCGTTATCCTTGTTTATTTTTATTGTAGACATCAAATATCACCGCTGCGAGCAGCACTAAGCCCTTGATGACCTGTTGATAATCAATGCCAATGCCCATGATCGACATACCGTTGTTCATCACACCCATGATGAACGCACCGACAACCGCGCCGATTACTTTGCCAACGCCGCCAGACATTGACGCACCGCCGATGAATACCGCTGCAATTACATCAAGTTCAACCGCAAAACCCGCTTTGGGCGTGGCGGTATTTAGCCGTGCCGCAAAAATCAAACCCGCCAGTGCAGCCAACATGCCCATATTGGCAAATGCCAGAAAGGTCATGCGTTTGGTTTTTATCCCCGACAGTTTTGCCGCTTTTTCATTACCGCCCACCGCATACATGCGCCGCCCGATCACGGTGCTTTGGGTAAGGAACGCGTAGATGATTGTCAGAACAGCCATGGTGACCAACACGTTTGGCAGGCCGCGGAAAGTTGACAGCTTAAAGCAGATAAACAGTACGCCACCGATCACAATAATATTGCGGCCAATGAAAAAAGCGCGCGGTTCATCCTCAATACCATACGCCTTGTTACGGGCCCGTTTTTTCATGCCAAAATACACAATAAACCCTGAGGCAATCACCCCGATGCTTAACGCGCCGGTGTTAAAACGCCGTGCGCCAAACAGGTCAGCCAGTGTTGTGCTAACGCCTTGCGGCATAAAGTCAGGGATGAAACCCGTGGATAGCAGCTGAAATTCCTTGGGGAATGGCCCAACCGATTGCCCTTCAAGCAACCACAGTGACAGCCCGCGAAACACCAACATACCGGCCAGCGTCACGATGAACGGCGGGATGCTCCAATAGGCCACCCAATACCCTTGCGCGGCACCAATCGCGGTGCCAACCATCAGACAAACCGGAATGACCGCCCACATTGGCCAGTCGTGATTGACCATCAAAATGGCGGCCAAGGCCCCGACAAAACCCATCACCGACCCAACCGACAAGTCGATATGCCCCGCAACAATGACCACCAGCATGCCCAGCGCCATAATGATGATATAGCTGTTTTGCAGGAACAGATTGGTGATGTTCAGTGACTTTAGCATCACCCCACCGGTGGTGATCTGGAAAAAGGCCATGATGGCGATCAACGCCAACAACAGCCCATATTCGCGCAGATGCGCGGCGAAATACTCGCCGACGCTTTTTTGCGCTACGACTTTACTTTGAGAAGTTTCTTCGGTCATTACCAATTCCTTATTCTGTCACAATGAACGACATAATGCGTTCTTGGCTGGCTTCACTCGCGCTAAGTTCTGCGACCAGTTCACCTTCATTCATCACGTAAATTCTGTCACACATGCCCAGCAATTCAGGCATTTCAGATGAAATCATCACCACGCCGCGCCCCTCAGAGGCCAGCTCGTTCATGATTTCGTAAATCTCAAATTTTGCGCCAACATCAATGCCGCGGGTTGGTTCATCAAGAATGAGCACCTGCGGATTGGCATAAAGCCATTTTGACAACACCACTTTTTGCTGGTTGCCGCCCGACAAGTTAACCACATTTTGATGCACGCTTGGGGTGCGAATGTTCATGGCTTTACGATATTTCTCAGCGACTTTCTGTTCTTCAGCCGCATTAATTACGCCGCCCTTGGACACCCCAGCCAGATTGGCCAGCGTGATGTTGCGCACAATGGTTTCTTCAAGAATGAGACCCAGTTCTTTACGGTCTTCGGTGCAATAAGCCAGACCTGCGGCAATGGCTTTGTCGACGCTCGACAGATCAACCGGCTGGCCCTTTAGCAGCGCTTCGCCGGTAATATTTCGACCATAGCTTTTGCCAAAAATGCTCATGGCAAGTTCAGTACGGCCCGACCCCATTAGGCCGGCAATGCCGATGATCTCACCCTCGTTCACCGTGAAATTCACATCGCGGATCAGCTGCCGATCTTTGTGTTCGGGGTGCCAGACGTTCCAGTTTTTGATTTCCAATAGCGGTTTACCGATATTACTCTCGCGCGCAGGATAACGGTGTGACATATCCCGACCCACCATGTCGCGAATGATATGTGCTTCGCTGATTTTCTCGGCGCGGCAATCAAGGGTTGAGACCGTTGCGCCGTCACGAATAACGGTGATCCGGTCGGCAACCTGACTGATCTCGTTCAGCTTGTGCGAAATCAAAATCGACGTGATGCCCTGCGCCTTTAGCTCCAACAACAGGTCCAGCAATTTCTGGCTATCATTTTCCTGCAACGCCGCAGTGGGTTCGTCGAGGATCAGTAATTTAACGTCTTTGGCCAGTGCTTTGGCAATTTCAACCAGCTGTTGCTTGCCAACACCCATCGAGCCAATCGTGGTTGACGCGGCCTCGTTCAGGCCGACTTTGGTCAGCAGTTCATCGGTCATCTGGTACATCTTGGGCCAATTAATCACACCTCGGGTGGCGACCTCATTGCCCAAAAATAGGTTCTCGGCAACCGACAGTAACGGCACCAGCGCCAGCTCCTGATGGATGATAATAATACCGTGTTTTTCACTGTCGGAGATATCATTAAAGGCAGCAGTCTGCCCTTCATAGATGATTTCCCCGTCATATGTGCCAGCAGGATAAACCCCTGACAAAACCTTCATTAAGGTTGATTTTCCGGCGCCGTTTTCGCCAACAATCGCATGGATCTCGCCCTGTTCAACGCGTAGATCAACGTTATCAAGCGCCTTAACCCCGGGAAAGGTTTTGGTAATTCCGCGCATTTCTAAAAGAGTAGTCATAGGCCCGCCTGAAGATAAAGGAGCCTTGCCCGACAAAAAGCCGGACAAGGCAATTGATGTGAGGAACCTACTGGATTTGATCCAGAGTATAGTAACCCGACCCAATCAGGACTTCTTCCCAGTTGGAAAGATCAACCGACACAGGCTCTAACAAGAATGACGGAATTACCCGCACACCGTTGTCATAAGTTGTGGTGTCGTTGATTTCAGGTTCAGTGCCATTCAGCAGGGCGTTAACCATACCAACAGTCACACCAGCAAGGGTGCGGGTGTCTTTGAACACTGTTGAGTACTGCTCACCAGCCAACATGGATTTGATCGACGGAATTTCGGCATCTTGGCCAGTTACGATTGGCATTTCTACGCCGTCGGAACCATAGCCAACGCCTTTAAGCGAGGACAGGATACCAATGGAAAGACCATCATATGGGCTAAGGGCGCCGTGCAGATCAACGTCGCCGTAATAGGCCGACAACAGGTTATCCATACGTGACTGTGCAACTGCACCGTCCCAGCGCAATGTACCAACGCGGTCCATGCCAATCTGGCCGGACTGAATAACAATGGTGCCGTCTTCGATCAGCGGGTCAAGAACCGACATTGCGCCATTGTAGAAGAAGAACGCATTGTTATCGTCTGGTGATCCACCGAACAATTCAACATTGTAAGGACCTTCACCAAAACGTGCTTCTAGACCAGCAACCAATGACGAGGCCTGCTGAACGCCAACTTTAAAGTTGTCAAAAGTCGCGTAATAATCAACGTTGCCGCTTTCGCGGATCAGTCGGTCATATGCAATAACCCGAACGCCTGCCGCAGCGGCATTTTCCAGAACGTTTGACAGGGTTGTGCCGTCAATCGCCGCAATAACCAAAACATCCACACCTTTGGTGATCATGTTTTCGATCTGTGCCAACTGGTTTGGAATGTCATCCTCAGCGTATTGCAGATCGGTTGTGTAACCAGCTGCTTGGAACTGCTCAACCATGGCGTTGCCGTCCGAGATCCAGCGTGCGGATGATTTTGTTGGCATCGCAATACCAATGGATCCGTTATCTTGTGCAACGACTGGCGCGGCCAGCAATGTTGACATCGCCGCCACTGCAACCAGTGATTTTGTGAAAATATTCATGTTTTCCTCCCTTATGCTGCCAATTTTGTCGCTCATCGATCTATTTTTCCCATTCGGGCTGCGGCAATTGGCAATACCGCAGCGCTAAGTTCCACACTATTCACATTACTGTCAAATTATCATACATTATCAATTCATATCATTTTTGATATGAGTTGCCACCAAAGGAAAAGCCATGCCACGTAATCGTCGGAAAAAAGGCATTCTGGATAAGGGTCTGAAACTGACCCATCTAAGACTTGTAAATGCGCTCGATCGCACCGGCGGTATGCAGGCCGCCGCCGACTATCTATCCATCGCACAGCCCGCCGCTTCGCGATTGGCCGCTGAGATCGACCAGATACTCGGTCAGAAAATCCACCAGCGACTTGGAAAAGGCATTGAACTAACCGCCGCAGGTCATGCATTGGCCAAACGTGCGGCACGCATTCTTCAAGAAATTGAAGACGTCGAACAAGAAATTCTGGAAATCGGGCACGGATTAACTGGATCAGTGCGTATCGGATCGGTCACCGGACCAGCAATTGAGTATATCTTACCAGTCCTAAAAGAAGCCCGGCTAACCATGCCCAAGGTGACAATTTCGGTCGAAATTTCTACCAGCGATATCCTCGCAGATCGCTTGGCAAACGGTGAGTTGGATTTTGTCCTCGGGCGATTGCCGTCAGCTCATCCGCCCGAACTTTTTGATGAAATTCCCATTGCAGCCGAACCTGTCAGCTTTATCGCCCGCACTGATCATGCATTGGTGATGCTCAAGAAAGTCTCGGTAGAGCAAATGCTGACTTTTAACTGGGTACTTCCATTTAAAGGCACCATTCTACTTAATACGATAGAACAAGCACTGCGACAGCGGGGACATTCATTGCCAACGCAAACCTTTACAACATCATCTTTTTTACTGACGCTTGCGCTGGTGCGCCAAACCAATGCGATTGCACCGATAGCAACATCCGTTGCGGTTGAATTTTCTGGAACAAGTCGGGATATGGAGCCGCTGGGAATAATCAATTCCGACCTAAACGTTAGTGTCGAAATGTTCTCGTTGCTCAAATTGGCTGCGCGCGTATTTTCACCTGCAACCAAGGCCGTTTATGATGCAACGCTGAATTCAGTTAAACCGGAATATGTTTGAAGCGGCATAATTTTGTGACATATCCAAAATGCACGATGATCGGAAAACCAGCGTAGATTGCTGAATTTCATATTGTTGTGTCGGCAGCTTTGCTCCGTTAAAACCATTTTTGATAAGTGTTGGTCGAACCCGCAAGGATTTCGGCTGAATAAATAGATTCTCAGGAGAAGTACCGTGAAACACGTAATTAGAGAGCTGGCGTTGGCTGTTATGATATTGGCGGCAACGCTTTCTGCTTCTGCCCAAGAACGTATTTCTGTTGTGGTAATTGACGGCTATCCGGCGCGGGCGCTTTGGGTTCAGGAGATGACCAACTTCTTCATTCCCGAAGTAGATCGACGTTTGGCCGAAACCGGCAATTTTGTGATGGACTGGCAAGAAAGCTATGGCGGCACCATCGTGAAACCCCGGGGAGTGCTGGAAGGGGTGCAGCTTGGTCTGGGCGATATTGGAATCGTGACGACCATTTTTCATTCATCTAAGTTACCAAGTCAGGGCATCGCCTCTGTGATGCCTTTTGTCGCTGCGGATGCGCGTGCCGTTGCGCAAACCGTGGATTCGATTGCCCGTGACTTTCCGACCATGCGCAACGAATTTCTGGCACAGAACCAAATCTATCTTGCGACCGCTGTTGTGCTTGACAGTTATCAGGTTTTCACCACCCGCGCGGTGCAGGGGTTGGATGATCTACAAGGGTTAAAGATTGCCGGCGCTGGCTTGAACCTGCGTTATCTGGAGGGGATTCCAGGGGCTGCGGGCGTGCGTGGTAACTTGACGGATTTCTATAATATGCTGCAAACCGGTTTGGTTGACGCGGCGATTTTATGGCCCGAGGCCGCCGCGACGTTCAGAATATCCGAAGTCGCCCCATACATGCTGCGTGTCGATCTTGGGGCAGTGAATTCCAAGGCGATTACCGTTAACGCCGATTACTGGGCAGCGCTTCCTGCCGAGGTGCAGGACGTATTGAAGGCCGTTGCAATCGACTATCGTGATCGTGTTGCAGACATCGCGATGGAACGTGCCGCGCAGGCCGAACAAGCCTATGTTGCAGCAGGCGGCACCATTATTGAGATCTCGGAAGAAGATCGTACCGCTTGGGCTGCCGCCATGCCCAATATTGCACAAGACTGGGCGCGCGTGCTTAATGAGAACAACGCGCCGGGAACCGAGATGCTTGAAGCGTATTTAAGCAAGCTTGCTAGCCTAGGTTATGTTGGTGTGCGGGACTGGAGCCTGCCGTAAGTGGTGATAAATGTGGGGCTGATTTATGTTGAAAAGTACTGTTTCGTGGTTGGCCCATCTCACGAAATTATTGGCGATCTCGGCCAATATCACCGGTGTGCTGATGGTCTTGGTGCTGATGATTGTGGTCAGCGCTGACGCGGTTGCGCGTGATGTTTTTCATGCCCCGTTCCGCGGGGCTTATGAAGTTATCCAATTTTCGCTTATCCTGATTGTTTTTCTGCAATTGCCGGATGTGTGCGGGTTGGGCGCTTGACCCGTTCCGATGGTTTTCTGAATTTCCTGTCTGCCCGAAAGCCGAGACTTGCTGTTGGCTTGCGACGGATCATCAACGCGATCTCGGCAATATTTATGGGGCTGATCGCTTATGTTATGTTTCCGGAGTTTTTGGCGATGCTTCACACCAAAGATTTCTTTGGCGTACCCGGCATTATTACCGTTCCCTGGTGGCCAATCAAATTTACCATTGCCGCCAGTACGGCCCTGTGTTGTTTGATTTTTTCCATCAAGGTAATTGCTGCGGATTCCTTTGAAACGAGGAAATCCAGCAAATGACACCAATAGAAATAGGCCTGATATCAGTCGTCGCGATTGTTATTCTCATCTATGCTGGCACTTACATCCCCATTGCCCTTGGCATGGTGTCGTTCGTTTCAGTTTGGGTAATGCGCGATGACTTTACACTGGCGTTGAATGTATTGAAGGTCGGCGTTGGCGATACCGCGATGGATTATAATCTGGTAACAATCCCGCTTTTTACCTTCATGGGGTTGATCGTTGCCAAAGCCGGATTGGGGCAGGACATTTACGATGTCATGACCGTGCGGTTTCGTAACGTGAAGGGGGGCATTGCGATGGCAACCGTTGGGGCAAACGGCATGTTTGCCTCGGTCACCGGATCATCTATCGCCTCGGCGTCTGTCTTTACCAAAGTGTCGGTTCCCCAGATGATTGCCCATAATTACACACCACGCTTTGCGGTGGGGGTTGTCGCGGGCAGTTCGGTGCTGGGGATGATCATACCGCCCTCAGCCATGCTCATCATCTATTCCTTTGTGGCCGAGCAATCCGTAGGGGATATGTTCCTCGCCGGAATTATCCCGGGTGTTCTGCTGGTGGCAGCCTATATTGGGGCCATTTCTTTGATGATCCGCTACACACCGCGTTTTGTCGGGGGGCAGGTTGACGATACATGCAAATCTATGTCGGGTCGTGAGATTGCTGCCAAAACATTGCCGACCCTCGGATTAATTACTGTCGTATTGGGCGGGCTTTATACTGGTTGGTTATCTGCGATAGAAACCGGTGCGGCAGGCGGGCTTATGGCGCTAGGGCTGGCTGTTTTGCGGCGTTCAATGAGCCTGCGTGTCTTTTGGGATGCCTTGCTTGAAACGGGGCACATCAGTGCGGCAATTCTGTTTTTAATCACCGCAGCATCGATTTATAGTCGAATGCTCGGGTTGGCCGGTGTCCCCAACCAAATCGGGGATTTGCTGGCCGGATATCAGACATCGTTTGTGATGGTCATGGTGTTTTACGTTCTGCTGATGCTGTTTCTGGGAACACTGTTGGACACGGCGTCAATCATTTTGATCGTGGTTCCGCTGTTTTTGCCCCTAGTTGAGGCAATGGGTATGTCGCCCATCTGGTTTGGCATCATCACTGTCGTTGGCGCCGAAATAGGCCTGTTGACGCCGCCGTTGGGAATCTCTTGTTTTGTAATCAAATCCACACTGGATGACGATTCCATCTCGCTCAAAGATGTATTTCTCGGGGCCGCACCGTTTGCCGTTGTTATGCTGATTGTCCTGATCATCCTCATCAGTTTCCCGTTCCTCAGCTTGGCAATTTCAACCTGATGGCGCGCTGGTGGTGACTTATTTGTCGCCGGTGCCTGCCCACCATTCTTCAACTGAGGTGCGATCCGGTGTTCCGTCTTTTAGCAGCGGAATTTCAGGGTGTTCTTTTACAATAACCTCGCCAATTCCCGCCAACGACCGTTTTGCCAAGGCTTGTACAGCCTTGGGATCGAACCCGTCCAAGGGGGTAATAACAATCCCCAATGCTTCCGATCCGTCTTTGGCAAACACACGAATAGCACAGGCTTTCTGTACGGTCGGGTGGTGCTCAATTGCTGCTTCAATCAGACCACTGAAATAGCGTGTCCCGCCCAGACCAAGTCGGTCATCGGTGCGGGCCAGTTTTGTCATTACACCGTTCTCGTCGATGGTCGCTAGATAGCCGGGGTAAAACCCGCCATCAGGGCCATAAGCAGGTCGCCCGCCAATATACCCTTTTAATTTCTGCGCTTTAGGCACATTCAGCTTTAGCCGTCCGGTAATATTTGGGCCGAGTATATTACCGTCAATGTCTTCAATTTGGGCGGTAAGCCCGTTCACGATCGGGCCGGTTTTACCGATCTCGTGAGAGGCCGGATCAAATTTTCTGAAGGCGAAAACACCCGTTTCGGGTGTGCCCGCCGCGATTTCCAGAACCGGGCCGAAGATCTTGGCCGCATCCCTGAGCAGATCAATCTGCGGTGTGCCACTGCCAATGAAAATACGCTGGATTAACGACGTGTCTGCGGGCCTGTTTTTAGCATGCACCAGCCGGTGCAGCATCAGGGGCGTAACAAAAAGGTCAACAACACCGTGTTCAATAATTTTGGGCCAATACCCTTCAATCGGCATATCCGGCCCGATCACTGGCTTCCCGTTTGAGAACGCCCGAAAAATATCCCGAAATGTGCGCATACTGTCCAGACCACTGGTCATAAAAATCGGGCCCGTTGCCGCGCCGATCAGCGCGGTATACCGGTTGGCGTCTTGCAACAGCTGATCGCCTGTTCCTTCCAATACACCAGGTACGCGGGTTGAATTGATCGTCGGAAAGAAGGTCGCCCCCTCGGGCGCTCGGCTGAAGGGTGCAATTTTTCGCGACAGGATGTCGGGTGAAAGCACCAGCACCCGGCTGATATTCGAACCGGCATCGGATGCCTCGCACATCAGCGCATCAACGGAAATACCCGCAATTTCGATAGCCGAGACAGATTTCGTGGCCAGAACATTCGCGCCCAGACGCCAGACGGCAAACCAAAACGCGGTATTGAGTGCAAGGTGATCGAGCGTCGAAATGACGTTATGCCCGTCACGAACACCCTGTTCTTTTAAGGCAACAGCAATTTGATCCGCGGCATGCGAAAGCCGCGAAAAGGTGATGCTCTGCCCATCATTGGTATAGATCGCCGGCCGATCACCGAAACGTTCGACAACGTCGTCAAACCATTGAAGAAGCGACATAGATCAGAACTTAACAATACAGCCAATCGAAAAGCGCGATAGATTGGCATCATAAGAAGCGCAGGAGTCAAACGTCATCGACGACATTTCAAATTC
>JAESRG010000006.1 GCA_016764785.1 Paracoccaceae bacterium
CAGCGTCACCGCACTGGAAAATTTTTGTTCCAATATAGCGTCATCAGCGTCATACTCAGGGGGATATCTAATACCCAGAAAGGATACGTTTATGGGACGTATGATCTGAACCGGCGCGGGATTGGCTTCCGTAGCCTGACCGAACAGATCGATACGACGACGGCCAGTGGCAAGCTGATCTTCCATATCTTCGCGGCGCTATCGGAGTTTGAACGGGACATCATCTGTCAACGGACACGCGCCGGATTGGAGGCGGCCCGCAAACATGTTCAATGGGTGAATGTAAGTTTTCAAAATTTATCGCTTAACAACCGCGAGCGGGCCGTCATTAGCCTTGCAGTTTTGTCATGTGACGTTAACCTCGCGGTTGTGCCGAAAGATTACAAACATTGGTTTGAGTTTTTATAATGAATAATGGATACTTTAATCTGACTACAAGCGCCTTTCACATCTTGAAGGCGAGCTACGGCTCTAGTCGATCTGACATCGCTGATTTAGTTGATGACGCGGAATTTGATGGGTTTTTTGATTTAGCAAAGATTCATCATGCCCAGCAAAGCTTGCTAGCTCCAATGGCTAGGTTAGAGCAAGAGTTATCTTGGTTGCCTGAACTGAGCGAAGCTCAGGTTTCCGGAGTCTTTGACCAAGTTAAGTCTGGAAACATAATAGAGCTCAAGAAATCATCCGAGCACTTTCCAGAGCTGGCCAAAGCAAATGTCCTTGCACACTTGTGTTGTGCCGGAAATGTTACAGATGATCTGCTTCATTCGCTGGCGGAGGCATGGGACGAAGTTGACCAGACGAACATTCTCAAGGTTTTAAACGAAGACCGTGAAAGAACAGGGTTTCCCGGAATTGAGCTTCAACATTTGCAGGATCGTTTGAAAGACTTAGAAATCCTGCATGCTCGTACGGCGGCTGTGGGGATATGGAGCCTTGATCGACCAGGCGAAGCCATGGAAAGGATCGTCGAAACTGAACTTAGGAGACATCCTACAAGTTTGTTCTTGGGGGAATTTGTCCGTTACTACGATAATTTGAGCGAACCTGATCTTGTTCGTGTGAGTGATGAAATCGACACTTGCATTGAACGTGCGAGAGAAAGCGACGCCGACTTGGGCGTATTGGTTGGCGCAATTTCCGATCTGTTAATCAAATGGGATGACATTAACCAACCGGTTCAAGTTTACGAGCAACATCAAGGCCATGAGGAAGGTAAATCTAAGCGTATCTACGAAAAACTCAGGGTTCTTAATTTGGAACTGGCAAAAAACCGTGGCGAATTTACCGCCGCCCTTTTATTATCAGAAGCGCTTTTACGAACCTTCCCTGAGCTTGAATCAGTTGCGGAGGTTTTGAAACGAGATGTGGCGCAGCTAGAAGAGTTGGATGAACAACAGAAACAGCATCAGCACATCGAGCCTTTAATTGCAGCTTGCGAGGCAGCAAAGAACGAACTGGCTGGGTTCAAGAGTGATTTGGCTAGAAGCGGGTTCTCCCACGCTTCTAAGGGGCCAGTTTATGACATCTTGGTGGCTTTTAAAGCTGCATTGCCTGAGATGGTAGACGAGTCCCTTGCGTTCGTGATTGTACGTGATTTAGCGCTATATATAAACAATGATCGCAATGATCCAGAAACCGCTTTCAGACTAATAGATGGTCTACTTTCTTACGGGGGCTTACTCCGCTCCAAAGAGCTTAGCCAGAAGCTTCGGGAAGAACACACGGTTCTTCAGCGCAACTGGAAGCAAAAAGAACTAGCGGCAAATGCTGGGAATACCAAGGCGATGCTTGTTGCGGTCAATGATCTACTGAACTTTTCTGAAGGTCCGGAACGTCGGAGTTTACGGGCGCTTAAAATCAAGCTAGTGATGAAGCGTACGAATGAGCTTATTAAATTAGGTGTTCTTATTGCAGCGGGCCTTGGCTTTGTTGGGTTCCTGATTTTTAGCACTATGGATAAGCCTAATGCCAGAACGCCGTATCAACCACCAACCCCAGCGGCGGCACCAACACAAACTGTTGCGCTGGAAACTTTGCCACCGGTTGGGCGCGGACTAACACTCAATCGTTCTCAAATTAGATATTGCGTATTTCAGGGGCAAAGGCTTGATACGATAAGGCCGCTAACCAACACAAATAATCAGATAGACCGCTTTAACCGGCTTATTGACGACTTCAATTCTCGGTGTTCAGATTACCGGTATAGAAGCGGCGCACTTAGCTCGATCCAGCGTGAGGCCCGCGAAAAGGCCAGTGAATTGCGAGCTGATGCACGAAGGATCGTTGCATCGTGGTAGCTTCTTCACTAATATCTTTCACAACCGATACCGTAGCGCAGCTGTGCGTGGAGTTTTGGAAGTTGTCCAAGGCAACTAGGAAGGCGATTGATCGGCTTCCAGATGGCGACGGCCGCCGATTGGAAGGTCAATTGAACTTCTCGAACCGTCAACTATCGCTGCTAATTGATCAGCTAGGCTTTAGGCTAGTTGAGTTTGAAACAGAAGAGTTTCATGCTGGCATGCCTGCTTCAGCGGATAATGCGGGTGATTACTCGGATGATGTTGATCTTGTGGTCACAAAAACACTGGAGCCAACGATAATGGCCGATATGAAGGTAATTAGGTTGGGTCGTGTACTTGTCGAACCAGCAAAAAATGAAAAGGAATAGAAATTGTATCTTGGTATTGATCTTGGAACATCTAACTCCGCAGTAGTTGGGCACATAGATGGCGGCCTGCGGCTTTTTAAAACGTCAGATGGAGCGGATGTGCTGCCAAGTGTTATATATCTGGACAAACGAGGCCATCGGTTTGTCGGAAAATCAGCCTATGATCGTTTAGTTTCCGCCCCTCAAAATGTTGCGCATGGTTTCAAGAGGTCTATGGGAACAAAGAACCCAATCTCGCTTGCTGGCCAAGTGTGGACCCCGGTTGAGTGTAGCGCTGAGATCATCAAAACCTTGGTCGGACAGGCCATGACGGAAACGGGCAATCAGGAGGTCGAGGGTGTCGTCATCACGACGCCCGCAGCATTTAACCAAATGCAAAGCGAAGACACTATTGCCGCCGCGCGACAAGCTGGGTTGGAAAAAGTCAGTCTCTTGCAAGAACCGGTTGCCGCCGCTTTGGCTGCGATTGCTCATAGCAAACAAAAAGACGGCGTCTTTTTGGTCTATGACCTCGGAGGAGGCACCTTTGATTTGGCTTTGGTCATGAGCACTGCCGGTGCGGTCAATGTGATCGCCCATGAAGGTATCAATATGCTAGGAGGTCGAGATTTTGACCGGATCATATTTGATAGTGTCATACGCCCATGGCTGGACGAAAACTTCAACCTTCCAACAGATTTCCAACGAAACGACAAATATAAACACCTCCCAGAAATTTGTCGCCATGCAGCGGAAAAGGCCAAAATTCAGCTTTCCGCATCGCCTTTGGCTTCGATCTTCGCAACAGAAGATGAAGTCAGAGCAACCGACGAAGATGGAGAAGAGATTTATATTTCCATAGATCTTTCGCGAGACGAAATGACCAACTTGATAAAAGACCGCATCGATGACTCAATTGCACTTTGCCGCAAGATCATTTCGGTTAATGGATACAAGAATGAAGATATCTCAAAAATTGTTCCGATTGGCGGACCTTCAAAAATGCCAATCATAAGGGATATGTTGCAATCTGAGCTTGCCATTGAGGTCGAGAATGGGCTTGATCCGATGACAGCGGTTGCGGTTGGTGCCGCCATATTTGCTGAAAGCCGTGAATGGGACGGCGAAAGCTCAATACGAAAGGCTGGGCAAAAAAGAGAAACCGTCACAGGTGCTGTAGCTTTGTCTCTCGATTTCAAGTCGCGTGTTTCCAGCGATTCAGCCAAAGTTCGCATAAAACCTGCAACCGATATGGCTAAAGGTCACGAGGTCGAAATTTTGGACGAAGAAGGTTCATCTACTGGTAGGATTCCAATTGCCGGCCCACTGAGTATCAACGTGAAAGTCCGTAAGAACGGTGACAATCGCTTTAAAGTCAAGGTCTTCAATCCGCAGGGTAAAGCAGTAGACGAAGCTTCGCGCGAGATTATGATCATCCGAACGGAAGCCAGTGCCGCGAGCGTTCCAATGACATACACTTTGGCAGTTAAAGTTCAGCATGGCTTTGTGGGTTACGAGCGAAATAAGTTGGAGGTGCTAGTCAAGAAAGGTACGGCTTTACCCGCCCAGGGCAAACAAAAATTCCGTGCAGGTAAGACGCTGGTTGGAGGCGAAGAGGACTTTATCACAGTGGAGTTTTACGACATGGCTGATGAAATCGATAGCCCCGAACACAACCTGCATATTGGCAATTTTCGCTTAAACAGCCTAGATGAATTAGAACGTGGCGAACGTATCAATCGAGGTGAAGATTTTATAATCGATTGGGAAATGAGTGATAATGGCACGCTTAGTTTTTCCGTTGAACTGCCTAAGCTTGGGCGTGTGATTGATGCTACAAATCTTTACGATTTCAAGGGGGGAAATCTCGATTATACTGGCCAGATAGGCGCAGAGCGGGCCACATCGATGTTGGCCCAGGCTGAAAGTGACTTGAATGACCTCGACACCACATTGGATGGAAATGCAGACCCAGACGGCAACATTCGCAAGCGAATTGAACGCCAGCATGCAGCTCTTTCGACATCCGTTGATGCTGATACACATCGTTCCGTTACCGAGGAGGCGCGTAAGATTCGTCAAGATGTGGCATTATTAAAGATGTCGCCAGAAAACGAAGAACGGGTACTAGATGATGAAGTTGCTGGGGCTGAGACAGCTTTTGATGAGCTTCGCGGCATTGCACAAGAAGTCGATACCGAACGACATGACAAGCTATTGGTCACGACCCGCCGTTCAATTCGAGAGGAAAACTATGATGCAGCTCGCCGTTCGCTAGATGAGATGCAGGGTATTCGCATAAAGGTTTTGGGCGAAAGTCCTGACTTTTTGATTGAAATATTTAAACGCTTGGCAGATGAAAAATATTTGGCAATCGATAAAGCGTTACATGATCAGCACCTTAATGAAGGCATAGAGGCGGCAAAAGGTGGAAATGTCGATAGGTTACGCGTTGTCATTGGACAAATGTTTGACAATAGGGTGTCCAGCGGAGCTGACGCAAAAGAGATTGTCGAACTTGCGCATCTGCTGGGCTCATAATGCATATGAGCTTCCATTTTCGCGCGACTTGAACTTTTTTATACGATTGAGAGGACGAAGTCGTTGAACAAAAAATGCCTTTCGTGATTCAATAAATGTGTCATACGATCAATCACCACGTTGGTTCTTATCCCAGAGTATATCGCTGACTTTCAGAATTGAGGTCCGCTTTGTGAATCTGTGCGCAACAATGTGCCTCTGAATCAAGGTCTGCTAAGAGCCGTTAATGCATTAATGTGTAAGCCAAGCTACACATTGCTGACATGCACAACCGGCTCGCCCCAGACACGAGACCCGAGCTCGGCTAAAATCGTTTCGATGTGGCTGCCAAGTAGATGCCTGTCAATTCGGGTCGCGGCGCACGTCACCATGCCAAGTTCCCTCGTGTACAACTCTTCGGCTATGGCCGCGCCGGAGTCATCATCTGCAATGATGGCGACATGCCACAATCCACCGGCGGGACGCGATCCCTGTCGACCCAGAAGATCGAGGATGCTGCGCGGGAGCAGTTGGTTTGGAGAGTAGTAGGCCGCGTAGGGGCGCAGTGGCGACGGCAAATCCCAGAACGGATTGTGCAGGATTTTACTGCTGTCGGCAAAGTCTGGGGAGCGCGTGGGGGTTAGATCAATGGTTTGTGTGCTTGATATTTCGTGAAGTCTCATTGTCGGGGCCTTTCGGGGTTCGCTAATATTTGGATGAATTGCTAAGTTTTCCTCACCTGTATTTATGAAAATTACTGCCAATGGCGGTAATGCTGTCCGCCGTTTGATGCCTGTTGCCACCGATGCCGATGCCGATGCCGATGATAGCCAGCAGTTTGATCCAACCCTATCAAAGTTTAAATAACAGGTGACCTGCCAAGAACATTCAACATTTGAACCCGCGCGTCACTTCGAGCCAATAGCGTGCGGTGATATGGGGCCTGTCGGGACATTGCTATTTTCACCAACTAGGGGATCACCAGAGCTCCGGTAATTCCTCCATTTTCACGCAGCCCATGACTCTTGTTCAGCACCCTCAGCTTCAACTGGAAAATCCATGACAGCCTCACCTACCATTGCGAGAAGTTCGCAGACTTCCGTGATGGGCACATTCTCCACGACAACTTCATCATGCAATAGTCCAACGACCTGCCATCCCATAGCATGAGCTTCCGACAGAAATATTTTTAAAATAAGAGCATCATAAGCCTGTATTGGATAGTTCAAATTTGCAGTTCCGGTTTTAGCGAAATAGGGTAATCCACCAATGGTATGACCCGTAATGCCGCCATACCTCGTAAATCGCATGCTTTGAAATCCCTTTCGCTGCCAACCTGCGACGCCTGGAAAAGACTTCAAAAATGCACCTTTAATGTTTTCAGCTTCATCCCATTCCATTAAATTACCACGTTCGGCCTGCGACTTGAGGAAAGTTTCGACACCCCCACCAAAAAGGAAGCCGAAAGTCGCAGGCTTAACAGATGATCGCTCGTCAGCAGTTACATCTGCCTGTGGTTTTTGGAGAACACTAGCAGCAAGCGCCCGGTGCACGTCTCCCCCACTTCTGAATTGATATTGCAAAGCTTCGCATCCTGATTCTTTAGCAACAGCCCTTACTTGAATTTGACTTAAATCAGCAACAGCGAGGAATTCGCCCTTTAGTCGGGCTTTAAACAGTTTCCTGATCGACTTAGGAAGAGACATTAGATTTGGGTTTGAACATGCCATTCTTCCCGAAGGGGCTGACCACGAATTGAATAATCCGTAGACTCTTTCGGTTACATCGTCATATCCGGTCCAAAGCCCAAGAACTGAATCCAGTTCTTGCTTCTTAGTGGCATGGCTCAAGTAAAGGGGAATGCTAGGATGATCATCCTTAACCAGATTTAGCGATAGTTTATTACATTGCGGCTTGCCTTTTTCCGAGGGTAGCAGATCGATCCCGTGTGCCAAAAGAAAACCGGCGAATGCCGCTGGAGAAAACGCTTTTATCCTCGTCAGCCTCATTATTTCCTGGCGCAGGTCGAACAGTTCATTTGCCAGTTTTTTGGTGGAATCTATAAGTTCTTGGAGCGGAATGTGCATGCCACGAGCAGCCACTAGACTCACATCGAATACGCCATCACCTTCAGCCAGAAGAACATTCAGGTATAGTGAGGCGACATTCGACAATTCCGAGTCAAACAGTTTTCTGAGAAGCACAACATCAGCGATAGCATATTCGAGCATTTCTGATGAAATCGGTTTTGTCCAATCTGCTTGTTGAAACTGTTTGTCAACATCAATGCTTAAATGACGCGCACAGCAAGATTTCAAACTGTGCCTATATTGTTCACCGCTTCCCCAAAGTCCCTGTCCCCGTTTCACAACTTCTTCAATTTTAGATATGTGCATGGTGTCGATTACAGTCGGATGTCGGTCAATAGCTACACCTAAACGAAGCGCCTCTTTGAGCAGGAATGACAGATCAAAGCATGCGTTGTGGGCAATCAATACATCGACGGATTTCAATATCCACTGGAGAAGATCATATCGATTACTGTCATCCATATTCCGGTAATCATAGACTTCGGGCTCGCGCTCTTCATCTCGCAATACTGTTACCAGAGCGATTTCGCCTAACCCCAGAGATAACCCGCCCTTATAGTTCGGTAATTTGATACCCGCCACCAGCAAGTGTCCAATTCTGTCAACAGGGCCTCTTGGACCGGATGTTTCAATATCCAAGAATATGTATTCAGCAGAATTTTCCATTTTAAAATAATTCAGCAACATTTACGCGGCCTCCTTGTCAGATTTTATTTTTGAAAGCGCAGACTTGAAATCTAACACTGTACCCGAACCTTTTTCGTTGGAGATATTAACCAACG
Organism: Paracoccaceae bacterium; assembly: GCA_016764785.1. Classification (GTDB taxonomy): domain Bacteria; phylum Pseudomonadota; class Alphaproteobacteria; order Rhodobacterales; family Rhodobacteraceae; genus UBA3077. The sequence goes on from JAESRG010000006.1 coordinate 8,043, forward strand.
TGATGCCCGATAGACCGCGACTAGAGTCGACCCGTGCCAAGGAAACCTCCGAATGAATGTTTCGAATATTTAATGATAACCGCGTCGCGTCGCGACGATTTTTGATGCCGTTTTCTTCGCACCAAACCCTGTACGCGGCAAAGAGCTCTCCGCTTTTGATGTTCAGACCATGATCGATGACACACTGTTCTTCTACAAAAAGCTGCACGTGGTCCACTTGCTTTATCCAGTCGTGCAATGCTGTTTTGCATGACGCGGGCTCAGTGAAACGCTTTTGTTTAAACAACCGCTGCAACCCATCAAGGGCGAATACAAGTATACCCTTGAGCTCATTTTGAATGATGTCATCAGTCAGTCCTGGGTCTTGCTCGTGCTCATGGAAAACGCGGTTGAATTCCAGTAGCCGCATACGACGCCGAAGCCCGAATGTCAGATCACGGGTGTACGGTAACGAGTTGCAAGCAAAAATATTAGTCGCCTGAATTCGTGCTTGTGTCGGGTTTTTATACTTTTCCTCCACAGCAATTAGGTCGCCGCTGGAGAGTTGCTTCAGGGAAGCGTCCTCAAGTTTTTCACCGGTATCAAGTTCAGGCACCATATTCGCGAGCTTGCCGATCAATTTGCTGCGGTTGAAGGCGCTGCGAAAATCTTTAGGGCTCACGGATGTAACATTTTTTGGTCCTAAAAGAGCTTCAATTATATCGATAAGAACCGATTTTCCGTTAGCACCCTTACCATACAGGATAGTGATGACAGGCCAAGACGTATTGAATACCAGACAATAGCCTATTAGTTCCTGTAGGAAATAAATCTTGTCACTTTTATCATGATCATCTCGAAAAATTTCGTCCAAATACTCCAAAAACTTATCGCACTCCGCCTTGGAGTCATATTGAACGGGTAGGCGGACGGTATTGAACCGCAGCGGCGTTGGAGCCTCAATAGTCAGTTCAGACGGGGTTACAACGATGTTGTAATTACTGGCAAAGACAACATCATTAGGCTGTTCTGATACCGGATCATCAGGAACTGTGAGCATGTTCTTCAGAAGATCAACCGCGTTTCGTGTCCCGGATGCGGTCGCGTGTTTACCGAATTCCTTTTGCGCTAAATGGCGAAGCAGTTCATCCTGCATCCGAGTGAAGACAAGTTCGTCCGACCAATACCAAACTGTTTCATTCCAAGATTTGGCGTAAGGTAATTTGTCAGACAAAGATTGTGCAATATCCAGCGGGGTTGGTCCGGCTTCCTTTTCTTTTTCAACCTTTGCCTTAATTGGTTGAACTGAAACTAAATCAACTTCCACCGCACTATCGATAATAGCAGATATCTGCTCTTGGCCCATGCCGACATCGGCAGCATCAGCGGCATCGAATTTTTCCCGCCATTCAGGCGCTGGATTAACTAACCCGATGGTGGATACTCCAATGGATACAAGTAAGCCGATGACCTCTTCAGCATAGCGCAGGCCCGCAGCATCATTGTCAGGCCAGATCACCACGTTTCGACCTTTTAGGACCGACCAGTCAGTCTTTGAAGGCGCTCTGGCACCACCGAACGAAGTGGTAGCTTGGTAGCCGATTTCAATAAGGCTATCGGCGGATTTTTCACCTTCGACGACGACAACTGTTTCACCGGTATTGGAGGATATTCGGTCAGTGAAGTAGCAAGGTATTGCACCCTTTGGGCGTTTCCATTCGTCGGATGCCGGATTGTATATTGAAAACTTCTTGCGTTTTTTTCCGTTTTCAAACCAGTCGTACCGGATCGAATGAGCAACTTCGTTTTCGTTTATATCACGATAAACATATATGATTTTTGATTTGTCGTCTTGGACCGTTGATGGGGCGGTATAGGGAACTACCACTCCGTTCAGATTCAACCAACCTTCAAGCCAGTCTTGCGCCTGTATCTCGGTCAAACCATGCCGCCCCATGACTAGAGACACAGCCCCTTTACCGCCGTAGCCTGTAGCAAAATCGTACCAGCATCCGACTTTATTACCTATATTGATGTTCATGCTGTCGCCAGCGGAACCCTCAATGTTCCCGATAATAAATTCTTCACCATTGTCTTCACCATCAGGAAATAACGTGTACAGTAACTCCTTAAAGATAGAGACGCAGCAGCGATTGACCGTCAGTGTGGATTGCAGAATGGGCGTTTGAGTGTGGGTTATCATTGGATACCTCCATTAATGTGAATGTGGATATGTATCTAACGAGCCGAGGCTATGATTTTTATGGGGAAAAAAGTGTTAAAAGCGGAATTCAGTCAAAAAAACATATGTTACACAGCCCTACTTAATTGAATCTAAATAGAAAATTATATTTTGAAAATCTACAGCCAAGTCGGATTTTCTAATGCACTGGGTGACATTCATTCGATCTTGGCTGTCCGCGCGATTTCGCAGATACCGCCGGTACTGATCCAACTCATGGGTCTCGTGTGAAATTTGGTCAACGAAATTGGAAATTTGCGAAAACTCGACCAACAGCTTTGCAAAGGCGGAGTCATAAGCAGGCTTTCGATATCTTAGTATCTTTCCGTTAATGTCCTTGTCAGTATCGGTTGAAAAATCATGAATTACAGCTTTAGCGTTGAGGGGCGAATACTTTTCGAAGAACTCAGCCAACATGACCACGAGCATAATCTTAATGTACAAGCGGGGTCTACCAGCCCCCTTTCTCTCTTGATATGACTTCAGGTATTCATATGTTGCGGAATGAACGATCCCGCGCTCTCTAAAGTATTTTTCCGCGTCAATCAGAACTTGGTAAATATTGATGTCAAACATCACCGAGGCAGGATCATCCTCGTCAACGTTAGGGAACTCGCGCAGCATACTTTGGATTGAGTTGCAGTTTTTAAGAGTTTGTTCACTCAGAATTCTCTTGCTGTTCAGCGGGGCGTAAAGCAGATTTGAATCTTTGAACTTACGGTTTAAAGTATTGAAAAATTTCTTAACATCTAAATCGACGTCTATAGTTCGTGAGAGCGCGCTAAGAACGTCGTCTATATAGGACAATTCTTGAAGCTCGTCGCTAGATATGCTCATAGCTTGTTCCAGAGAGTCGGCGAACAAGCCGGTGAGATTTAAAAGAGGCCTAAATCGTTTGAGGTTTTTGGTTGAAGCATCGTCAGCTGTCAGCGACCGCCTTTTTTTCATATACATTTGGTCTTGCTGATAACGTGTATATGAGGGTTCCAGGATTAGGGCCCCAAAATCATATACCAACCGTGAAACCGAAGATGTGTCTTTCCGTCCCATAAACGTATCCTTTCTGGGTATTAGATATCCCCCTGAGTATGACGCTGATGACGCTATATTGGAACAAAAATTTTCCAGTGCGGTGACGCTGATGACGCCGACGTTTACTTCTCCGATATTACAAACAGTTAAGAGTAGCGTCATCAGCGTCAAAATTCTGTAGGAAGTTGGTCGTACCATAAATCGACAGCTTCTTCGATCAAGTTGGCCATGGTATAATTCGTTGATGTTTCTTTGACTTCCCGTATTTTAGTCAGTGTATGTTCGGGCATGTCTCGGACGGTCCATTTTTTTGTGCTTTTCATATCTAAATCTCCTATTACATTTGTATTTATCCTTCCTTCGGACGGCGGCGGCGCTACTCTTGCCCTATGTCCGTAAAACGTTCATTTCTTTTACACGCCGGTGGACTCCAAGAATCATGCCGATCCTGCTATAAAATATGTGCGCAATACCCGTTCATATATTGGTCACCTAGATTCAGTTGTTGAACACCGTTTTCCGCACAGCCAGAAGCATCATATGGAGGATATCATCGGGAAACGGTTTGCTTACGTTCGAACATCTACTGCGGATCAACTTAACGGACTGGAAGCGCAGATCAACGCTATCATGCGGTATGATCCTCTGGTGGATCGGCGGGATATCTTTCTGGAACAAACCTCCGGCGGTCTTCATTATTCCAAACGACCCAGACTTCATGAACTGCTGAACCAACTCCAGCCCGATGATATCGTCTACACTCACCGTATCGATCGTATTGGCCGTTCGACCCTAGACCTTCTCAGCATCGTTGAACGGATCAAGCAGGCTGGCGCTAGATTTATCTCGATTAGTGATGGTATCGATACCCAGTCCGGTATTGTTGCCGATGTTTTCCTGACGGTGCTGTCCAGTATCGCCACCTATGAGCGGCAATTGGTGTCCGAGCGCACCAAAGCATCCCTGAAGGTCTTGAAAGACCGTGGGGTCCAATTGGGTCGGCCTAAGAAGATTACCCCTGCTTTGGTCCGACAGGTGCAGACCCTGCATGGTGATCCGAAGATATCGGTTAATGATACCTGTTCCAGCTTGGGTATTAGTCGGACATCCTATTATGCCGCCCTTCGTCAAACCGAAGCTGTTGCCGGATAATCAATGGCACAGGTATACAAACGGGGAACCACGTGGTGGGTGCGTTTCCGTATCGATGGTCGCCATGTTCGTCGATCCGCCAAAACCTCCCGCAAAGCTGAGGCGACCGAGTTCCTGCACAAGCTGATGCGGGAGCACGCCTCAATAGCTCGTGGTGATCTTCCGCGCCGGACCTATGAGCAAGGTGCTGAAAGGTTCTTTATAGAAGCCTCGATCAGTTCCAAAACCAAGGAAGGGTATCGCACCAGTTATCGTGCGCTGCTGCCAATCTTCAATGGCGTCTACTTCGATCAGATCACCCGGCAACGAATAGGGGAATTTGTCTCGATCCGTAAACACCAAGGGGTGTCGGACACATCCGTTTTACGGGACTTGGCCTTCTTCTCCAGCCTATGTTCGATGGCTATGCGATGGGGGTGGCTAGAGGTGAATCCGATCCGTGCCTATGATAAACGGACCCTAAAACAGAGCAAACCCAGGACACGATTCCTAACCGATGATGAATACCATCAGCTCCTAAATGAAGCATCACCACATGTCCGTGATGCTATCATGCTGGCCGTGGAGACCGGCTTACGGCGTGAAGAACAGTTCAGCCTGCAATGGTGCCAAATCGACTGGGACCGCAACGAGATCATTCTGGAGCGAACCAAGACCGATACACCACGTCGGGTTCCGCTTTCACCAATAGCCAAAAACCTGTTGTGGTCACACTGGATTAGGGTAGATCAAAATGTGTCCATTTTTGTGCACGAAAAGCTCGATAATAGCCGATACGTCGATATGCATCGTGGATTTCTGAATGCTTGTAGGCGCGCCGATATCACCAATATGCGGTGGCATGACCTCCGGCATACCTATGCCAGTTGGTTCGTGCAGAACGGTGGGGAACTCTATCAGCTTAGCCGCATCCTTGGCCACACAACGCTGGCTATGACAGCACGATATGGCCATCTGAGGACCGAAGATTTGCATGCTGCCGTCCGTAAGGTGACACAAAACCGGTCACAAAGGACCAGCGCGACGGTTCGGGCTGTCTATAAGTTCGACCATCATGTTGAATAATAATGTTAAAAAATGGTGCCCCCACACGGATTCGAACCGCGGACCTACTGATTACAAATCAGTTGCTCTACCAGCTGAGCTATAGGGGCATTAGCGGCGAAATATCATTAGAAAATTGTGATGACAAGCCAAAATCTTCGTGTTTCGGCATATATCGACAAACGGTGACGTTTTCAGGCCAGATACCGTGCTCAATTTGCTGGTATCGGACAGGAAGCCGATTATAGTCCCGACTAGCACCTTTTCAATAATTGAACCGCGAGAACCCTGTGACAACTGACAAAACCTATGATCTGTTCATCATTGGCGGCGGTATTAACGGCTGCGGTATTGCGCGCGACGCGGCCGGCAGGGGCTTATCTGTTGCCTTGGCCGAAATGGACGATTTGGCGTCTGCGACATCGTCTGCATCAACCAAATTATTTCATGGCGGCCTGCGCTATCTGGAATATTTCGAAATCGGGCTCGTCAGGAAAGCGCTGAAGGAACGTGAGATTCTGCTGCAAGCCATGCCTCATATCAGCTGGCCGATGCGCTTTGTACTGCCGGTACACAAGGATATGCGGTTTGAGGGGGGAACCCCGACATCGCGGCTCCTTGGTGTTTTTATGCCGTGGTTACGCGGCCGCCGGCCCGACTGGCTGATCCGACTTGGGTTATTTATGTACGACCATCTGGGGGGACGCAAAATATTGCCCGGCACAAAAACCCTTCGCTTGCAAGACGACATCGCCGGATCACCGCTGCAGGACAAATACAAAAAAGCTTTTGAATATTCAGATTGCTGGGTCGAGGATTCGCGGCTGGTGGTGCTTAACGCGTGTGATGCCCAAATGCGTGGCGCTACGATTATGACGCGCAGCAAGATGATGGCTGCAGACCGCGTCAACGGCATTTGGCACTTAAAGATTGAAGATCAGATCAGCGGTCAGGTATCGGAATTTAAAGCTAAAATGCTGATAAACGCTGCGGGTCCGTGGGTCGAAGACATCATCGTCAACACTGTTAAACTAACCAAATCTGCCGGTATTCGCCTTGTGCGGGGCAGTCATATTGTCACTAAAAGGCTGTATGATCATGATAAGTGCTATTTCTTTCAAGGACAGGACGGGCGAATTATTTTCGCGATTCCCTATGAAGGCGATTTCACACTGATTGGCACCACCGATGCCGAACACACCGACCTGACCCAAAAACCGGTCTGCACCCAAGCGGAGTCGGATTATTTGCGCAAATTTGCATCGGAATATTTCAAGAAGCCTGTTGAGGCCGAAGATATTGTTTGGACATATGCCGGTGTGCGCCCACTTTATGATGACGGTGCCAGCTCGGCCAGCGCGGCAACGCGGGATTATGTTTTGACCGTTCGCTCTGACGATGGCGCGCCACTGTTGAGTGTTTTTGGTGGTAAAATCACCACCTATCGGCGGCTGGCAGAATCGGTGTTGGCAAAAGTGATGCCGTTTTTTCCAGGTTTGAGCAGTGACTGGACAGCTGGCGTGCCTTTACCCGGCGGGGATTTCCCTGTTAATGGCGTTCCGGCGCTGATCGCCAAGCTGAGCCAAAAGTTTGCGTTTCTGGATGATATCTGGGCGCGCAGATTGATCAGGGCTTACGGCACGCTGGCGTTTGATGTTCTGGAAGGGGCTAAGTCGCTGACCGATCTCGGTACGTATTTCGGGAAAAATTTGACCGAGTGCGAAGTGCGGTGGCTCATGAAAAATGAGTTTGCGATCACGGCTGATGACGTTATTTGGCGGCGCTCAAAACTGGGTTTGCGGATGAGCGATGCTGAAAAAGAAAAGCTGAAGAACTGGATGGATGACGCAAAAAGGCTTTGATTTATCGGCATAAATCCATGCGGGCGACTCCGACACCAAGCGCGGACCTATCCCGCTCAGAAACCGCAGGCTAGGTCAGAAGATGCCTTAATATTCTGACGTTAATACCGCGCCAAAAGCCCCGGCGTTGGCCATGCATCTGCTGGCATGCCCAGTCGCAATTGTTCATTGCGCACAGCCGCGCGGGTTCGTGCGCCCAGCACACCGTCAATGCCGCCGACATCATAGCCTCGGTTTTGCAGAATGCGCTGCAGGCGTTCCATCTGGTCACCAGACAAGCCTTCATCGGGGTTGCCCGCGTCGTAACGCGCCGCGCCGCCGATGCGGGTGGCCATGTACGAAACCGTTGCCTGATAAACAAATGAATGGTTCCATTCGCGATACACATCATAGTTCCGATAGGTGATAAATTTAGGCCCGTTGCGTCCCTGTGGCAACAAAAGTGTTGCTTGCGCATTACCGCTTTGCAAACTGCCTTCGCGCGCCCGCACGCCAAGTTGGCGCAGCTGACGCACGGTCATTGGCCGATCAAGCCCCGCTTGTTCCCACGGGAAATCGCTTGGCACAGTTACTTCTTGCAACCAAGGTTCGTTGGCATACCAACCAAGGTCAGCCACCAAACGGGCTGCTGTCAAAATCGCATCCGGTGCGCTGGTTTTCAGGGTGACTCGTCCATCACCGTCGCCGTCCATACCGCGTTCTAAAATATCTAGGGGCAGCATTTGCACCATACCGATTTCACCAGCCCACGCGCCGGTCATGCTGGCAGGGTTCAGATCACCCTGTGCAGTTAGCGCAATGGCGGCAAACAGTTCGGGTTGGAATAAATCAGGGCGTCGGCAATCATGGGCCAGCGTGGCCAGCGCGCTAACCGTGTTGAAATCGCCTTGCACCACACCGTAATCGGTTTCCAATGCCCAGAAGGCTAGAATAACCTCAGGCGGAACACCATAATCACGCTGCGCACGGTCAAATACCGACCGATATTGCTGGGTTTTCTCAGCCCCGATCCGCAAGCGGCTTGAACTGATTGAACGTTGCGAAAATTCAAGAAACGTCTGGCGGAACACGCCTTGCGAACGATCAAACCGCAACACCCGATCATTCTGCTGCGCTGCATTCACCACCGCGCGAATAGCATTGTCTGGCAAGCCACGCGACGCCGCCTCGGCCGCGACATTACGCATGAACGTTGAAAAGCTGCCGCCACACTGGATGCTTTGGGCTAAAACCGGCGCTGCAAGCCCAAGGGTTAGAAATGACGTTGCCACGATACGGGTGAAAATGCGCATATAAATCTCCTGAAATCAATTAGCGCGAAACCTAGCGGGGTGCGCAGGCCCAATCAAGTCTGTTCTGACCTACATCGCCACCATGCCCCCATCAACGCCCAACGCCAGACCGGTGACAAAACTGTTGGCAGGGTCGGCCAGCCACAGGGCCGCCTGCACCACCTCAGACACCGTTGCCAAACGGCGCATTGGCACAAAACTGGTCATCTCGGCCTCAATCGCCAGACTGTCATTGGCCTCACCAGCCATCGGCGTGCGGGCAAATGACGGACATACCGCGTTCACCCGGATGCCGCGCCGCGCGTTTTCAAGCGCTGCTGATTTGGTCAACCCAACCACGCCGTGTTTTGATGCCGCATAAACCGCCATTTTTGGCGCGCCGCGAATACCTGCGGTTGAGGCCACATTGACAATTGCGCCTGTTTTCATACCACGCAACTGCGCTTGCATGCCAAATAGCACGCCCAGCAAATTGACCTCAATCACCCGCCGCGCCTGATCAATTGGGATATCCGGCAAAAAATT
>JAESRG010000007.1 GCA_016764785.1 Paracoccaceae bacterium
TGCGCCCCTGCCCGTTCCAGCACATCAGGATAGCTGGCAAAGCCAGCGATGCCCTGCACGTCCAGCGTATCGGTTGCCCGGCGCACCAGTTCAGGGTTGTTGTCGACTACCGTCACGTCGTTGTTTTCACCCGACAAATGTCGCGCGATTTGCCAACCAACTTGTCCGGCGCCGCAAATGATGACCTTCATGCCTTTTGACCTCTGGTCCTATTTGGCGAGACTTTTGCATGACATATGCCCCCCAACGGGTCAATTAATTTGTCACTTGTCGCCAATTGCGCCATGATATCCCCATGAGAACATCCTTACGGATCATAATTGCTGGACTGACACTGGCCGCATGCGGGCCGCTGTCGCTTTATTACCGCCCCGGCGTGTCGGTCACCCGTATGCAAACCGACACCACGAATTGTGAAGTCGCGGCACTAAAAGAAGCTCCCATTGCCAATGAGCTTCGGCAACGCCCGCCGATCTTTTTTCCCGGTAGCACCTATTGCGATGCATCGGGGTATTGCACACGCGAACCGGGATACTGGATTGATGGTGGCGTCTATACCGTTGATGTTAATCAGGATTTACGCGGTCGAGTGGCGGACATTTGTATGGCCAAGCGCGGCTATCAGCCGGTGACATTGCCAGCCTGCCCAAGTTCTGTGGCCAATTCGGTGCCAGCCGCTGCAACCGTAAAGCTGCCAACGCTGACATCGAATTCCTGTGTCATCCGCTATAAAAGCGGCAATTGGCAGATCGTTATTCGCGGTTAACCTGCTTGCTCGGAATCGTCATTTTCAACATAAGCCACTCGCGCGCCCGATTTTGACGACGTCACAACCCCCAAAGATTTCAATTTACGGTGCAACGCACTGCGCTCCATGCCAACAAATGATGCTGTACGGCTGATATTACCGCCAAACCGATTGATCTGAGTCAGCAAATATTCACGTTCGAACGCCTCACGGGCCTCGCGTAGCGGCATGGTTGCGAGTGCGCCGGATAAAACCACCCGGCCCTTTTCGCTGCTGTTGTCCTCTTCTGCGGGCAGTTCACGTGCCTCAATCGGGCCGGTACCATCGCCAAGGATCAACACCCGTTCAATCAGGTTTTTCAGCTGGCGCACATTGCCGGGCCAGATCATTGTTTGCATCAAAGCAATGGCTTCATCACTGACCGCGCGCAGCGGCAGGCCCTGGATTTCATTACACGCAGCGATAAAGCTTTCCGTCAGGATCGGAATATCCTCGCGTCGTTCTTCGAGCGAAGGCACAGGAATAGGCACCACATTCAGACGGTGATACAGTTCTTCACGAAACCGCTTTTCGGCAATTTCGACTTCTAAATCTTTGTTCGTGCTGGAAATAACCCTTAGATCAACGCGCACGCGATCACTGCCGCCGACCCTTTGGAACTGCTGATCAACCAGAACGCGCAGGATTTTCGACTGGGTGCCAACCGGCATGTCGGCGACTTCGTCAAAATAGATCACCCCGCCATGGGATTCTTCTAGCAGGCCCGGCTCAATACCACGTTCGGATGTTTCACGGCCAAACAGTACTTCTTCCATGTTTTCCGGCGCAACACCGGCGCAATTCACCGTCACAAATGGGCCCGTAGCCCGGTTTGAGTTGGCATGAATGTAACGGGCGGCAATTTCTTTACCGGACCCGGCAGGCCCGGTCAGCATCACCCGACCATTCGATTTGGTCACCTTGTCCAACTGACTTATTAAGGTGCGGAACGCAGCACTTGTGCCAATCATATCGGCGCTGGTCACCTCACGCCGCTTAAGCGATGTGTTCTCGCGGCGCAAACGCGAGGCCTCCATCGCACGACGCACCACGACCAACAGCTGATCAATGTTAAAGGGTTTTTCGATAAAATCGTAAGCCCCCTGCCGAATCGCAGCCACAGCTATTTCGATGTTGCCGTGCCCGGAAATGATCACCACCGGAACTTCCGGATTGTCGCGTTTCACCGCCTTCAGGATATCGATGCCATCCATGCGGCTATCTTTCAGCCAAATATCAAGGATCAGCAGTGCTGGTGGCTCTTTGTTGATCGCAGCCATGCAATCATCAGAATTGCCAACCAGCCGAGTTGCATAGCCTTCGTCTTCCAGAATATCGGACACCAGTTCGCGAATATCACGTTCGTCATCTACAATAAGAATATCACTCATATCAGCCCTGCTTTTCCTGCTCATTTTCAGTCGTATTAAAATCTGTGGACGGCAGACGGATCACCGCCATTGCGCCAAATCGCGAGTGTCCGGCAAAAACCGGAGCGTCTTGCAGCACAAGCGTGCCACCGTGTTCTTCAATAATCTTTTTGACAATCGGYAGCCCCAAACCGGTGCCTTCGCTGCGGGTTGTCACATAGGGTTCAAACARCCGTGCGCGGTCTTCAGGAAGTCCAACACCGTTGTCGGCAATSGTTATCACGCAATCATCGGGYTCTTGTTTCAGGGTAACCTCAATTTGCGGTTGGAACCCGTCTTCTGCGCCCTTATTTGTATAAGTTTCAATAGCTTCTCCCGCATTCTTGATCAGATTCGTCAAAGCCTGTGAAATCATCGTCGCATCAATTTCGATATCGATGGCGGTATCTGGAATGTCAGCGACAATCTGAACATCCGGTTGTCCGGTCTGCTGCAATAACACAGCATCGCGCACCAATCGTGTCAGGTTTTCATGACGGCGATCCGGTTCCGGCATCCGCGCGAATTTAGAAAACTCATCAACGATGCGGCGTAAGTCATTGGTTTGACGAATGATTACGCTTGATAACTGCTCCAAAGACTCCCGATCTTCAGCATTTAACTTTGGTCCAAACTTGCGTTTAAGCCGTTCAGCAGACAGTTGAATCGGGGTTAGCGGGTTCTTAATCTCATGGGCGATGCGCTGCGCAACATCCCCCCACGCCGCCATACGCTGCGCTGAAACCAGCTCGGTGACGTCGTCAAATGTGACAACATAGCCCTCAACTTCTTGATCATCGGCCTGCCGTGTGGCGATGCGCACCAGCAGTTTTTCGTCCTTGTTTTCGCGGGTTAGTTGAATTTCAGCGCGGACAACCTTGTCGACGCGGCGTTTTAGCTTTTCAAATAATGGGGCAAATTCCGGCACGGCTGTATCCAGCTGCACGCCGATCATCGCGTCAGACTGGGTCAAAAGTTCAATAGCGGCTGCATTGGCGATTTCAATACAGCCGGATTTATCCAAGCCGATCACCCCAGCTGTGACCCCCGAAAGGACCGAGTCGAACAACCGTCGCCGTTGCTCGGTTTCTTCATTATTAGCAATCAGAGTGTCGCGCTGGCCCTTCACTTGGGTCACCATTTTGTTAAATACACGGCCCAGCAGCGCGATTTCGTCATCACCTTCTTCTTCGCGAACCTGCACGTCCATATTCCCGTCGCTAACTTGTTGCGCTGCACTTGCCAAACGCCCCATCGGACGTGAAAGTTTATCGGCAAACCAAAGGCCCAACCAGATGGCCGCCAGAATGACGACAACCGCAAAGCCCAGATAAATAAGGGCAAATTCAAACAATAGCTTGCCACGATCCGATTCCAGTTGCTGATAAAGCACCACGGTTTCTTGCGTATCGTCCAGCAAGTTCAGAATGTCGCCATCGACGTTTCGGCTGACGAATAAAAACCGGTCGAGGTAATTGTCTAGCTTAATCAGGGCGCGAAATTCGCTGTTTGGCCAATCCTCAATCAGCACGATCTCACCGTTTACTGCGCGCTCAATTTCGGCAACGGTCGGGGCCTCATAGGTAAACAAATAACTGCGCTGACCCCGCGAGATAATCTTAGCATCGCCATTGATGACATATGCCTCAGCCAGGGCGCGCTGCATGGCAATTTGGCCCCGCGACAGGGCATCGCGCATTTCACCGGCGCCAACAATGCGGTAGGTACTGCGTTGCTGGTCAATAAAACGCGCCAAAAGTTGGGCGTCATTTGTGAGCGTGATTAGATGTTCGCTTTCATAGGCCTCGGCTGCGGCCAGTGAATTTGACACAACTTGGCGCACCCGATCTGAAAACCAGCCCTCGAGACCAAAGTTGAGGGTAATGGTCGCAAATATCGCAACCAAAACCGTTGGAACCAAGGCAATAAAGCTGAAAACACCTGTCAGTCGTAAGTGAAGCTGCGACCCAGCTGAGCGATTGCGCCGCGCTGAGATCATCCGCATGATCCGCCGCGCCACCAGCGTTGCAATTAGCAGTGTATAAACGACATCTGCCAGCAAAACGGCCCGCAGCATTTGCGGTTTGGCAGCGCCCTCAAAGAACCCAAGCGAAAGCACCGTGGTCAGCGCCAGAACTGGCCCAACCACAACAAGAAAAACCACCAGATAGTTACGAACTATCCGTTTCTTTTGCCAAACCTGAAAGCGCTGGTTGGCGGTTATCAATATGCTCTGTTGCAAACCAGTTATAGATTCCGCATCTATTTCGCCAATACTGTTGCAAGTTTACATCATTTTTTTGCCGCGTGACACCTGAATATCCAGTTCCTTAATCTTTTTACGCAACGTATTTCGATTAATTCCCAACAGTTCAGCCGTTTTCACCTGATTCCCGCGCGTCGCCTGTAAAGACAGGGCAATTAGCGGCAGTTCTACTTCTTGAATGATCCGATTATACAGGCCCGGCGCGGGCAAGCTATCGCCGTGCAATGCAAAATAATGCTTAAGATGCGCCTCAATTGAGGCCGATAGCTTTTGCGGACGACCATGCCCCGTATTTGCCGAACTGGGCCGCGCGTTAAGCACGGTTCCGACCAGTGACGCGCTAATGTTTTCCTCAGGGCACAGAATTGCCAACCGCCGCATCAGGTTTTTCAGCTCACGGACATTTCCGGTCCAGCTTTGGCGGCGCAAAATCTCCAACGCATCGTTGGAAATGGTTTTTAACGGCAAGCCCTCATCTGCGGCGCTGCGCAGAAAATGCCGTGCAAGTTCGGGAATATCCTCAAGCCGTTCCGACAGGCGCGGCAGGCGAATCGGCACAACATTGAGGCGATAAAATAGGTCTTCACGAAATTTCCCCTCGTTTACCAAAGCTCGCAAATCTTGATGGGTTGAGGCAATCAACCGCAAGTCAATTGCAGACGGGTCATTTGGATTATCGCGCGAGAACTCCCCTTCCTGCAAAATGCGCAGCAGTCGGGTCTGGGCCTCCAACGGCATGTCGCCAATTTCGTCAAGAAACAGCGTGCCACTGTGGGCAGCTGCAAATTTACCATCTGATTTAAGACCGTCTTTTCGGCGGCCAAACAGCTCTGCTTCGACCTCATCAGCGGGCAAGGCCGCCATGTTGATCGCGATAAAAGGCCCGTCTTTGCGGTGGCCAAAATTATGCAAAGCCCGGGCTACGATTTCTTTACCTGTCCCCGATGCGCCGGTGATCATCACCCCCAAATCGGTGTTCATCAGGCGGGCCATTATCCGGTAAATTTCCTGCATCGCAGGTGAATGGCCGATCAACGGCAGTGTTTCGGTTTTTACGGGTTCTGGCGTATTGCCTTTGCGTTGATGGGCGGTCGACTGCTTAACCGCCTTGTTGACCAACGCTAAAAGTGCAGCAAGATCAAATGGTTTCGGGACATAGTCAAACGCCCCAGCCTCAGACGCCCGAATGGCCGTCATTACCGTATTTTGCGCAGACATAACAATAACCGGCAGGTTTGGCCGTTTTTTTGCGATTGCGGGCAGAATATCCAAGGCGTCGCCATCGGGCATATTTACGTCGGTGACGATAACGTCGCCCTCGCCTTCCTCCACCCATTTCCACAGTGTTGAAATGGTACCGGTTGAGCGCACCCGACATCCAGCGCGGGTAAGCGCCTGCGCCAGAACCGTGCGAATGGTCCGGTCGTCGTCGGCAACAATTATGGTTCCATCCATCGGTTATTCCTCACTCTCGTGCCAAACTGGCAGCATGATCTGAAAACTGGCGCCGTTCTCAGATGATTTGCATTCCACGATACCGCCATGATCAACAATGATTTTCGACACCAACGATAACCCAAGGCCAGACCCATTGGCCTTGCTGCTGACAAACGGGTCAAAAATGTCATTTTTTAGACTATCGGGAATGCCGGGGCCGTTATCGGCAATGGTCATCACGATTGGCAGGCTTTCGCTGCGTTTACCGGGCATCGACAGTTTGACGCCAGGGCTAAACGCGGTTTTCAAGGTGATTGTGCCCCCATTTGGCGAGGCCTCGGCCGCGTTTTTCAGCAAGTTTTGCACGACTTGCATCAGCTGATCAGGGTCCCCCGAAACCAGTGGAATCGAAGGGTCATAAATTTCTTTGAACTGCATATGGCTGGCAAATCCCGCCTGTGCAGCCCGTTTGCCACGGCTTAAAATATCGTGGATATTTACTCCAGACGGGCTTAACGGGCGCAGATCACCGAACATTTCAACCCGATTGACCAGTTCGCCGATGCGTTTGGTTTCGTCCAAAATCAGCTCGGTCATTTCTTTATCTTCAGGGGGCAGGTTCATTGCCAACAGCTGGGCCGCGCCAGAAATTCCGGCCAACGGATTCCGTATTTCATGCGCTAGCATTGCCGCCATACCCGTGACCGATCGCGCCGCATTTCGATGTGACAGTGATCGGTCCATTTTGTCGGCAATCCCGCGCGGGTGTAGCACCAAAAGGACTTCATCTGCGTCGTTCAGCAAGCGCGTCGCCTGCACATTTGCAACCCCGCGTGATTGTTTGCCCCACCCAATTTCAACGTCGTGCAATATGACCGAGTTCATGCCCAGCTGTGCTTGTCGCACCACGTCGATCAATGCACTGCCAGCACCAGTAAACGCATCTAGCGGCCTTTTCTGCATATGTCGCAATGAACTTTCGGTGAATACCTCGGCCGCGACATTGGCCTCAACAATCATCCCGTCAGCGCTGATGACAAATGCAGGAGACGGTAATGACGCCCAAATGAGTTCGAAATTTCGGGTCATGCGGCTATCCTGTGGCTATCAGCTAATCCGGCACGTAGTTCACGGATTACTTTATTAAAGTCGGTCTCACGAATAATTAGACTCCGAATTTTCGCCCCGTTATCAAGTGGTTCCAAGTACCAGCTAAGGTGCTTTCGTGCGCCGCGCTGCCCCAGTTCAACGCCGTAAAATGCTAGCATCGCCTCGTAATGACCAATGATAATGTCAGCTAGTGCAGCACCTGTCGGCGCATCTTGCATTGGCTTGCCGTGCAACCCGTCATGGATCTGCGCCAGCGCCCAAGGTGCCCCCTGCGCCCCGCGACCGACCATCACACCATCCGCATTTGACAGCGCTAATGCAGTTTTGGCGTCTGAAATACCCAGAATATCGCCATTGGCGATCACCGGAATTGATACAGCATCTTTAACAGCGCGGATCGCCCGCCAATCAGCTGCGCCTTTGTAAAACTGACAACGGGTGCGGCCATGCACTGTAATCATCTGAACGCCAGCGGCCTCGGCCCGTTTGGCGATTTCCGGCGCGTTCAGCATGTTATCATCCCAGCCGAGCCGCATTTTCAGGGTCACAGGCACATCAACGGCATTGACAACCGCCTCCACCAAACTGATCGCGTGATCGGGTTTGCGCATCAGGGCCGACCCAGACAGCCCTTGCGTCACCTTTTTCGCCGGACAGCCCATATTGATGTCAACGATCTGCGCGCCCTGCCCTGCAACCAGTTTGGCGCATTCTGACATCCAATATGCCTCACGTCCGGCGATCTGTACGGCGGTGCGTTCATTTTTCAGGCCAAGCTCAGCCCGTGCGTTGGTTGATTTCTTTGACTGCACCAGTTCCTGACTGGCGACCATTTCAGACACAACTAAAGACGCGCCGAATTTCAGCACCAGTTCCCTGAACGGCAGGTCGGTAATGCCGGCCATAGGTGCCAATAAAACTGGCGTTTTTGTGAAGTCAATGGGCAAATGCCTAATCCTTGTGCAATCACATCGGAATAGCCCAGCACTATTGTTTGGGCAAGAGATTCATTTGGTGATTGTTCCATTTTTTGGTTTCGGCATAGTATGCGGCATGGATTTGAACATCACAGCCCTGATCGTCGCTGCTGGGCGCGGTACCCGCGTTGGCAGCGGCACGCCTAAGCAATACCGAGAAGTTGGCGGCATACCCGTGTTGCGACTGGCGGCTAAAGCGCTTTTGGCGCATCCAAAAGTCACGGCTTTGCAAGTAGTGATCCACCCTGACGACCGACATCTTTACGGCGCAGCAATGGCGGGCCTTGACGTTAACCCAGTGGTTTTGGGCGGTGATACTCGCAGCGAAAGCGTTCTGGCGGGGCTTCGCGCATTGCAGCCGCAAAAACCGGATATCGTGCTAATACATGATGCAGCGCGGCCTTTTATTGCGCCCAATATCATTGATAATGTGCTTAGCGCGCTGAAGACACACAAAGGCGCGTTTCCCTGTCTGCCGGTCGTTGACGCCTTGTGGCGTGGGGAAAGCACGGTTGAACAGCCTGTTGATCGCACCGATTTATGGCGCGCGCAAACCCCGCAAGGGTTTGATTTCACCACCATTCTGACAGCGCACGAACAAGCACGCGCGCCAGCCGCTGATGATGTGGCGCTTGCGCATCAGGCCGGAATTGACGTTGCAATTGTCGCGGGTTCCGAGCAAAACTTCAAGATAACCACATTGGGTGATTTTATCCGCGCTGAAAAGGAAATGTCTGAGAAAATGGATATCCGCACCGGAAACGGTTTTGACGTACACGCCTTTGGCCCCGGCGATTTTGTAACGCTTTGCGGGCTTGAAATTTCGCACTCAAACGGGTTGGTCGGCCATTCTGACGCTGACGTGGCCATGCACGCGATCACCGACGCCCTATTTGGCGCGCTGGCTGAAGGTGACATCGGCCAGTGGTTTCCGCCCAGTGACCCGCAATGGAAAGGCGCTGCGTCAGATATTTTTCTGCGCAAAGCGGTTGAGCGCGCGGTTGAACGTGGCTTTACGATTTCACATGTTGACTGCACGATCATCTGTGAAATGCCCAAAATCGGCCCCCATGCGTTGGATATGCGGTCGAAAATCGCCGAAATCATCGGTTTAGACCTTGATCGGGTCTCGGTCAAAGCAACTACATCTGAAAAACTTGGCTTTACGGGCCGCGGTGAAGGCATCGCGGCGATGGCAACAGCAACATTGGTGAAAATATGAGCAGATTTATCGCGACTTTCTTTTATGTTGGCCTGCTGCCCAAGGCGCCGGGCACTTGGGGCTCGCTTGCAGCGCTGCCTTTGGGGTATGCCCTGCATTATTTTGGTGGCTTTCCTGCGTTGGTCGCGGGGGTAATTCTAAGTCTTATCATCGGTGTTTGGTCGATCACCTTGGCGACCAAAGATAAGGCTGATCACGACCCCTCAGAAATCGTCATCGACGAGGTTTGCGGACAGTGGATCGCCCTGCTGCCGCTGTCGGCCGGCCTTTGGTATGCAGGCGTTGACCCACAGGTGTTCCCTTATCCGGGTTGGATAGGCGCGTTTCTTTTGTTCCGTCTGTTCGATATCTGGAAGCCGTGGCTGGTGGGCTGGGCTGATCGCAAACATACCCCGCTTGGGGTGATGTTGGACGACGTGATTGCCGGCGCGTTTGCCGCCATTCTGGTCACCGCCGCTGCTGCATTCAGTCATGGAGTATTGATGTGAACCTTGCTGAACAGGTTCTTGCCTCGTGTCGCGCACAGGGTTTGAAAATCGCCACAGCCGAAAGCTGCACTGGGGGGATGGTGTCAGCCGCACTGACAGACGTGGTCGGATCATCCGACGTGTTTGAACGCGGATTTGTCACCTATTCTAACGAGGCAAAGGTTGAAATGCTGGGCGTTGACCCCGCAATAATTAGCGAATTTGGGGCGGTCAGCGCAGAGGTCGCCAGCCAAATGGCCACGGGCGCCCTAACCCATTCAAACGCTGACATCGCCATTTCGATCACCGGAGTTGCTGGCCCCGGGGCCTCCGAAAATAAACCTGAGGGGTTAGTGTGGTTTGGCTTGGCCGTTAAAGGCCAACAAGTTTTGACCCTTAAAAAACAATTCGGCCCCTTGGGGCGCGCGTTGGTGCGCCAAGCCAGTGTTACGCAAGCGCTTTCAATGCTTGTTCGTTAAATAATTGCCTAAATTTTAGAAAACCGCACCAAATTCTGCATAATAATTAAGCAAAGCGATAATTTGCCCCTAAAAACGCCGAATTACCCCGTAATTCCGTTGGCGGTAAGCTGAATTTCGCCCAACACCCCTGCAAACCACTGGGGATATTGAAAATGAACGCTGCCGACACCGCATGGATTATGACCTCAACCGTTTTGGTCCTGTTTATGACCCTGCCCGGATTGGCGCTGTTTTACGGTGGTCTAGTGCGATCGCGCAACGTGTTGTCGGTGTTGATGCACACGATGGCAATTGCCTGTCTGATGTCGATCTTGTGGCTGATGTTCGGCTATTCAATTGCGTTTGGCGACGGCGGTGCGTTAAACGCTTATTGGGGCGGTTTAGGCAAGGTATTTCTAACGGGCGTCACCGCTGACAGCATGACCGGCACTATCCCCGAAATCGTATTTTTCGCCTTTCAGATGACCTTTGCTATCATCACGCCTGCCCTGATCGTTGGTGCATATGTTGAGCGCGTCGGCTTTGGCTTTGTACTTACGTTTTCCGGATTATGGATGCTGATCGTCTATTCGCCAGTAGTGCACTGGGTTTGGGCCGCAGGAGGCTGGGCGCTTGAACTTGGCACCGTTGACTTAGCGGGCGGCATTGTAGTGCATGAAACTGCGGGCCTCGCGGCACTGGTTGTGGCGTTTTTCCTTGGGCCGCGCAAAGATAAAAGCAAACCGCCGCACAACCCCGGTTACGTGATGTTGGGCGCGGCCATGTTGTGGGTTGGCTGGTTTGGATTCAATGCGGGTTCGCACCTTAGCGTTTCGGGCGACGCTGGGATGACAATGGTTGTCACCCATATTTCTGCTGCAACGGCGTCGCTGTCGTGGGCAGCATGGGAGCGGATTAAATACGGTAAATCGTCGATGGTGGGTCTGGTGACTGGCACAATCGCCGGATTGGCTGCGATCACGCCCGCGTCGGGGTCGGTCACTCCGATGGAGGCCATGTTAATCGGCGCAATTGCAGGTGTGCTGACACAGGAAATGTGTGGGCTGATCAAAAACCATCTAAAAATCGACGACACGCTGGATGTGTTTGCCGTCCACGGCGTTGGCGGAATATTTGGCACCTTGATGATTGCGGTGTTTGGCGGCGCCACTTGGGCGGCGCAATTGACCACGCTAGGTGTCGTTGCGGTTTACACAATCGTTGTATCAACCGTAATCGTATTGCTGGTCAAACTGATCTTCCCGATCCGAGTATCCGAGGAAGACGAGTTTACCGGATTGGACATCGCGTCGCACGGAGAGCGCGCCTACGACCACTCGTCTTAACCGTACAAAGCCTCGGCGCGTTTTTCGAATGCGCCGACAATGCGGTTCATTGCTTGGGTGAAAACCACACCGATCAAGGCCTGCAACACCTTGGATTTGAACTCAAAATCCACATGAAAATACACCTCGCAGCCATCTGCATGCGGCGTAAAGCGCCAGCTATTCACCAGATATTTGAACGGCCCGTCCAGATACTCAACATCAATTGTCCGAGCGTCGGGCTTGATGGTCACGCGGCTGGTAAACCGTTCGCGAAAAACTTTGAACGACACAATCAGATCAGCCTCGATCACGGTGCCATCCACAATTTCGGTGGTCTTACGAATACGCGCGCCCGCGATCCACGGAATGAATTCTGGATATTTTGCGATATCACCAATCAGATCAAACATCTGTTCGGGGCTGTGTGGCATGATACGGGTTTCGGTTTGGCTGGGCATACGTAAACTTGGCCTTTCTGTCTGACACTGGTTAGACATAAACTGGCGAAGAATCACAAGGACAAGTGCATGGACCATTCAAATTACGTGATTGACGAAATGATTTCGGCAAAAACGATCGCGGCGCGGGTTGAATCGCTTGCGACAGAGATTTCAACCTATTTTAAGGGTACCGATAAGCTGATAGTTGTCGGGTTGCTGCGCGGATCGTTCGTTTTTATCGCTGATCTGGTGCGGGAACTTGACCTGCCGGTTGAGGTCGACTTCCTTGAGGCGTCATCTTACGGCAACTCTACCGAGTCCTCGCGAGAGGTCCGTATTCTGAAAGATCTACGCGGCGAGATTGAGGGCCGTGACATTCTGGTGGTTGAGGATATCATCGATACCGGCCACACCATGACCCATGTTTTGCACCTACTTCAATCGCGTAATCCAGCGCGATTAAAGGTTTGTGCATTGCTTGATAAACCGTCGCGCCGCGAAGCTGACGTGACCGCAGACTGGATCGGGTTTGAAATTCCGGACGAATTTGTGGTTGGATATGGTATCGATTATGCACAACGAAACCGGAACCTGCCATACATTGGCAAAGTCAGGTTCACCTCATGAATATGATGTGGCTTATGCGCATGCGACGCCTTGCGCAGCATCCGCCAAGCAAAAAACGCATTATTATGTTTCTGGTTATCGCGGCAATTTGCGCTGTGCTATTTTTCTATGAACGCAGTTTTGGCTGGCCCGAATGGCTAACCGTCGACAAAGGCATTGGCCGTCGCGGTTTCAGATTACCCTAAAAACGCCTTCTTTGTTGTGAAAATACTCTCGGGGGAATTGGCGCAGCCAAGGGGGAGGATCCCCCGCTAACTGCCCAGCTTTGCCAATCGTGCTGCCCGCAGTTGGGCGAAATCATCACCCGCGTGATAGCTGGACCGCGTCAGTGGCGTGGCTGAAACCATCAAAAACCCTTTGCCATATGCGGCAGATTGATAAGATGCAAATTCCTCCGGCGTTACAAACCGATCAACAATGTGATGTTTTGGGGTTGGCTGCAAATATTGCCCGATGGTCAGAAAATCAATGTCAGCGGCGCGCATATCGTCCATTACTTGCTGAACGCCCTGCTTGTCTTCACCCAAACCCACCATGATGCCAGATTTTGTAAACATTGACGGGTCGAGTTCTTTAACCCGCTGCAAAATCCGCAGACTGTGGAAATAGCGCGCACCGGGGCGCACTGTTGGATACAGGCTCGGCACTGTTTCTAGGTTGTGGTTAAACACATCTGGTTTTGCCTCAACTACAGCTTCAAGCGCTTCAGGGCCGCAATTCAGGAAATCGGGCGTTAGTACTTCGATCGTTGTATCAGGTGCTTTTCGGCGTATCGCCCGAATGGTTTGGGCAAAATGCTCGGCGCCGCCATCTTTCAGATCGTCGCGATCAACGCTGGTGATCACCACATGCTTTAGGCCCAATTTTGCAACCGCAGCGGCAACGCGCCCCGGCTCAAAAGCATCAAGCGAGGTGGCCGTCGGTTTGCCGGTGGCAATGTTACAAAACGTACAGCCTCGGGTGCAAATATCACCCAGAATCATCATCGTCGCGTGGCCCTGCGACCAACACTCACCAACATTCGGACAGCCAGCTTCTTCGCAAACCGTGGTCAAATTATTGTCGCGCATGATTTTACGGGTGCGGTTGTATCCCTCAGAAATCGGGGCTTTAACCCTGATCCAGCTTGGTTTACGCAAGATCGGCGTGTCAGGCTTATGGGCCTTTTCAGGGTGGCGTTGGGCCTTGTCTGAAAGATCGCGGGTTTGTGCCATATGCGCCTCCGAATGCTGTTCTAACAGCCTTACCCCATGGTCGGGGGGATGTCTGCCAAAATCTTCTCATGTCAGCAATGCGTTGCGCGCAAGGGCATGAATATGTGATAAGAAATCAGCAACCCGAATAGGACAGCAAAATGGCTAACAATTCCCCAACCGCACTGGCAATTCATAAAAGTTCTGAGCATCAGATCGGTAAATTGCAAGAATTCATGAAGCAAATAGTGTATGGCGGCAATGATGGTATTGTCACCACATTTGCCATCGTCGCTGGTTTTGCTGGCGCGGGCATGGAGGGCACGGCCCAGATCGGCGGCATCGCTTGCCAAATTGCGCGGGCAACCCGTTGAACACCCTGAAACACCCCAAATGTGCCGTCAAACCGAA
>JAESRG010000008.1 GCA_016764785.1 Paracoccaceae bacterium
CAATTACCCAGTTCAGCAACACCATCACCCGTTTTGGCTGGTCTGCAACTTTTGTTGATTTTGACGATATCGACGCCATCAAAGCAGCGGCCGATGACAATACCAAAGCGATTTTCTGCGAGAGCATCTCCAACCCCGGCGGATACCTGACCGACATCCCGGCAGTTGCCAAAATTGCCAATGAAATCGGCGTGCCATTGATTGTCGATAACACCCTTGCCACACCTTACCTGTGTAAACCCATTGAAATGGGTGCCACGCTGGTGGTGCATTCACTGACCAAATACCTCACAGGCAACGGCACTGTTACGGGCGGTATTGTGGTCGACAGCGGCACTTTTGATTGGTCAGCCAGCGATAAATTTCCGTCGCTATCGCAACCAGAATCGGCCTATCATGGCCTAAAATTTCATGAAACATTCGGAAACCTTGCCTTCACCTTCCACGGCATTGCCATTGGTTTGCGCGATCTGGGCATGACCCTGAACCCGCAAGCAGCGCATTATACGTTGATGGGTATTGAGACCCTCAGCCTGCGTATGCAGCGCCACGTTGAAAATGCGGTCAAAATCGCTACATGGTTGGAAAATGACCCGCGCGTTGACTTTGTCACCTATGCTGGCCTCGACTCGTCGCCCTACCGCGACCGGGCGGCAAAGCTGTATCCCAAAGGGGCCGGCGCGTTGTTCACGTTTGCTGTCAAAGGTGGCTATGAGGCCTGCATAAAACTGGTCGATTCAGTTGAGATTTTCAGCCATGTTGCCAATCTCGGCGATACCCGCAGCTTGATTATCCACTCGGCATCAACCACGCACCGCCAGCTCACCACTGAGCAGCTAGAGGCGGCAGGTGCAGGGGCAAATGTGGTACGTCTCAGCATCGGGATCGAAGACCCCGCCGACCTGATCCGCGATCTTGATCAGGCGCTAGACGCAGCAACCAGCTAATCAATAAAAGTCGTAAAGCGGCGCGGGGGCGTAAGCCTCCGCGCCGCTTTTCCGTTTGATAACAAAGTTATCTGATCCAAAGCTCAACCCGGCGGTTGGTCTGGCGACCACTCGGGGTCTCGTTGCAATCCAGTGGCGAGATATTTCCGTACCCGATTGGCGTAATCTGGATATTGCCAAGGTTACTCGCGCCGGTGACCTCTATGATGGCGTCCCGCACAAGTTCTGCCCGTGCCTGCGATAGCCGGGCGTTTTCATCTGCTGACCCAATGTTATCGGTAAATCCGAGCACCAGAATTTGACGATTGGAAAAATCACCCGCCTGAATCATTGCTGACAACCGCTCAATATCCCCAATAGCCCGATTATCCAGCGTCGACGTGCCGCTGATAAAACGGAAAGTCAGCGATAGACGTTCCGCATCCAGAATAGTTGTCAACAAATTCTGCAAGTTAGCCAGACCATTTGCATCATTTTCAGCAACAATCGCGTTGGCAATGCGCCGCCCTTGCTCGTCCAGCGATAGCCGCGAAACATTTTGCCCGACAAAGCCTGAATTCTCGGCAACTTCCTGCGCCAGATTTGAGGTAATGAAGTCAATTAGTTCCCCAGCTTTATCCGGCAATGGTCCTGATTTTGTATAGAGAAACATCCGTCGGGACAGAGGGTATTCTTCGGTTTTGATTGTAAAATCCGAGGCGACAAAAATTTGCCCGCAAACCGAGCGGATCGCAATCGCCCGTGCATTGCGTTCGTCTGCAATACTGCTAATCCCGATTCCATTCAGGTCACGGCCAACTGCATCAGAAACGGCTGCATTCGTTGGCAAAATATTGCTGTTGCCTGAGAAATTCTGCCCATTTGGGGCCATTGCCATCTCGTCAAATACCGCCGTGGTGCCGGAATTCTCATCCCGCCGATAGGTCACAATTGGCGCGTTCAGCCCACCAAATCCCGACCAGTTTGTCACCTCGCCAGAGAAAATCTGGGCTATCTGCCCGAGACTAAGCGCCGAAACCGGATTATCCCGGTTCACGACGGCAATAACCCCGTCCAATGCGATTATCCGCTCCTGATCAGGGTCGGTAAGAAGCCCATATCCAGCGGAGGCAAATTGAACAATCTCGGCTTCAGAGGCGGTGCGTGACGACAGACCAATCAGTGCCGACCCATCAGCCAACGCTGTAAAGGCGTCGTCCGAACTGCCCGACATCACTGTTATGGTTGAATAAACACTGCCATCCGGCTCTGTGACCACAAACTGCATCGCGCCACTTTCTCCAAATTCAATCTGCAGGTCGCCACCACGTTCCAGCGCATAAGCCTCAATCAAAGTTGGCAGCAACGTCGCGCCAATGACATTTGATCCGGCAAGCGTAAAGGCGTCGACCGAGGCCACAAGGTTAGGGCAACCATCCCCGCTGCAAATCACCAGGTCGATGCTGATCGAAATTTCGCCAACCGCAGTCACAATTAAATAATTTTCGCCGTCAAAGTCCTTTAGCTGTCCGGTCAACGTCAGCGTGCCATCGCGCGAGTTCAACGTAACACTTTGGGCGAAAACTGGGCTTGCGGCCAACACAACGGCGCAAATCAAACCCCGAAAAACCGATCCTAAAAACTTCATCAAATTCTCCCCGTGCCTATTGTCTGGCGCGTTATAGTCGTGAAACCATCATAATGATTACAAATACCTATATTTTTGCTACCCTTATGCCTGCCTATTCGTCAACCGCTGCGGTGTAAATTTGCAATGAAAATCTGAATTTGTTGCATTTTTTTCGCTGTTTGCGGTATTCGCTGTTTTTGTCCGTCCTTACGTGCCAAAATCCAGTTGAGATATGAGCCTGTTTCCGCCCATTTTCAGCATATAACGCAGACTCCGGGAAATTATAATGTTAACAGGCTTATTAAGTAGCAAAAACCAGTTTGAAGAATAATGGCAGGTCCGCTTCCATCCCTCGCGCTTGAAATGTCCATGGACGGAATCGCGCTTCACCAGCTTGCCTTTGACGGGCACTGGCATGAGTTGGCGCGCGTGGGTCTTGGCGATGCGGCTTTGCGCGAAAAAATGGCCAACATGCGCGAGATCGCCAAGAGGCTTGAGGGGCGGCATTTTAAAGTACGGGTCTGGTTGCCCGCCGATCAAATCATCCGAAAATCGGAAAAAATCACCTCTGAAGACCCGCGTGCGCGGACTCTGCAAGGTCGCCGTATTCTTGAAAAAATCACCCCGCATGCGGCTGGCGATCTTGCCGTCGCTATCGGAAGCACCGACAATGAGGGCCGCAATCGCATCGTCGGTGCGCGCAATAAAACCATGCATGAGGCTTTTGCCTTTGCCAAAAGCCACGGGTTTAACGCGGTTGCCTATTCCACGCGCTCCCCGATTGACGGCTTTATTGACAAGCCTTATTTTACATTACCGATTAACCGTATCCGGGCCGCTGTTTTGATAATAGCAGGTCTGATTCTGGTTGGCGGCCTCATTGGCGGGGCGGCAACATTTCGAATTAGCGACCCGTATTTATGGTGGGAAAGCCCGCCAGAGGTCGTCGGGTTTGCTCCGTTTCAGGGGGCTGATCCCAGTCTTGACGCCAGTCGTGACAATGTTCTTCCAGAGGGCACTGAGTTCCCCGAACAAATCCAGCTCATGGCACTTTCCACGCAGTCCGCGCGTGACCTGTTGCCCTATGTTCCGGCAAGACGACTGGATGCAATCGTACTGGACGCTGTACCTGAACCGGCACCCCCGACCGAGGATCCGTTTGATGTTGTTTTCTCGCTTCAGCAAGAAGACATCCGGTTCTCGCTTCCGGCGCCCATTGCGGAAATTGCGCGTCCCGAGTCCCCTGATCGGCCTCCGTCAATTGACCCGCATAACGTCTTAACCGCGGTCCTGACACTTCCACAGCCAGAGCCGGCCGCGACGGGACACAGCACGCAGCTGCCGCCAGATATCAGCGTTTTCGAAACCTCGTTGGCGCCGAAAACGATCGCCAGCATCCGGTTTGTGCTTGAAACTGTGCCCGCATTGGCAACGACCTTGCCCCGTGACGTTCAGAACGAAATTGCCAACAGTTTCGGTATCTCTATGGCCGATCTGGAATCCGTTGCCCTGCCGCAAGTGCTGATGGAAAGCCAGGTTGTGCAAATAACCCGCGGCCTGCCCGACATTCTGCCCAAACTGCGTAGTGGCCGACCAGTGCCCCCGCAGCAGGCAGTCGTTCAGGTTGAACCACAAGTCATCATCATCGAGACCATTCAGGTTGACCCCGAAACCGCTGCGAACGCAGCTTTGGGGTTCAGGGTGGTTGAGGGGCGTCCGGAAATCATTCCCGTTCGTCGGCCAGATCTTCCGCTCGCCGACGTGCCGGTTGTTGTGGAACCTGAAACAGTGGTCGCAGTTCTCGATACTGACTCCCTCAGGCTTTTGCAAAATGGCGCGATTGAGCTGGTTTCCGGACCACCAGATCGCCTGCCGGTGTTGCGTTCAGGCGACGCCATTCCCGAGCCTGGGTCGCAGCCGGAAATAGCTGAGCCTGTTGAGCCTGTTGAGCCTGTTGAGCCTGTTGAGCCTGTTGAGCCTGTTGAGCCTGTTGAGCCTGTTGAGCCTGTTGAGCCTGTTGAGCCTGTTGAAACAGACATCGCAAATATTGTGCAACCCGAAATCGCACCGGCTGACGTGCCGATTGAAGAACCGCTCGACACCATTATCGAAAACCCCAGTAACGAATCCGAGACGGTGGAAACCCCCGAGGCAACGCCACAAATCGACGTTGCCAGTGTTGAGCTGGACGCGATCACGCTCTTGCAAAACGGGGCAATTCAACTTGTGTCAGGCCAACCGGACCGGCTGCCTATTCTGCGCTCCGGCCGCGCCATTCCTGAACCAGTGCCCGAAGATCAGGAAGACCAGACAACCGAAAACACCGAAGTCGACCCGGCCATAGCCGAGGCCAATGCCCTGCGCCCGCGCCGTCGTCCGCAGGCAGTTATTGACCTCGAAGCCCCGATTAATCCGATGCTATCTGATGCAGCTCCGGCCATCGCACAACGGCCAGATCACCGGAACAGTGGTTCAGAAGCCAACGCGGCCCGCATCGCTGAAATAGCCCGCGACCGCCCCCGTGCTGTCGCACCGCGCGTGCCAGCTGATCCGCAAACTGTGAACTTGCCGACCTCGGCATCTGTCCAGCGCGCCGCCACAATCGAGAATGGTATTAACCTGCGTAAAACCAGTTTGATCGGTATATTTGGCACGGCTGATGCGCGCGATGTTTTGATCCGGCTGGCCTCGGGGCGTATTTTGCAAGTTGGTCTGGGCGACAGTTTTTCTGGCTGGCGCGTGGTGGCAATTAGCGACGATTCAATCCGTATCCAAAAAGGCAACCGCACTGAAATTCTGCGGATGCCGAACTAAGACGCTACTCCGATAGCGTTTCTAAAGCAGCAGCATTGCTGCCAGCCCCAGAAATGCAAGAAACCCGACAATATCGGTTACCGTGGTCACAAAAACCCCCGAAGCCAGCGCAGGGTCGATCCCGAGTTTATCAAGCGTGATCGGAATCATTATTCCCGCAAGTCCGGCCACCAAAAGGTTGGCAATCATCGCCAGCCCCAGCACCACACCCAGCATCGGGTCGCCGAACCAGACAACCCCGACAATGCCAATGATCACGGCAAAAACAAAGCCATTAGCCAAGCCAACCAGCACCTCGCGTTTCACAACCCGCATCGCATTGGCCGAGGTCAAGTCATGCGTAGCAATGGCCCGCACCGCAACGGTCAGGGCCTGCGTGCCCGCATTGCCCCCCATCGAGGCCACGATTGGCATCAGCACTGCAAGCGCGATGATCTGCTCCATCGTTTCGGCAAACAGCGCAATCACCATTGACGCCAGCACCGAGGTAAACAGGTTAACAGCCAACCACGGAAACCGGCGTTTAGTGGTCCGCCAAACACGGCTCGACAGATCCTCATCGCCCAACCCAGCCAACAGGTTCATGTCTTCTTCAACCTCGTCTTCCAGAACCTCCATCGCGTCATCAATGGTGATAACGCCCACCAACCGCCCATTTTCATCCACAACAGGGGCCGAAACCATATGATATTGGTTGAACGCATAGGCGACATGTTCGATGTCTTGTTCAACAGGAATGGTGCGAAAATTATCAGGCATCAGATCGATTAATAGAACGTCGCGTTCAGTCCCCATGATCATGCCAAGACGCACATCACCAACGGGGTGCATCATCGGGTCAACGATAATGACGTCATAAAACACCTCAGGCAAATCATCGGCTGCACGCATAAAATCAATGGCCTGTCCGACAGTCCAATGGTTTGGCGCCACCACAAATTCACGCTGCATCAGCCGACCAGCGGAATCCTCGGGATAGGTCAGCGCCTGCTCAACCGCCACCCGATCAACCGCGTCCAGTTTTTCGAGCAGTTTTTCTTGCTGAGGTACGTCCAGATCCTCAACCAGATAGACCACATCATCGGTATCAAGTTCGCGCACCGCCTCAGCCAGGAACGCATCCGGCAAGTCGCGCATGACCTCGTCGCGGATGCCTTCTTCAAGCTCCGACAACACTCCGGCATCAATTTTATGGCCCCACAGGATCAGCAGGTTTTCACGCTCCGACGGGCTGATCTGCTCCAGCATGTCAGCGATATCAGCTTCGTGCAGCGGTTCCAGCAACGCCACCAACCGACCGTGTTCACCGGCTTCGACAGTGGCAAGGATGGCATCAATCAGGCCAGCGTTCAGGGTATAGTCGTCATCCTGAAGAAATTCGTCGATCATGCTGGCCTCGTAAATAAGTTGGCATATCTTACGCCCCCGAGATTGCAATTGCATCGGTTTTTTGCGAAATTAACGTGAACGGATCAGGAAATATCATGACAACACTACTCCTTGGGCAAACCCTTAGCTTTTCGGCCAATCCTTGGCAGGTGCCAGTTGATGACGCCGTGCAGCACGTGCGCAGGGGCGCGGTGCTGATTGACGGCGGTTTGATCCGCGCGGTTGGGCCAGCGGATGACCTGAAAACCAAATACCCTGAGGCCAAGATTACCGATTATGGCGACCATCTGATCATCGCGGGGTTTATCGACAGCCACGCCCATTTCAGCCAGACCGCCATTATTGCCAGCTGGGGGAAACGGCTGATTGACTGGCTGAACACCTATACTTTCCCCGAAGAAACGCGGTTCCATGATGCAAAATATGCTGCCCAAGTGGCCGAAACATATCTGGATTTAAACCTGTCAAACGGCATCACAACCGCTTGTGCTTATTGCACAATTCATCCCGAAAGCGTTGACGCCTATTTTACAGCCGCGCAAAAACGCGGGCTGCGGATGATGGGTGGCAAGGTGATGATGGACCGCAACGCGCCCGATGGGCTGCGCGACACCGCCCAGTCTGGCTATGACGACAGCAAGGCTTTACTTCGAAAATGGCATGGCAAAGACCGGCTGTCATATGTGATTACCCCGCGGTTTGCCCCGACCTCAACCGAGACCCAGCTTGAGGCCACCGGCGCGTTGTGGGCGCAATTTCCTGATTGTCTGATGCAAACCCACCTGTCTGAACAATCCGAGGAAATCGCCTGGGTGCGTGACCTGTTCCCCGATCAACAAGATTATCTGGCCGTTTATGAGCATTTTGGCCTGACCGGCCCTGGCGCGGTTCTTGGCCATTCGATATATTTGTCGGACCGTGAATGGAGCGCCATTCGCGATGGCGGTAGCTCGCTGGCACATTGCCCTACCTCAAATGCGTTTATCGGATCTGGGTTGTTTAATGCGACCAAAGCCCATGAAATGAAAATCCCGACAGGGTTGGCCACCGATGTTGGCGGCGGTTCGTCTTTTTCAATGCTGCGCACAATGGCGTCGGCTTATGAAATCGGGCAGTTGCGCGGCGATGCCCTGCACCCCGCACAATTACTATGGATGGCCACCCAAGGCAGCGCTGATGCGCTGCATGTCGGCAATAAAATCGGCAATCTGGTTGCAGGGCGGGAGGCCGACATTGTAGTGATCGACATGGCCTCAACCCCAGTGATTGAACAACGGGTCAAACGGGCTGAAGATTTCTGGGAACAGATTTTTCCGACAATTATGCTCGGGGATGATCGCGCGATTTCTGCGGTTTGGGTTAACGGGTCGAATAGGGCTGATTAGGGCCCTAAGAAGATTAGGACGTCGGAGCAGCCGACAGTCGTTGCCCCGATTTCACGGCCCGAGTTCATACATCCCGACAGCTTGATTCATCAAGGTCAGCACATTATCGATCTGTTCTGCGATAAGCTGGCGGTCCTCGTCGGTGATTTCATCTCCATCAGCAACGCGCGCCAATACCTCATACGGAGCCACCCATGCCGTTTCGACCTCTATGAGTTTGTCAAACACCTGTTCGCTGGGCGGAGCCATAACAAACCCGGTAAGCCCGTTGATGAGCGCGTCGAGCGTATTACTGAAATTTAAAATGGTTTCGGTCAGATTTTCGCGATTAACTTCGGCATAAATCCCGGAATCAATCAAACAAAATTCTTTCGCGGCTTTTTGGGTCAACATCCGCTGACGCCCTGCAAGGTCGATGGTTATCGACTGAATCAGAGGCATATCCTCAAGCAAATCACCATAGGTACGCGCAATTATCCCGACCGCAGAATTCATATCTCTGAGCACAGACAGCCCGCTTTTTCCAATCGCTAGGGTGTTTTCCTGTGTGCCAATACCTGAGCTGATAATTGCCTGAACTTCCGGTGAAAACTCCTGCCAGCGCCTATCAACTGTGCGCAGCGCATTCAGAACAACCGCGTTTGTTTCAGCATTTAGGCCGATATCGACATCACCTGACCGCAAAGCATCATGGCTGGCGGAAAACAGGGAAAATGAATCGCTCAGCATGTCAAAATGCAGATCGACGTTAACTCCTGACGATATAAAACAGGCAGCTTTGGACATGCGTTGCGACAACATCCGTTGGCGACCCGCAATATTGACCCTGCGAGAGGCCTCGATTGCTTCATCTGATTGCGCGAACACAGGCGCCGGAGCGCCAAGAACAGGCAATAACATCAAAGTAAAAATCGTAGAACGCGACAGTATTGAGTACAGCATGACACACCTATCTATTATAAAATGAAACAGAAAGAACCATTACTTGGACACAAGACAAAGACGTCTTAACGTCTTTGGCCTATTTAACCCATTATAAATAAATGATTATTCACTTCAAGGAAGGTTATCGTTAACACAACCTTCAGGTGACGAGTTGCCGCACCAAGGCGTTAGCATGTGCAATAACCGCACCTAAATCTATGCCGGTAAGATGCCCGTCGCTTACAACCGCATGGCCTTCAACATACAGGTCTCGCACTGATTGTGGGCCACAAAAAACCAGTGCCGCGACAGGGTCCCATGCGCCAACATTTTGCAGGCCGGACATGTCCCAAATGGCAAAATCGGCGCGTTTACCGACTTCAATTGATCCACAATCAGGGCGGCCCAATACCTTGGCCCCGCCCAAGGTGGCGATTTCAAGTATTTCACGCGCGCCAATACTGTCGGCCCCATTTTGCACCCGTTGCAACAGCATGGCCTGACGGGCCTCAGCGATCAGATTGCCAGAATCATTACTGGCCGACCCATCGACCCCCAATGCGACATTCACGCCCGCGTCGCGCATTTGGCGCACCGGTGCAATGCCCGACCCCAGCCGACAGTTTGAACACGGGCAATGCGCCACGCCGGTGCCGGTGCGCGCGAACAGGTCAATCTCGCTGGTATCCAGTTTCACACAATGCGCATGCCAAACATCTTCGCCAACCCAACCGAGGTCTTCGGCATATTGCCCCGGACGACAGCCAAATTTTTCAAGGCTATAGGTCACGTCTTCATCATTTTCAGCCAGATGGGTGTGCAACATTACGCCTTTGTCGCGTGCCAGCAGCGCCGCATCGCGCATTAATTCACGGCTGACTGAGAATGGCGAGCACGGCGCAATGCCGATCCGTAGCATCGACCCGTCGCGGCTGTCATGGTATTTATCGATCAAACGAATGCAATCTTCAAGAATCGCGGCCTCATCTTCCACCAAACTGTCGGGCGGCAACCCCCCGTCACTTTCGCCAATGCTCATCGCGCCGCGCGTCGGGTGAAACCGCAGGCCAATGGTTTGCGCGGCCTCGATTGTATCCTCCAACCGCACACCGTTGGGAAATAAATACAGATGGTCCGACGACATTGTGCAGCCCGACAGGGCCAGTTCAGCCAGCCCGATCTGGACGGAGGTAAACATATGGTCCGGCCCCATGCGCCCCCAAATGGGGTAAAGGGTTTTCAGCCAGCCAAATAACAGCGCATCCTGCCCGCCCGGCACCGCGCGAGTCAGGGTCTGAAACAGGTGATGGTGGGTATTTACCAACCCTGGCGTGACCACACAGCCCGCTGCATCAACGATATTGTCAGCGATCTGCGGGGTGGTGCCGACGGCCTCAATCATCCCGTCGCGCACAAAAATATCACCGGCGATCTCGCGCCGCGTCGCGTCCATTGTCACCACCACATCGGCGTTTTTGACCAGTAGCGTTGGCATTATTCAGCCGGTGCGCCGGCGCGCAACCATGACCCTAAAATAGCGCGTTCTTCGGGCGTCATTCCGGTTTCATTGCCCAGTGGCATGGAGTTTGATAACACTGCTTGCGCCAACATTTTTGAGCGATGCGCCCGAATTTCATCAAGGCTATCGAACCGAACATCGCCGGGGGCATCCTCAAAGAATTCATGCGTTGGTGTTGAGGAATGACAGGCAGAACAATGGGTTGCAACGATTTCCATCGCCTCAGTCGGATAGAAATCAACCTCTACTTGGTCCGGCCGCCACGTTGAAAACGCGATCAACCCAAGGCCAAGCGCCACCACAACCGGCCACTGCCACATAATGGCTTTACCGTGAATTCCGGCCTCGTGCATGTTGTAGAAAATCCGTACAACCGCACCGATAACCAGCACCATTGCCACCATCACCCACGCATAAGGGTGCCCGAATGTGATTGGATAATGGTTGGAAATCATCATCAAAACCACCGGCAACGTCAGGTAATTGTTGTGCGTCGAACGCAGCTTGGCGATCTCGCCATATTTTCCGTCGGGTGTGCGCCCCGCCTTTAGGTCAGCGACCACAACACGAGAGTTCGGGATGATCACCAGAAACACATTGCCGGTCATCATCGTGGCGATAATCGCGCCGGTATGCAGCCATGCCGCCCGCGCCGAAAATACCTGTTGAAACCCGTATGCCGCCGCGACAATCCCAACAAACAGCACCGCAAACACCAATATCGGCTTTTTCCGCAGGGGCGATTTGCACAGCATATCATAAAATATCCATGCCAAAGCCAGCGATAAAACCGAAATTGTGATGGCTTCCCAGACCTCCAGATCCATGACTTCGCGGTCAATCAGAAACCCGTTTGCCCCCCAATAATAGGTTACCATCAGCATCAGGAATCCGGTCAGCCACGTGGTATAACTTTCCCATTTGAACCATTTCAGGGCCTCGGGCATTTCTTCTGGGGCAATTTGGTATTTGACCACATGGTAAAAACCACCACCATGCACGGCCCAGCTGTCACCCTTGGCGCCTTTGGGCAATCCTTTGCGTTTTTTCAACGAGGCATCCAGCCACATGAAATAGAACGACGCGCCGATCCAGCCCATCGCAGCCACAATATGCGCCCAGCGCACAAATAGACTGATCCATTCGTGTAAAATCGATTCCATTTACTGTTCCCTCTTGTTATTTTCAGACTAACCGCACAAATTCAGGTCGGAAAGCAGAAATTCAGGATTCATTATGCGCAGCAGAAAAGACATGCAAGACGCTTTTGTCCGCCGATATGGCGGTATCTATGAGCATTCCCCGTGGGTGGCCGAAGGGTCGTTTGTGACAGGCGTTCCTGACCTTTCGGTAAAAATGCGCGAAGTCGTTGAAAACGCTGGCGTTGAGCGTCAGCTCACCCTGCTCCGCGCCCACCCTGATTTGGCAGGAAAGCTGGCAACATCGGGTGAATTGACAGATGAAAGCACGTCTGAACAGGCAAGTGCTGGGCTAGATCAATGTACCGACGCTGAATTCGCCGCGTTCACCGCACTGAATGACGCCTATAAAACCAAATTCGGTTTTCCGTATATTTTGGCAGTCAAAGGGCGTCATCGCACCGAAATTCTTGAGAATTTTCGCAGCCGTATCGACAACAGCTATGACCAAGAATTCCGTGAGGCACTGGATCAGGTCCACCAGATCGCAAAACTGCGTCTGGCAAACCTTTAGCCTTTATTTTGTACCAAACATTCTGTCGCCCGCATCGCCAAGACCCGGCAGGATATAACCAATATCGCTTAGCTGACGATCAAGGGCTGCCGACACAATCGGCACATCTGGGTGGGCTTCTTTCATGCGCGCAACACCTTCGGGCGCGGCCAGCAGACACAGGAACCGAATATCGGTGGCGCCTGCTTCTTTCAGCAAGTCAATTGCCGCGACCGATGAATTACCGGTGGCCAGCATCGGGTCAACCGCAATGACAACCCGTTCATCTAACCCTTTGGGAACCTTGAAATAATACTGAACAGGTTGCAGGGTTTTTTCGTCACGATAAAGCCCCACAAAGCCAACGCGCGCTGACGGGATTAGTTCAAGAACCCCGTCTAACAACCCGTTTCCGGCCCGCAGAATTGACACAAGTGCCAGTTTCTTACCCTTAAGAATGGGGGCTTCCATTTCCTCCATCGGGGTTTCGATAGTGGTTGTGGTCATCGGCAAGCCGCGCGTCACTTCGTAGGCAAGCAAATGGCTAATTTCGCGCAAAAGCTGACGAAAAACGGCGGTAGACGTGGATTTCTCACGCATTTTTG